>JASLMY010000050.1 GCA_030746295.1 Alphaproteobacteria bacterium | reverse complement strand
GATCCGCTCCGGCTCGCCGACGAAGCCGAGGTCGAGCACGCGCTCGATGTTTGAATCGGGGTCGCGCTTGGTCCGTTGCAGCTTGCGGGCCTGGATCAACCGGCCATCCTTGCCGGAAAGGCCGATCGCGGTGCCGCCCTGGGAGTTGATCGCCGTCACCACCTGCTTGTTGATCGAGCCCGAGAGCACCATCTCGACGATCTCGACGGTGGCATGGTCGGTGACGCGCAGGCCGTCGACGAAGGAGCTCTGGATCTTCAGTCGCTCCAGCATGCTGGCGATCTGCGGTCCGCCGCCGTGGACCACGATCGGGTTGATGCCGACCTGCTTGATCAGCACCACGTCGCGGGCGAAGGTCCGGGCCAGCTCGTCGGAGCCCATGGCGTGGCCGCCGTACTTGATGACGAAGGTCTGGCCCGCGAACTGGCGCATGTAAGGCAACGCCTCGGAGAGGGTCCGGGCGATCCGGTCGTGCGCTTCGTCGCGTCTCTTGCCAGCAGCCATCGGGCGCGCCTTTCAGCAGCCGTGAGGCGCGCCTTATAGCCCACTCATGCCGCGCCCGCCAGGGCGGCGAGGGCGGCCCGGAGGTCGGCGATGCCCTCGGCCGAGACGCTGCTGGTGGTCAGGATCTCGGGGTGTGCCGCCGGGTGCCGGCGGAGCGCCGTCTCGAGCTCGGCCAGGACCTCGGGCCTTGCCGCCGGCTTCAGCTTGTCCGCCTTGGTCAGCACCACCTGGTAGCTGACCGCGGCCTCGTCCAGGAGCGCCATCACCGGCAGGTCGGCCGCCTTGAGGCCGTGGCGGGTATCGATCAGCAAGCAGACCCGGCGCAGGTTGGGCCGTCCCTTGAGGTAGTCGAGGATGAGTTCGTTCCAGCGCTTGATCTCGTGCTTGGCGGCGCGGGCGTAGCCATAGCCCGGCAGGTCGGCCAGCATCAGCCGCGCGCCCAGGCGGAAGAAATTGATCTGCCGCGTCCGGCCGGGCGTGTTGGAGATCCGCGCCAGCGTCTTGCGGCCGGTCAGTGCGTTGATCAGGCTGGACTTGCCGACGTTGGAGCGGCCGGCGAAGGCGACCTCGGGCAACGCCGGTGCCGGCAACTGCCCCACCTCGGCCGCACCGAGCACGAAATCGCAAGGCTGGGCGAAGAGCCAGCGCCCGTACTCGAGCGCTTCCGCCGCGCCGGCCTCGTCCATCTACGTCTTGCCTCCCCCGATGGGGACCCCCATGCGCTTCATGATGACGTACTGCTGGGCGATCGAGAGCATGTTGTTCCAGGTCCAGTAGATCACCAGGCCGGCCGGGAAGGTGCCGAGCAAGAAGGTGAAGAAGAGCGGCATGAAGAGGAAGACCTTGGCCTGCACCGGATCGGTCGGCTGCGGGTTGAGCTTCTGCTGCAAGAACATCGTCAAGCCCATCAGCACGGGCCAGATGCCGATTGACAGGAACAGCGGCGGATCCCACGGGATCAGGCCGAAGAGCGTGACGATGAACAACGGGTCCGGTGCCGAGAGGTCGTGGATCCAGCCGTAGAAGGGGGCATGGCGCATCTCGATGGTGACGAACAGCACCTTGTAGAGGGCGAAGAAGACCGGGATTTGGATCAGGATCGGCAGACAGCCGGCGGCCGGATTGACCTTCTCCTTCTTGTAGAGGCCCATCACCTCCTGCTGCATCTTCTGCCGGTCGTCGCCGTAGCGCTCCTTGAGCCGGGTCATCTCCGGTTGCAGCGCCTTCATCTTGCTCATCGACTTGTAGGACTTGTTGGCGAGCGGGAAGAAGATCAGCTTGACGCAGACGGTCAACAGCAGGATCGCCAGGCCGAAGTTGCCGAGCAGCCGATAGAAGAAGTCCAGCACCTTGAAGAACGGAATGGTCAGGAAGTGCAGATAGCCGAAATCGACGGCGCGGTCGAAGAGGGTGATGGCGAAGCGGTCGCGATAGTCGTCGAGAAGGTTGACCTCCTTGGCACCGGCGAAGAGGCGGCTCTTGGTCTCGACGATGCCGCCGGCCGGCAGCGCCATGCCGTCGCCCAGATACTGTACCTGGTAGCTGTCGCTCTGGCCAAAATGCTGGAAGGTGCCGGTGAAGGAGCGCTCCTTGTCGGACACCAGAGCGGTCAGCCAGTACTTGTCGGTGATCCCGACCCAGCCGCCCTGGCTCTTTTCCGTGACGGCTTCTGCGCCTTCCAGGTCGTCGTAGTCGATTTCCTTGAGCTGGCCCTGGAGGACGCCGATCGGGCCTTCGTGCAGGATGTAGAAGCCGAGGGTCTCGGGTGCTCCGGTACGCGCCACCAGACCCCAGGGATAAAGTGTCACGGCGGCATCGGAGTGGTTCTCGACCGTCTGCGTGACCGTGAACATGTAATTCTCGTCGAGCTCGTATCGGCGCTTGAAGATGAAGCCGGCGCCGTTGTCCCAGGTCATCGTCAGCGGCTGGTTCGGCGCCAGGCGGCTGCCGGAAACTTGCCATGCAGTGGCGTCGTCGGGGGTGGCCAGCGTGCCGTCCTGGTCGGCCCAGCCGAAGGCAGCGTGATAGGGGGCGGCCGAGCCGGTCGGCGACAGAAGCGTGATCGAGGGGCTGTCGGACTCCAGCGTTTCCTTGTAGTCGGTCAGCACCAGATCGTCGAGGCGCCGGCCGACCGTCGCTATCGAGCCTGAGAGGCGGGTGCTCGCGATCGGCAGTCGGGGCGCCTTGGCCAGCACGGCCCGGCGCGCCGCGGCGGTGTCGACCGGGGCGGCGGGCGCGGCGGGCGCACCGGGGCTGGTCTTCGGCGTCGCTTTATCGACCTCGGCCTTGGGCGCCGTCGGCTGGGGCGTGGCGGCGGTCGGGGCTTCGCTCGCCGCCTCCTGTTGCGCCTGCTGCTGCGACAGCCTGGGGATCTCGACGAAATACTGAAACCCCAGCAGGACGACGATCGACAAGCCGATCGCCAGGATGAGATTGCGTTGGTCCGACATCGACCCGCCCTATCGCCGACAGAGCGGCCGGCCGCTGGACTCGGCGGGCGTGGCCGGCACCGGGTCGTAGCCGTGGCCGCCCCAGGGATGGCAGCGGCCAAGTCGCGCCACCGTCAGCTTGAGGCCGCGCCCGGGCCCGTGCACGGCCAGGGCCTCGGCGGCATAGCTCGAGCAGCTGGGCTGATAGCGGCAAGCCGGCGGCAGCAGCGGCGAAAGGAGGATTTGATACCCTCGGATCAACCATCGAAGCAGTGTTGCAACGCCCGTCATCGCGCCATCGTTCCTCGGCTTGTCCGCGGCTTGGCCCAGCCGTTCTCAAGTTCTCGCCCGGTCGCCCTTGGCGACCGAGGCGCCGATCCGCCGCAACGCTTGCTCGAGATCGCCCTTCAGGTCGTCCCAGTCGCGGTCCAGCGTCGCCTGTCTTCCGATGACCACGTAGTCATGTCCAGGAGCCGCGTAAAGGGGCAGAACCTCGGCGGCGACGGCCCGCAGGCGGCGCTTGGCACGATTTCGCGCCACCGCGTTGCCGACCCTCTTGGAGGCGGTGAAGCCCACGCGCGCCGCCTGTTCGGCCTTCATTCCTCCCTCCGTCGACGCTCGCTGCCGCGCCTGCAATACCAGGCCCGGCGTGGCCCATTTCCGGCCGGCCGCCGCGACCCGCAAGAACTCCGAGCGTCGCTTCAGGCGCCCCAGCGCGGCCGCCATGCCGTCATGCCGAGAGACGCTTGCGGCCCCTCGCCCGCCGTCGCGCCAGCACCCGGCGTCCACCGACCGTCGACATCCGCGTCCTGAAACCGTGCCGGCGCTTGCGCACCAGCTTGCTCGGCTGAAAGGTCCGCTTCACGATTCTCACCCCTTGCACAAGGCCGCGCCCGAAGGGGCGACGGGAGGCCCGCTGTATACGGACTCGGTCCCGGCAAGTCAATCATCCGGCCGGTCACCGCGGAGCCTTGCACGACCCGGGCGGCTGCGCATCACGATATGTTGAGCATTGCGGGGAGCAGCTCCGGCAATTCATATGTAAGGTTCATGTGTTATGTGCAAGCGGCGCCCAGGATGGGCGTCGGCCACGGGGCGTGCAGGCGAGCGACAATGAGGCATCCGATAACGTCCGACGCATCGCCGCGAGCGGGCCGGTGAGCGCGACCCGGCGTCGGCTCCCACCGCTGAAGCGGCTGCTGCCTATCCTGGTGCTGGTGGCCGGCGCCGTCGCTTTCTTCGCCAGCGGTGCCCATCGCTATGTCGATTTCGAGATGCTGCGCCAACATCGCGGCCAATTGCAGGATTGGGTCGACCACTACACCTTGGCCGCATTGGCCGTCTATTTCGCCGTCTATGTCGTCGTCGTCGCTTTCTCGCTGCCGGGGGGGGCGCTGTTGACGATGGTCGGCGGCTTCCTCTTCGGTATCTGGATGGGCGGTTGCGTCGTCGTCTTCGCCGCGACCGCCGGCGCCACCATCCTGTTCCTGGCCGCCCGCAGCGCCTTCGCCGAGGTCTTGCGGGCCAAGACCGGGTCGGCGATCGACAGGATGGAGAAGGGCTTCCGCGAGAACGCCATGAGCTATCTCTTGGCCTTGCGGTTGGTGCCGCTCTTTCCCTTCTTCGTCGTCAACCTGGTGCCGGCTTTCTTGGACGTGCCGTTGAAGACCTTCGTCATCGCCACCTTCTTCGGCATAGTGCCCGGAACCTTCGTCTTCGCCAGCGTCGGCAACGGCTTCGATGCCGTGATCGACATGGGCGGCGAGCCCAATTTCGGCATCATCTACAATCCTGAAGTCTTCGGGCCGCTCGTGGCCTTGGCGGCGCTGTCCTTCCTGCCGATCCTCTATAAGCGCTATAAGGGGCGCCGCGACTCCTGAGAGGATCGGCGGCGGAGCCCGACATGGCGCTATCTCGCAAAGTGGATATCTGCGTCGTCGGCGCCGGCTCAGGCGGCCTGACGGTGGCCGCCGGCGCCAGCCAGATGGGCGCCTCGGTGGTCCTGGTCGAGAAGCACAAGATGGGCGGCGACTGCCTGAACTACGGCTGCGTGCCCTCCAAGGCCCTGCTGGCGGCGGCGCATGCGGCCGAGACCTATCGCCAGGGCGCCGTCTTCGGCTTGGGCCCGAACTTGCCCGAGGTCTCGTTTCCGGCAGTGCAGGCGCATGTCCAGGGCGTCATCGAGGCGATCCGGCCGCAAGATTCGGTCGAGCGCTTCGAGGCTTTGGGCGTCGGCGTGCTGGCCGGCGAGGGCCGGTTCCTGGATGCGCGCCGGCTCGCGGTCGGCGACCAGGTCATCGAGGCCCGGCGCTTCGTCATCGCCACCGGCTCGGTGCCCTTCGTGCCACCGATTCCCGGCCTCGACTCGGTGCCCTACCTCACCAACGAGACGATCTTCGAGAATAGCGAGCCGCCCCGGCACCTGATCGTCATGGGCGGCGGGCCGATCGGTCTGGAGATGGCGCAGGCGCATCGCCGTCTCGGTGCCGAGGTAAGCGTCGTCGAGATGGCCAAGATGCTGCCCAAGGACGACCCCGAGCTCGTCGGCGTGGTCCGACAACGCCTGGCGGCCGAGGGAGTGCGAATCCTGGAAGGGGCGAAGATCGTCAAAGTGGCAGGCGTGGCGGACGGCGTCGCCGTCGAGGCCGAGGCGGCAGACGGCGAGATCAGGATCGAGGGCTCGCATCTTCTGGTCGCGGTCGGCCGCCGGGCTCAGGTCGCGGGTCTGGACCTGGCGGCGGCGGGGATCGAGGCGACGCCCGGCGGCATCGTCGTCGATGCCAGGCTCAGGACCACGAACCGCCGCGTCTTCGCCATCGGCGACGTCGCCGGCGGCCTGCAGTTCACCCACGTCGCCGGCTATCACGCCGGCGTCGTGCTGAAGAACGCGCTCTTTCGCCTGCCGGCCAAGGCGGATCTTCGAGCCGCACCCTGGGTCACCTATACCGACCCCGAGCTGGCCCAGGTCGGGCTGGCGGAGGACGCGGCGCGCGTGCGCGCCGGCGAGATCCGCATCCTGCGCTGGCCCTTCGCCGAGAACGACCGGGCCCAGACCGAGCGCCGCACCGACGGCCTGGTCAAGGCCGTGACCGACCGCCGCGGGCGGATTCTAGGCGCCGGCATCGCCGGACCGCATGCGGGCGAGCTGATCCAACCGTGGATACTGGCGATCGCCAACGGCATGAAGATCGGCAAGCTGGCGACCATGATCGCCCCCTACCCGACGCTGGGCGAGGCCAGCAAACGCGCCGCCGGCAGCTACTACACGCCGGGCCTCTTCAGCGAGCGGACCCGAAAGCTGGTGCGCTTTCTGGCCCGGTTTGGTTGAATGTCCGGCAAGCCGATTGCACCTCATACTGGGCGAGCCTTAATCTCGGCCGCCGATAGGGACTGACTTCGAGCGCCATGTCGCCACCGGGCCTGTCATTGCCGCCGCTGGCCAAGGGCCTCTCGGCCCGCCTACTGGTCCTGACGATCGCCTTCGTCATGTTGAGCGAGGTGCTGATCTATGTGCCCTCGATCGCACGCTATCGCCTGACCTTCCTGGAGGAGCGGATCGCCGCTGCGCACCTCGCCTCCCTGGCGCTGAAGGCGACGCCGGACAATGTCGTCGAGGATGCCCTGGAGAGCGAGCTTCTGGACGGTGCCCGGGTCCGGATGATCGCGCTCAAGCGCAAGATGATCCGCACGCTGATGCTGTCGGAGGACATGCCGCCGGCGATGGACGCCTCCTTCGACCTGAGGGGCGCAGGTGCGGTGCGATTGATCCTGGACGCCTTCGAGACTCTGCTCGAGGGCGAGCGAGTGATCCGGGTGATCGGCGACTTCCCCGACGGGGCCGAGGGCTTCATCGAGATCATGGTCGACGAGCGCCCGTTGCGCGACGCGATGATCATGTATTCGATCAACATCCTGAAGCTCTCGGTGGTGATCTCGCTGCTGACGGCAGGCCTCGTCTATCTGTCGCTACAAATCCTACTGGTCCGGCCGATGCGCCGTATCACCGGCTCGATGATGGCGTTCCGCGCCGCGCCGGAGAACGCGGCCAGCGTCATTGTCGCCAGCGAGCGCGGCGACGAGGTCGGCACGGCGCAACGCGAGCTTGCCCGCATGCAGCAGGACCTGCGCTCGGCACTGCGCCAGAAGACCCACCTCGCCGCCCTCGGCTCGGCGGTGGGCAAGATCAACCACGACCTGCGCAACATGCTGGCGACGGCGCACCTGGTCTCGGACCGGCTGACGGCCAGCGACGATCCGGACGTGCGGGCCGCGACCCCGGTGCTGATCGGCACCATCGACCGGGCGATCGCGCTCTGCACCGAGACGCTCGACTTCGGCAAGGCCGAGGTGCGGGTACCGGTGTTGGAGCGCTTTCCGCTCCGGGACCTGATCGACGACGTCGCCGAGCAAGTGGGCCTGCCCGAGGACGGCCGCGTCGCCTGGCGCAACGGCATCGAGAACGGCCTTGAGGTCGCGGCCGACCGCGAGCAGCTCTTCCGCGTCTTCATGAACCTGGGCCGCAACGCGGTCGAGGCAGTCGGCGAGGCCGGCGAGATCCGGCTCGAGGCCCAAGCCGAGGACGGCGAGATTCGGATCGACCTCGCCGACGACGGGCCCGGGCTTCCCGAGAGGGCCCTGCAGCACCTCTTCGAGCCCTTCGCGGGCTCGACCCGCAGCGGCGGCACCGGCCTCGGCCTGGCGATCGCCCGCGAGCTGGTGCGCGGCCACGGCGGCGATCTGGCGCTGCTGAAGAGCGACGCGGAAGGCACGATCTTCCGCGTCACCTTGCCCGAAGCGACCGCGTCCACCGTCCATTAGAAGTCGCGGGTCCGGCTGACCGTCCAGCGCTCTTAACGCTCTCTTCACCGGCGGCGGTGGAGAATGGCCGCTTCCGAGGCATGGACCGCCGCCGACATGACGTTTCGATACGCGCCCCTCTTGGCTGTCGCCGTCGCCCTCGCCGCCCTCTCCGGCTGTGGCGTCGGACAGCGGCTCGACGATTCCGTTGCCGGCCTGATCGACAGCGGCTGCAAGCTGGTGCCTTCGGTAGCACGGCCCGGCGGCTGTGCCGCGTCCGGGGCCGCGGTCGAGGTCGAGTCCCTCGACGGCGGCGAACCGCCGCTCTACTGCTACGAGACCATGGGCGATATCGACTGCTATGCCAGGCCCGAGCCGCGCCAGACCGGACGACCGATCGACCTCCGCCGCCGCTTCACCGCCGGGCGCGGCTGACGCCGCCGCAAGGCACCGGTCTAGCCGGCACCCTACCTCGACCGCAACTGATAGAGCGCGTAGGCCGCCAGCGTGTGGGCGTCGGTGATGCGGCCCTCGCGCATGCCGGCGACGAATTCATCGAGCGTCAGCCGATGGACCTCGAGGTCCTGCTCCTCGGGCTCGACGTCGCTGGGGCCGGGGGTGAGCTCGGTGGCGAGGAAGACGTGGAAGCCTTGCGTCGCATGGCCGGAGGCGGCGTCGGCGAAGCCCAGGCGCTCCATCCGGCCGGCGACGAGGCCGGTCTCCTCCCTCAGCTCGCCGAGCGCCACCGTCGTCGGGTCGGCGTCCGGCTCCAGCTCCCAAGAGCCCTGCGGCAGCTCCAGGCAGCGTCGCCCCAGCGGATAGCGGTATTGCGAGACGAGATAGACATGGCCGTCCTCGATCGGCAGGACGACGACGAAATCGACCTTCTCGACCACGCCGTAGATGCCCGCTGTGCCGTCGGCGCGCTCGATCTCGTCCTCACGCACGCGCATCCAGCGGTTCTCGTAGACGAGCCGCGAGGCCAGCGTCTTATAGGTCATGCGCGCGGCCCCACGGGCGCTGGCCTCACTCGCCGCTTTTCGGCAGGCCGGGGATGTGGCCCATGATGGAGCCCTCGAAGCCGCCGTCGACGCAGAGGTTCTGGCCAGTGATGTACTGCGCCTCCTCGCTCAACAGAAAGGCCACCGCGCGGGCGATGTCGCGGGCCTCGCCGACGCGCCCATAGGGCACCAGCTCGGCGCGCTGGCCCGCGACCCGGTTGTCGGCGTAGACGGTGGCGGTCAGCGGGGTGCGGATCATCCCCGGCGAGACCGCGTTGGCGCGGGCGCCGACCGTGCCCCATTCCTGGGCCAGAACCCGGCAGAGCATGATGATCGCCGCCTTGGAAGGGCTGTAGGCGCCCATGCCGGGGTGCGGGTTCATGCCCGAGATCGAGCCGATGCCGACAAAGCCGCCGTGGCTCGCCGCGAGATGCGGATAAGCTGCCTTCGCCAGCAGCCAGGCGGCGCGGACGTTGACGTCGAAGAGCCGGTCCCAGTCGGCGAGGTCGAGCTCGGCCAGCGGCGCCGGCGAGGTGATGCCGGCATTGGCGACGACGCCGTCGAGGCCGCCGAAGGCCGCCGCCGCCTCGGCCACCAGGCGGGCCGGCACCTCGGGGTCGGCGAGATCGCCGATCGGTGTCACGACCTCGGCGCCGAGGCCCTCCAGCTCGGCCGCCAAGGCCTCGAGCTCGGCCGTCATGGCCAGCTCCGAGGCGGCAATCTGCGCCTGCTGTCCGGCCGCCGCGGCGGCCTCGGCCAGCACCAGGCAGGTCGCCCCGCCGATCCCCGGGCTGCATCCCGTTACCAAAACGCGCATCTCTCTCCCTCCCTAAGACTCAACCAATGACGCCGTTCACCGATCCGGCGCGCCCTCCTCAGGCCTCGCGGCTGAGGCCGCGTGCTTCCAGGGCCGCCAGATAGGCGCTCCAGATCTCGTCCTGCCGTGCGCCCAACTCCGCCAAATACTCCCAGCTGTAGAGGCCGGTGTCGTGGCCGTCGTCGAAGACGATGCAGACGGCGTAGTTGCCGACCGGGCGCACATCGGTGATGGCGACGTCGCGCTTGCCGGCGAGGATTGTCTTGCCCTCGCCGTGGCCCTGGATCTCGGCGCTCGGGCTCTCGACCCGCAACAGCTCGGCCGGCAGCGAATAGCGGCGGCCGTCGGCGAAGCCGACCTCGAGCCGGCGCTCCGCCTTGACGAGCCTGATCTCCTCCGGTGCGATCGCCGTCACGTCCCCTCTCCCCGGACCGTCCCCGAGCCTCAGTCGTCCAGGCTCCGTGCCTCCTCGGGCAGCATGATCGGGATGCCGTCGCGGATCGGATAGGCGAGGCGGGCCGGCTCGCTGATCAGCTCGGCCCGTTCCCGGTCGTAGCGGAGCGTCGCCTTGGTGATCGGGCAGACGAGGATCTCCAGAAGCTTGGGATCGATGGCGTTGGGATCGTTCATACCGGGCCTCTCGTCTCCATCTCCGCGCCTCAGTGGCGGGCGCCCTCGGTGTCGCCGCCCTGGTGCGCCAACAGCGCCATCTCCACCAGCGCCGTCATCACCCGGCTGCGCTCGGTCAGGTCGGCGGCCTCCAACAACGCCTGCTTCTCGCCAGGGCTGAAGGGACAGACCATGGCCAACTGGTTCACCAGCACGGTCGCGGGCGCCTTTTCCACGGCGCGCCACTCCACCTCGATGCCGTTCAGCGTCAGGTAGGCGTGCAGCGCCGGCAGTAGGCGCTCGCGGTCGACGCCGCCCTCGTCCTCGGTCCCGAGGTCGGCGAGGTAGGGCTGCCAGTCGGCGACGATCTGGCGATAGAGGGTCTCGCGGTCGAGCTCGGTGACGATGCGAAACCGGGCCTGGCCGGTGAGGACGATGATGTAGCGGCCGTCGTCGGTCTCGTCGAAGCTGGTGATCCGGCCGGCACAACCGACCCGGTAGAGCGCCGGCTCGAAGGCGGAATCGGTCGGGTCCTCGGGCTGGATCATGCCGATCAGGCGGGTCGAGTCCCAGGCATCGCGGGTCATGTCGAGGTAGCGCTGTTCGAAGATGTTGAGCGGCAGCCGCCCGCCCGGCAGCAGCAGGACGCCGGGCAGCGGGAAGACCGGGATCCGCTCCGGCAGCGCCTTCGTCTCGGCGTCGGACATGGCCTTGACCTCGAACCCTCGGCGCCCGTCAGGAGAAGAGCAGCGAGCTCAGGCGCCGACGCGAGGCGAGCGTCAGCGGGTCGGTCGGTCCGAAGGCCTCGAAGAGGGTAAGCAACTGCTTGCGTGCCGCCTCCTCGTTCCAGGCCCGATCGCGCTTGACGATCTCGAGCAGGTGGTCGACCGCATCCTCGCGTGCGCCCGCCGCGAGCAGGGCCTGGGCCAGGTCGAAACGGGCCTGGTGGTCGTCAGGATCGGCCTCGACGGACCGTTGCAGGGCGCCCACGTCGCCGGCTTCGCCCGCCTGCTCGGCCAGCTCCAGCGCTGCCCGGGCGGCCGAGACGGCGGCCTGGTCGCGGTTCTCGGGCGCCACCATCTCCAGCGTCTTGCCGGCCTGCTCCAAATCGCCGCTGCTGACGTAGCACTGCGCCAAGCCGGCCAGCGCCTCGACGTTCTGCGGCTCGACCCGAAGGATCTGGCCGTAGATGGAGACGGCGCCGTCGAGGTCGCCATCGTCCATGGCCTGGGTCGCCATCTCGACCGCGCGCTCGATCTCGCTGGGGCCGGAATCACCGGTGAGGCGCTGGATGAAGGCCTTGACCTGGCTTTCCGGCAGGGCGCCGGCGAAGCCGTCGACCGGCTGTCCGTCCTTGAAGGCGAAGACGGCCGGGATCGACTGGATGCGCAACTGCTGGGCGATGGCCTGGTTCTCGTCGATGTTGACCTTCACGAGCTTGACCTTGCCGCCGGACTGGCGCACCAGCTTCTCCAGCGTCGGCGTCAGTTGCTTGCACGGGCCGCACCACGGCGCCCAGAAGTCGACGATCACCGGCACCTCCTGGCTCGCGACCAGGACGTCCTCGGCGAAATTCTCGATGTCGCTGTCCTTGATCGCGTCGGCCGGTGTCTCGACCTGTCCGATGATCTCTTCCATCTCGCTACCTCGAAGCGCCCGAGAGGGCTGCAGTTGCCCCGTAACCTATGGCGCGCGCCGCCCCCTTACAAGGGCGGGCCGTGCCTGGGGTCGTGCCCTCAAAGCGGCAGGATTCTGGGCTCGTGCCCGCTGGCGCGGAGAAAGCTCAGGAGATCCTCTGGCTGAATTGCGGTCGTGGCCGTGTTGACCAGCGGGTGGAAGTTCAAGGGCGAATACGCCAGCAGGGCCTCGTCCAGGACCACGGTGACCTGGCCGTCCGCGTCGTTCAGCACCGCGAAGGGCGTGACCGCGCCGGGCGTGACGCCGAGATACTGCAGCAAGCGCTCGGGCCGGCCGAAGCTGAGCCTGCCCGAGCCGATGGTCGCCGCCAGACGCTTCATCTCCAGCTCCCGGTCGAAGAGCGTCGCCACCAGCCAGTTCCGCTTCTTGGCATCACGCAGATAGAGGTTCTTGGCATGGCCGCCCGGAATGTCGCGCCAGTAGCGCCGCCCGTCCGCGACCGTGGCGAGCGGCGGGTGCTCATACGTCCGGGTCTCGATGCCGAGCGCTTGCAGGCGGCGGAAGAGGTCGTCCGGGCTGGCGGACATGGGCGGGCTCTCTCGGGCTGGGGCTCTGCGGCCGGCACCATAGCGGCCCAAGCGGGACTTGCAACCCGGCCCGATTTCACTATTATCCGGGCGCCCGGCGGGCCGCCGGGCATCACGGCGCGGGCGTAGCTCAGGGGTAGAGCGCAACCTTGCCAAGGTTGAAGTCGTGAGTTCGAATCTCATCGCCCGCTCCAATTTTCCTCGCAACATCAAATAGTTACAGATCGGGTGCCGCCCTTTCGATGAAAAGCGCCATCTTGACTTTCCGCATTCGTCTACTATAATGGACGAATGGCTACTTTGAATGATGACCTGACGGAGAGGATCGCGTCGCGGGTGCGCATCGAGCGCGAGGCGCGGAAGTGGTCGCTGGCCGAGGTCGCCGAGCACTCCGGCGTCTCCAAGGCCATGATCAGCAAGATCGAGCGGGCTGAGTCGAGCCCGACGACGACGGTCCTGGGGCGTCTTTGCGGCGCCTTCGGCCTGACGCTGTCGACTTTCCTGACCCGCGCGGAAGAGCACGCCGGACGCCTGATCCGAGCCGCCGAGCAGCCCCACTGGACCGACCCGGAGACGGGCTCGGTCAGGACGCTCGTCTCGCCCGCTGCCGGCGGGCCGATCGAGATGGTCGCCGTCGATCTCCCCGCCGGCGCCGAAGTCCTGTTCCCGGCTTCCCTCTATGCCGTCTTCCATCAGGTCGTCTGGGTGCTCGGCGGCCGCCTCACCCTGGTGGAGGGAGAGACCGAGCACGACTTGAAGGTCGGCGACTGCCTCGAGCTCGGACCGCCGTCCGAATGCAGGTTTCGAAACCAATCGAACGCACCCTGCCGCTATCTGGTGGCGGCGGTGCGGCGAGGCTAGCGATGGCATCCCTGCCTGAGCCCCTGCCGCCGGCCCGGCCGGTCGAACGGCACCTCCTCCACTATGGTCGCGACTTCCTGGAGCGGTTGATCGTCCGTGCCGAGGGCGCCTATCTCTACACGGAAGACGGCCGGGCGATCCTGGATTTCTCCTCCGGTCAGATGTGCGCCACGATCGGCCACAGCCACCCGAAGATCCTGGCGGCCATGGCAGAGGCCGGGCGGACGGTCATTCATCTGGACAGCACGATGCTGTCGCCGGATGTGGTCCGGCTGGCGGAACGCCTCGCGGATCTGGTGCCGCCGCCGCTCGGCAGGGTGCAGCTCTTGAATACCGGCGGCGAGGCGAACGAGGCCGCGTTGAAGCTCGCCAAGATCGCGACCGGGCGCTTCGAGGTCATCGCCATGGCGGGCTCGTGGCACGGGACGACGACGGGCGCCGCCTCGGCGACCTATGCCCACGGCCGCAAGAAGTACGGGCCGGCCATGCCGGGCGCGCTGGCGATCCCGGCGCCCAACAGCTACCGCTGTCCGATCCGCCACTGTGCCGGCAAGTGCGACATGACGTGCCTCGAAGTCGGCTTCGAGATGATCGACGTGACCTCGGTCGGCGAGGAAGCAGCCGTGATCGTCGAGCCGATCCAAAGCGCCGGCGGCATCGTCGAGCCGCCAAAGGGGTATCTTCAGCGCTTGAGAGAGCTCTGTGACCAACGCGGCATTCTTCTCATCCTCGACGAATCGCAGACCGGGCTCGGCCGTGTGGGCGCGCTCTTCGCCTTCGAGAGCGACCGGGTCGTCCCGGACATCTTGACGCTGTCGAAGACGCTTGGCGGCGGCTTGCCGCTTTCGGCCGTCATCGCCGCCGACGAGGTCGCGGAGACGGCCCGCCGGCGTGGTTACTCGCACTACACCTCGCACGCCTCAGACCCGCTGATGGCGAGCGTCGGGCTCGCGGTCCTGGAGGTGATCCTCGCCGACAAGCTCGTCGAGCGCGCCGCCACCATCGGGCGATACCTGAAGGGCCGTCTCTTGGAGCTCCAGTCCCGGCACGAGGCGATCGGCGACGTCCGCGGTCGCGGCCTGCTTCTCGGCGTCGAGATCGTCGCCGGGCGGGCGACCAAGACGCCGGGCCATGCGTTGATCAAGACCTTGACCGAGCGCTGCTTCGAGCTCGGCCTCAACGTCAACCGGGTCGGTGGGGCGCACACGGTCTGGCGGATCGCGCCACCATTGACGATCGCGGAGGATGACGTCGATAAAGCGCTCGATATCATGGACCGAGCCTTGACCGAGATCCCGCCAACGACAGAGGCCTAGGGCCGCGCGGCCATCGATGTTCCTCTCACTCCCGCCAACAGGACGCAGGACGAAGCCCCGATGACGAACCGAACCGAACAATGGCAATTCTGGGTCGACCGCGGCGGCACCTTCACCGACCTGGTGGCGAGGCGGCCGGACGGCGGCTTGGTCACGCACAAGCTCTTGTCGGAAAACCCGGAGCGCTATGCCGACGCGGCCGTGCAGGGCGTCCGCGACCTGATGGGCCTGGCGCCGAGCGAGGCCATCCCTGCCGGCACCATCCAGAACGTCAAGATGGGCACGACGGTCGCGACCAACGCGCTTCTCGAGCGCAAGGGCGACCGCACCGTTCTGGCCATCACCCGGGGCTTCGGCGATGCCTTGCGCATCGGCTATCAGAACCGGCCGAACCTCTTTGCCCGCCACATCGTCTTGCCGGACATGGTCTACGAGGCCGTCGTCGAGGTGCCCGAGCGCATCGGCGCCCACGGCGATATTGTGCTGGCACTCGACGAGGCGGCGGTGCGGCGCGGCCTGCAGGCGGCCTTCGACGACGGCATCCGGTCGCTCGCCATCGCGCTGATGCACGGCTACCGCTATCCCGACCACGAGGCCCGCGTCGCCCGCATCGCCGAGGAGATCGGCTTCCCGCAGATCTCGGTCTCGCACCAGGTCAGCCCGTTGATGAAGCTCGTCAGCCGCGGCGATACCACCGTCGTCGACGCCTACCTCTCGCCGATCTTGAGACGCTATGTCGACCAGGTGGCGGGCGAGCTGGATTCGGGCGGGTCGGACGGCCCGCGGCTGATGTTCATGCAGTCGAACGGTGGCCTCACCGACGCGCACAAGTTCCAGGGCAAGGATGCGATCCTGTCCGGCCCCGCCGGTGGCGTCGTCGGCATGGCGCGCACGGCCGAAATCGCCGGCTTCGACAAGGTCATTGGCTTCGATATGGGTGGCACGTCCACGGACGTCTCGCATTTCGACGGCGAGTACGAGCGCAGCTTCGAGACCGTGGTCGCCGGCGTGCGCTTGCGCGCACCGATGATGCATATCCACACGGTGGCCGCCGGCGGCGGCTCGGTCCTGCATTTCGACGGCGCCCGCTACCGGGTCGGGCCCGACAGCGCCGGCGCCGATCCGGGCCCCGCCAGCTATCGCCGCGGCGGCCCGCTGACCGTGACCGACTGCAACGTCATGCTGGGCAAGCTGCACCCCGACCACTTCCCCGCCGTCTTCGGTCCGAACGGCGATGCGCCCCTGGACGCCGACGTCGTTCGCGAGAAATTCGAGGCCCTGGCCCGAGAGATTGCCGCCGCCACCGGGGCACCGCCGTCGGCGCCCGAGGCGGTGGCCGAGGGCTTCCTGCGCATCGCCATCGAGAACATGGCCAACGCGATCAAGAAGATCTCGGTCGAGCGCGGCTATGACGTCACCGAATACACGCTCAACTCCTTCGGCGGCGCCGGCGGCCAGCACGCCTGCCTGGTGGCGGACAGCCTGGGGATGAACAAGGTCCTGCTGCATCCCTTCGCCGGCGTCCTGTCCGCCTATGGCATGGGGCTGGCCGACGTGCGCTCGATCCGGGAGGGGCAGTTGAACGCGCCGCTGGCGCCGGCCGTGAACGAGGTCTTGGAGCCGGCCTTCGCCGAGCTCAGCCAACAGGCACAAGCCGACCTCGCCGAGCAGGAGGTGCCCGAGGACCGGGTCTCTCTACTGCCGAAGGTGCATCTCCGCTATGCCGGCACCGACATCCCGCTGCTGATCGATCCCGACGCCGACAACGCCGTCATGGTGCGGCGCTTCGAAGCCACGCATCAGCAGCGCTATGGCTATATCGCGCCGGACCGGGAGCTGGTGGTCGAGGCGATCTCGGTGGAGGCCGTCGGCGCCAGCGAGCAAGAGGGCGACGTCGCCCTGATCGATCCGGGCCGCCGGCGGCCCGCCGCGCCAGTGACGCGCGTCTCAATGCATGTCGACGGGCGGCGCCAAGAAACCCCGATCTATCGCCGCGAGGAGATGATCGCCGGCCAGGAGATCGCGGGCCCCGCCATTATCGCCGAGTCGACCGGGACGACGGTGGTCGAGCCGGGCTGGCAGGCGGCGCTGACCGCCGCCGGCGACTGCCTCCTGACCCGGACCCGGCCCCGGCCCAAGCGCGAAGCCATCGGCACCAAGGCCGATCCGGTGATGCTGGAGGTCTTCAACAACCTTTTCATGTCGGTCGCCGAGCAGATGGGCGTGACGCTCGCCAACACCGCCTACTCCGTCAACATCAAGGAGCGCTACGACTTTTCTTGCGCGATCTTCGCGCCGGACGGCAGCCTGGTGGCGAATGCGCCGCATGTGCCGGTGCATCTCGGTTCCATGGGCGCCTCGATCAAGACGGTGATCGCCGAGAACACGGGCAAGATGAAGCCGGGCGACGCTTTCGTGCACAACGCGCCCTACAACGGCGGCACCCACCTGCCCGACGTCACCGTGATCAACCCGGTGTTCGACACTACGGGCACGGAGATCCTCTTCTACGTCGCCTCCCGCGGGCATCACGCCGATATCGGCGGCCGTACGCCGGGCTCGGCCCCGCCGGACAGCACCTCGATCCACGAGGAAGGGGTGCTGATCGACAACTTCCTGATGGTCGAGAACGGCGTGCTGAAGGAAAAAGAGACCCTGGAGCTGTTGACCTCGGGTCCATATCCCTGCCGCAACCCGGCCCAGAACATGGCCGATCTGGAGGCCCAAGTGGCGGCCAACAGCACCGGTGTTACGGAAGTGCTGAAGATGGTCGACCATTTCGGGCTCGACGTCGTGCAGGCCTATATGCAGCACGTCCAGGACAACGCCGAGGAATCCGTGCGCCGGGTGCTGGATTCCTTGCGTGACGGCGAGTTCGTCTATCCGATGGACAACGGCTGCCAGATCCAGGTTCGGATCGCCGTCGACAAGGTGGCGCGCGAGGCGGTGATCGACTTCACCGGCACCTCGCCCCAGTACGAAGGCAACTACAACGCCCCCACCGCCGTCTGCTTGGCCGCGGTGCTCTATGTCTTCCGTTGCCTGGTGGACGACGACATTCCGCTGAACGAAGGCTGCCTGAAGCCGCTCAAGGTTCTGGTGCCGCCACAGTCGATCATCTCGCCGGAATATCCGGCTGCCGTGATTGCCGGCAACACCGAGGTCAGCCAGGGCGTCACCGATGCCCTTTTCGGCGCGCTTGGGGCGCTCGCCTCCTCGCAAGGCACGGTCAACAACTTCGTCTATGGCAACGACGTCTATCAGAACTACGAGACCATCTGCGGCGGCACCGGCGCCGGCCCCGATCATCCCGGCACCAGCGCCGTCCACAGCCACATGACCAACACCCGGATGACCGACCCGGAGGTGCTGGAATGGCGCTTCCCGGTGCGCGTCGACAGCTTCTCCGTGCGCCGGGGCTCCGGCGGCAAGGGGATATACGACGGCGGCGATGGCATCGTCCGCGAGGTCACCTTCCTGGACGAGATGACGGTGACGCTGCTGACCAGCCACCGGCACACCGACCCCTATGGCCTGGCCGGCGGCGGCGCCGGCGCCCGCGGCCACAACTTCGTGCGCCGCAAGGACGGCCGCATCGACGAGTTGGCGGGCAACGACGAGACCGACGTCCAGCCGGGCGATACCTTCGTCATGGAAACGCCCGGCGGCGGTGCCTACGGCGCTGCACCCAGGGCGTAAGGCCCGGCACCCGTCGAGGTCACGAATGGTCCTCGATGAAGTCGACCAAGGCCCGCCAATCCTCTACGAGGGCTTGCCTGCGTTTGCCGCCGAGATCGAAGACGCCGAGGCCGCGATTGGCCAAATCGGGGAAGATGGCCCGATCCGGCAGACGGCCGATCGCCGCCACCGACAGGTCCTGAACGAAATTGTCGAGCTCTGCGCTTGCCCGCGCGTTCGCGCGGACACGGTTGCGGACAACGACGACGGTGTGTCGTTTCTTGCGGATCGGCTTCAGGCGATGCAGCCGGGCAAGAAAGGCTCGGGTCGTCTCTTGGTCGAAGAACGACGGCGCCACCGGCACCAGGATGACATGGGCCATGCGGATCAGGCGGTCGACCTTCTTCGTTTTCAGGGCCGCCGGGGAATCGACGACCAGGCGATCGGTGTTCTTCGGGATCTCGCCGACCTGGCGTACCCAGTCGACACCGGCAATGGGGGCGGCATCCGGCGGCCGCAAGGCCAGCCAAGCGAGCGAGTTGCGTTGCCGGTCCGCGTCGGCCAAGACCGTGCGCAGGCCGCCGGAGGCGAAGGCGGTGGCAAGGTTGGTGGCAAGCGTGGTCTTGCCCGAGCCGCCCTTGTAGTTCGCCACCAGAACCGACAGCATCGCCTAGGACCTCTTCCTGGCCTTGGACCAGAAGACCGCGCTGTCGCGGAAGGCGCTCCAATCGCGTAGCGAGGTGCCTTCGTTCTCGCGCACCATGCGGGCGTACCAGCCGATCACCAGCCCACAGGCCCGGGCCAAGCCGGGATCGGCGTGCCGGGGACAGATCCCCCCCAGCAGGCGCTCGGCCGTAGCGACGTCGTTCAGGTGCCCAAGGTCGTTCTGCATGTCGCGTAGGCTCTCGAGGTAGGGTGCTACCCGCTTGGCGGGGAAGAGCGTCGCGAAGAACTCCGAAGCGTAGCGCAATTTCTTGAGGGCGATGCGGACCGCGTGACGCTCGTCGGTCGTCAAGCCGGCGAAATTCTTGCCCAGTTTGAGGGCGCGCTTGTGTCGCTTGGCCAGGAGCCGGGCGGCAAAGCCGGAAATCGGCTGCGCCAGGTCCGCGCGCTGGCGAGGGACTACGTGGTCCTGCCAGCCCTGCGTCTCGAGCCAGGCGCCAAGTTGCAGCATGAAGCGCGTGTAGCGCTCCGAGCGCAGCAGGGCGTGCACCCTTGCGTAGGCCGATCGGCGCTCGAGCTCCGCGCGCTGGCGCAACATCACCAGGCTTGCGTCGTCGGGACAGGCCTCGACGACCGGCGCCAGCAGTTCGTCGATGAACACGTCCCAATCCCGCGCCGGTCCGGTTTCCCGTATGGTCCAGCGGGCCTCGTCGCGCAGCCACGGCGTTTGCGACGTCGGCAACACGCGCGCGAAGACGACGAGGGCCGAGCGAAAACGCCGCAGTCCGACGCGGAATTGATGCACGGCCTCGGGCTCGCCGCCGTCCAAGACGGCGGCCTGGTTGTCGGACCAATGGCCGACGCAGGACTGGAAGATCCTGTTCATTGCCCCCTCGACGGTCTCCCTCTTGTGGAGCGAAAGGGGCTCGGCCTTGCGCCACTCCGCGGCCTCGCCGCTGACCAGGACGTAACCGCGCGCGGCCTTGCTGCGGGGCTCGATCCTGAGCGGAACGACATCGAGGACCTCCAAAGCCATCCGGTAGAGCGATGCATTCTGGCCGCGCACGAGCTCGAACTCGATTTCGCTGATCGGCCGGGTTCGGCTGCCCGCGCGAACCTCTCCGCTGTCGAGTGCGAGGGAAATCAAGCTGTCGCCCTGCGGTTCGTGAGCGACGATCTCACGCCGGTCGATCCGGGTCTCGAAGAGGGGCTTGAGGCCGCCCGGCAGAACGAGCCCAATTCGAGCCCGCACCGCGGGGTCGGGAACGAGCTCGGGCCGGGGCTCCAGAGAATCGACGTCGATCTCCCATTCGCCACGCTTGGAGAGGCCGCCGATGTTGCTGCCGCTCGATTTGACGGTCTGGATGAAGCGTCGTCCGTCGCTGCGCACGCGGAACGACAAGCCGCGGCGCATCAGTCGCTTTTCATCGGTATCGTAGTAGATGCTCGTCAGGCGCTTTTCGCTGGGCTCGTCAGTGGACAGTCGCTGAACCGTCTCCGACTGGCGAAGCCGGTCCAGGTCCTTTGGATCGAGCGCAAGCTTGAGTTCGATCTCGGTGGGGACGGCCGCAGAGGGATCCTTTGAAACCGACGGTTCGATGGGTGGTCGAGTTCTCATGGGCATACTCGGCGACGCTCGCCTCTTCGCGAAGCTAGGAAAACGGGACTTGTCGTGTCGGCCCGTCTCATAGAACGATCCCACGCTTGTGTTCCGACACCCGAAGGTCCTTGGGCTCGAAAGCCGCCTTCAACACCGGCAGCGCCAGGTAGGGGTCGCAATCGCCGCAGAAAAAGACGTCGAGCGCGGCATAGCCGCATTCGGGCCACGTGTGGATGCTCATGTGCGATTCCGCCAATAGGGCGACGCCCGAGACGCCATTCATCTCGGTGAATTGATGTAGGTCGATCCTGAGAAGAGTCGCCCCCGCGACCTCGACGGCGCGGCGCAACGTCTCTTCGATGTGGTCGAGATCGTCGAGCCTGGAGGCCCGCCAGAGATCGATCAACAGATGCCGTCCGGCGAAGTGGATGCCGTCGGCGGTGGAGAAATGGGACGCCTCCGGATCGAATTCGGGCGTGCGGTCGTGGGGCGTGGCGGTTTTCATCGACTCAGCCTAACGGTCCCGGGCATGCGAGAGACCGCGGCCAAATCCGCGACCGGTCGGCCGTCGTCTGCCGGAACGATCGTCGTCGCGCCGTAGCGCCATCGCCGTCTCGGAACTCGAAATGGGTCGAACGCATCCCGGCATTTCAAGCTCAATCGCCCGAGCCGGCGGTCAATTCGGGCTCGACGCGCAACTTGACGATCGAGCGTTCGCTCGCCTCGACCACGGTGAAGCGGTAGCCGTCCTCGACGATGAACTCGCCTTCCTTGGGAATGTGCCGCAATCGGGCGAGGACGAGCCCGCCGACCGTATGGAACTCGGTCGTCGGCAACGAGGTGCGCAAGATCTCGTTGGCTTCCGAAATCGGCACCCTCGAGTCCATCAGGTAGGTCTCCTCCGCCAGCCTTTCATAGACGCGTTTTCGCCTCGGCAGGTACTCCTCGAAATCGTATCCGACGTCGATTTCTCCGACGACCTCTTCGACGATGTCCTCCATGGTGATCATGCCGACGGCGGTGCCGAACTCGTCGACGACGATCGCCATGTGGTCTTTGCGCTGGCGCAGCATGGGCAGCAATTGGTCGATGGTCTGGAACGGCGAGACGTAGAGAACCGCTTTGATCAGCGAGTCGAGGGGCTGGTCGACCAGTGATTTGTCCATCAGGTCCCAGGTCGTGAGCGTGATGATCCCGGTAATGTTGCTGGTGCTGTTCTCGAAAACTGGAAGCCGGTTGTAGCCATGCCGTCGGATCAGATCGATGGCCACCTTAGTGGTCTCGGATCGGTTGATCACCGTCGCCTCGGCAATCGGAATCATCGCCTCCGCCACCGTCGTCTCGGCAAATCGGATCACCCGACGAATGCGTCCGCGGCCGAAGGCGTCCAAGGCCGCTTCGTGCTCGGCCATGTCGACGACGGTGCGAAGCTGCTCGCGGTTGATGAAGAACGGTTGCTCGATCTTGCCTGCACCGGCCAAGCGGGCAGCCAAGCGGGCGACGCGCGAGAACACGAAGACGATGGGATAGAACAACATCGAGGCCCAGCGGAGCGGGTAGATGATGACGGGCGTCAGCTCGTCCGACTTCTGCTGGTAGATGCTCTTCGGCACGATCTCGCCCAGCACCAGCAGGAGAGGGGTCAGAACCAGGAAGGCATAGACCTCGCCGTGCTCGCCGAAGAAGCCGATCATCAGCAGGGCGCCGATCGTCGTCAGCACCACGGTCGAGATGTTGGTGCCGACGAGCGTGGTACTGAGCAGAACGTCGGGCGTCTGAAACAGCTTGAGCGCCAGATCGGCACCCCGATCGCCTTGCCTCGCCTTGTGGCGGAGCTTGATCTTGTCCGAGCTCACGAGGGCGATTTCCGAGCCGGAGAAGAAGCCCTTGAGCAGCAAGAAGAGCAGCATCAGGACGAGTGCGGTCGACAGCGCCATCTCCTAGCCCCTTTCCTCTTTCTGGCCTGGGCTGGTCTCGACGTCATGAACTGTCTGCTCGCGTTCGCCCGAGCGTTCGCCCGTTTTGCCATCGATCAAGTGAACGACGTCGGGCGGTCGGCGCTCGTGCTCGCTCGCTTCCCGCGCACCGTCGTCATCGGCGTCGAATTCGAGGGCCGCAGTCTCCGGCTCCTCGGCGTCTCTCGCGGCTTCCTTCACGTCTTCGACCGTGCCCTTGGCGACGCGAACCTGGGCCAAGCGATGACCATCCATCTCCAGCACCGTCGCGACATAGCCGTCCATGGCGACCGAGTCGCCGACCTTGGGCAAGCGATCCAGGTAGCGGAAGACGACGCCGCCGATGGTCGTCATCCGCGGGTCCTTGATACCGAAGTTGGTCAGGTCGTCGAAGTCGGTGAGCTTCATATCCCCCCTGACCTCGAAGATGTTCTCGTCCCGCTCCTCGTACAGATCCTGGCCGACGACGCCCTCGGAGATCTCGCCGAAGATGAAATTGACGATGTCCCGCATGGTGATGAAGCCTTCGACACCGCCGAACTCGTTGATCACAGCTGCGGCCCGCGCGTTGTTGTTCTGAAAGAAGTCGAACATCTCGTCGACATACTTCGTCGGCGGTGCGACGACCGGTGGATGGATGATCTCTTTCAGGGTCAGCTTGCCGAGGTCGGCGTCGTCCAGAACCAGCCTAAGAATGTCCTCGGCGTGGATAAAGCCGACCAGCGCGTCATGCTGCTCATGGCAAACCGGTACTCTCGGGTGCTTGATCTCGCGGAACTTCGCGACCAGCTCGGGCACGCTCAGGTCGTCCTTTAGACCGATATTCCCCAGATAACGGCCGGTTCCGGCCATCAGAGTAGCCATTCAGGGCCCCGACGGCAATTCTGAA
>JASLMY010000004.1 GCA_030746295.1 Alphaproteobacteria bacterium | reverse complement strand
GGTCCTCCAGAACCTCGGGGTTGTCCTCGAAAAGGCGCGCGATCTGGCGGGCGTAGGGCTCGTAGCCGGCCGATTCCTTTCGCGCCATGTCGAAGATACGGCCGACGTTCTTGATCTCTTCCGGCGGCACGTGAAAGACCTCGCGGAAGGCCTGGACCTCGTCGCGGGTCACCACGCCGTCGGCCTTCGCCATCTTGGCACCGAGGACGATGACGCCGATGGTGAAGGCGATCTGCTTGCTGCCGTCGCCGGCGTCGGTCTCGGCCGCCAGGCGGTCGACGGCATGGCCGGCGAGGCCGCCCAACAGGGCGCCGATCGGCCCGCCGAGCGCGAAGCCGGCGGCGCCGCCGATGATCTTCCCCCAAATGCTCATGCTCGGTTCCGCGACCCTTGTCGTTGGCACTCTAACCCCCGATGGGGTCGAGCGCCAAAGTCGGATAAGTGGTCATTGCGGCGATTGTGTGGCGAGACCACCGGCGAAGAGCCGCCGCCAGGCCGCCGCCCGGATGTCGTAGTACCAGACGCCCTTGACGCCGTAGACCTCGCGGAGGCCCCGGTACTGCAGGCCGAGCTTGGTGAGGACGCGTTGCGAGGCGACATTCTCGGCGCTGGTCACGGCGACGATCCGCTCCAGGCCCAGGTCCGAAAAGCCATGGGCGAGGAGGCGCCCGGCGGCCTCGGTGGCGATGCCCCGGCCCCAGCCATGGCGCGGCAGACGATAGCCGAGCTCGATCTCCTCGCCGCCGTCGAGCGGCATCAGTGCCGCCCAGCCGCAGAAGTCGGCCCCGCCGCGCTCGCGAATCGCCCAGAGGCCGAGCGGCCCCGTCGGTGGCCCGGCGACGAACTGGCGCGCCTCGGCGAGCGCCCGGGCATAGGGGCGGACGCCCGAGCCGATGTGGCGCATGACTTGCGCGTCGGCGTTCATCGCCGCCAGCGGCTCGACGTCCGCTTCCCGCCAGCCATCGAGCAGCAACCGCTCGGTCTCCAACCGCCGCAATCTCGCCTCCGTTTCCGAGCAGCACGCGCCCACGAAACGCGTCGCTCATACATCTTCGGGCAAAGACCGCACCTGATCTGTGTCCGTCAAGGCCCAGCCTCGCCGTCGCCGCCCAGACTAACCGAGTTGAACGGAAGGCCGCACGGCAATAGGTTGATGCCAGGAGGACGCGGGGATGTCTGGAAAAAAATTGTCGCCTGGCAAGGCGGATCGGAATGCGCGAGAGCCGGCTCGGCGACTGACCGATCGGCTCGAGGAGGTGGCCGACCATTGCGCCTCCCTCCCCGTGCTGCGCGATCGAGCGACTGAGAAAATCCTCGGCTATGACGAGAGGGGCATGCCGATCAGCGGCAGGCCGTAGGCCGGGCGGCGCGTATCTCCGTGTTGCTGAGACCACTCGAGTGGTTGGGACGGCACGCCGCCTCGGTGCTGGCGCTGGGGGCGCTGGTGGGACTGGCGGTGCCGCCGCTGGCCGACCTGCTGAGACCCTATATCGTGCCGATGATCATGTTCAGCTTCACCCTCGGCCTGATCCGCCTCGACTACCGGGCGGTCCTGCGCTATCTGCGCCGGCCGGCGCTGTTGCTCGTCGTCGCCGCCTTCCTGTTGCTCTTGGTACCGCTGGTCGTCCTCGCCGCGGTGCAACCGCTCGGCCTACCGATCGGGCTCGCCGGCGCGGTGGTGCTGATGGCGATGGCACCGCCGCCGACCACGGCCGGCGCCTTCGCCCTGATCCTGGGTCTCGACGCCGAGTTCGCCGTCGCCACCACGATCTTGACCCACGTCCTGGTGCCGGCGACGCTGCCGCCGCTGGCGCTCGGTCTCCTGGAGGTCGAGCTCGAGCTCTCGCTCGCCGCCTTCGCCGGCCGGCTGGCCTTGATGATCGGCGGCGCCTTCCTGATCACCCTGGTGCTGCGGCTCTGGTTTCTCGACTGGGCGACGATCGAGCGCCGCGCGCGGGCGATCGACGGCGCCAGCGCCCTCGGCCTGGTGACCTTCGCCATCGCCATCATGTCGGGCGTCACCGAGGTGCTGCTGGCCCGGCCCTGGGAGGTGCTGCTCTACGTCGCCGTCGCCTTCGCCGCCAACCTGGCGCTGCAGGTCTTCGGTGCGCTGGCCTTCTGGCGTGCCGGCCGCAGGCTGTCGCTGACCATCGGGCACATGACCGGCAACTGCAACATGGCTCTGATCCTAGCCGCGTTGGCCGATCGGGCGCCGTTTGAGATCTTCATGTTCTTCGCCCTGGCGCAGCTGCCGATGTACATGCTGCCGGCGCTGACGCTGCCGCTCTACCGCCGCCTGATGCCGGGCGGCGGCACGCGTTGAAGCGTCGAACGGGGCTTTCTAGACTGTCGCCGGAGCACCGAAGAGGCACCGCATGGACGAGAACCCGACCGCGTTGCGCATCGCCGATCCCGGGATCCGAGCGCTCTTTCACCTGGAGTCGCGTTGGCAGGCTTGGCTCGATGTCGAGGCGGCGCTGGCCGAGGCCGAGGCCGAGCTCGGCATGATCCCGGCCGCGGCAGCGGTCGAGATCCGGGCCAAGGCGCGGCTCGGGCTCCTGGACCGGGAGCGCATAGAGGAGGGCTTGAGGCGGACCGCACACCAGCTGGTGCCGCTGGTCTGGGAGCTGACCCGGGTCTGCGAGGGCGACGCGGGCGACTACGTGCACTGGGGGGCGACGACCCAGAACGTGGTGCAGACCGGCGACCTGCTGGTGTTGCGCCGGGCGCATGGCATCTTTCTCGGCCAGATCGGCGCCGCGCTGGCCGCGATGGCCGACCTCGCCGAGCGCTCAGCCGAGATGGCGCTGCCCGGCCGCACCCACGGCCAGCACGCGGTACCGATCACCTTCGGCCTCAAGGTGGCGGTCTGGATCGACGAGTTCTGCCGCCATGTCGAGCGGCTGCGCGCCGTCGAGCCGCGGATCTTCGTCTGCTTGCTGGGCGGTGCGGCGGGCTCCGCCGCCTCCTTCGGCGAGCAGGGCCTGGCGGTGCAGGCCGCATTGGCCCGGCGGCTCGGCATGGGTGCGATGGCGGTGCCGGCGCGGACCATCGGCGACCACGAGGCGGAGTACGTCTGCCTGCTCGCCCTCGTGGCGCAGAGTGCCGCCAAGGTGGCGCAAGAGATCTACACCGGGATGAAGGACGAGTTCGGCGAGCTAGAGGAGCCGGTGCCGGCGGGCACCGTCGGCTCCAGCACCATGCCGCAGAAGCGCAACCCCTTTCTCTCGCAGGACGTGATGGCCGCCGCCGCCGAGGTGCGCTCGCGGGTCGGCCTCGCCTTGGAGGCGATGGCGACCGAGCACGAGGCCGACCGCCGCACCAGCCTGATGATGCGCCGGGCGCTGTCGGAGAGCTGTGCGCTCACCGGCGACATCCTGGCCCGCCTCGAAGTCTTGGTCGCGGGCCTCAACCTGAACCCTGAGCGCATGCGCGGGAACCTGGAGCTGACCGGCGGACTGATCATGGCCGAGGCGATCATGCTGGCGCTCGGCGCCCATGTCGGTCGGCAGGAGGCGCACGACGTGGTCTACGACGCGGCCCAGGCGGCAGCCACGGGCGAGACCGATTTCGCAAGTTTGCTGGGTGCCGACGCACGGGTCCGCCAGCACCTCTCAGCGCCCGAGATCGAGGCCCTGATCGACCCCGCCGCCTATACCGGTCGAAGCGCCTGGATCGCCACCGAGCAGGCGCGGCGCGCCCGCGAGCTGGCGGCCGAGCTTTCCGCGCCCGGCCCGAGCCTGTAGGCTGGTCGCCATCATGCCTACCGTCCTGATCACCGGCGCCAGCCGCGGCATCGGCTTGGAGTTCGCCCGCCAGTACGCGGCCGACGGCTGGCGCGTGCTGGCCTGTTGCCGCGACCCGGACGCGGCGGAGGGATTGCAGCGGATCGCCGGCGGCGGCATCGCGCGCTACCCCCTCGACGTCGACGACGGCACCTCCGTCGCCGCCTGCCGCCAGGCCGTGGGCGCGGAGGCGATCGACGTCCTGATCAACAATGCCGGCGTCATCGGCAGCCGCGCGGCCGGCCTCGGCAGCATGGACTACGAGGCCTTCGAGGCCTGCCTCAAGACCAACGTGTTGGGGCCGATGCGGGTCACCGAGGCCTTCGTCGACCTGCTGGCCCAAGGGAGCGAGAAGAAGCTGGTGACGATATCCTCGCGCATGGGCTCGATCACCCAGACGGCACCCGACGCGATGATTTACCGCACCTCCAAGGCGGCGGTGAACATGCTGACGAAGTGCCTCTCCCTGCAACTGCGGGGCAAGGGCATTACCGCCGTCGTCGTCCACCCCGGCTGGGTGCGGACCGACATGGGCGGCGCCAGCGCGGCGCTCGACCCAATCGAGAGCGTCACCGCCATGCGCCGGACCATTGCTGGCCTGGCCCTCAACGACAGCGGCCGCTTCCTGAACTACGACGGCAGCGAGATCCCCTGGTAGCCGAGGCGCCCCGCCGACGTTGTTAACGGCCTCTTCGGCGGGTATCCTGCCAGACGAAATCGCGCAGCGGCGCGTTGATGGGAGCCTTGCCGGCAAAATGCGGAAATCGGCGGCGAAGAGCATTCAGACCTTTCTGAAATCCACGAAGCAGCGGCAAGCGGATCAGGACGCCCGGCGAGACCCGGAATCGGAGATCGTCCAGGCGCTGGAGAAGCATCCGATGACAATGGGCGAGCTCAGAAGTCGGACTGATCTCTCCATGCGCGAGATGTTGGAGGCGCTGGAGGTCCTGCGCCAGCACGGCATGGTCGAGGACGGACCGTCTGGGCCCGATCAAGCAACGATCCAACTGACGGACGAGGCCCGCCAGGCATTCTAACGGGGAGGCACGGCATGGTGCGTGCGGGATCTCCGAAATGACGGCCGACGGCGGCGCTCTCTACGTGATCGTGCTGTTGTTCGGCGCCGCCGTCGGCTTCGCCGAGCTGATCGCGCGCTACCGCGACGCGCCGCAGAAAGCCATTTGGACGCCGGCGGCCTTCGTCTACATCACCATCAACGGCCTGGCTGCCGCGGCGGCGCTGGCGGTTATCCAGGCCAACGGCTGGACGTTCGGCGCCAGCGGCGAGGCGGCCATCGCCGTGCGCCAGGTGCTCGTCGCCGGCTTCGGCGCCATGGCCTTCTTCAGGAGCGGCCTCTTCTCGGTCCGCGTCGGCGACGGTGACGTCCAGATCGGGCCGGGCGCCTTCCTGCAGATCGTCCTCAACGCCGCCGACCGCGCCGTGGACCGCGCCCGCGCCGAACCGCGCGCCGAGGTCGTCGCCGACGTGATGACCGATGTGACCTTCGAGAAGGCGTCAGAGGCCCTTCCCGACCACTGCCTCTATCTGATGCAGAGCGTGTCGGCCGAGGAACGGGATCGGCTGGAGCAGGAGATCAGCCGCATCGCCGTCTCCGGCAAGAGCGACAAGGTGAAGAGCTATAACCTGGGCCTGCTGTTGATGAACTTGGTCGGCGAGCCCGTACTCAGGGCGGCGGTGGCGGCGCTCGGCGACCAGATCACGGGCTCCGACACCGACGCCGCGGATCGTGCCCATATCATCGACGAGTTGATGGGCGACGTCTCGTTCGACCGGGCCCAGCTCGCCTTGCCGACCCACTGCTTCGCGCTGCATGCCAACGTCCCCGCGGAGCAGCAGGAAGAGGTCGCGGCGATCGTCGAGATGCTGAACGAGATGGCGCTCGACGATTCGATCAAGGCTTTGCAATTGGGCATCGCCCTCCTCGATCTGGTCGGCGAGAAGGTGCTGAGGGCAGCGGTCGTGACGCTCGGCGACAGGATCAGGAGATAAGGCATGCTGAAACCGGTGCGCCGCATCGTCACCGGCCACGACGCAGCCGGCCGCTCGGTCGTGGTCTCGGACGGTCCCTCGCCGCACCAGTTGGAGAACCCGGTACGGCCGGGCCGGGGGCTGACCGATCTCTGGCGCACCGATTGCGTGCCGGCCAGCAACGCCGGCGACACGGACGCGGCCGACCGGCCAGTGACCCTGAACCCGCCCGAGCGGGGCAGCGTCTTCCGCTTCTTCCAGATCAATCCGGCGGCGGAAGAGGCCGAGCTCTCAGCGGAAGAGCGCGAGGCCCGCTACGCCCAGGCCTTCGACGCCATGGGCGCCAGCACCGACCGCCACGACACCAGCCGCCATCCGGGCATGCACCAGACCCGGACCGTCGATTACATTATCCTGCTGGACGGCGAGGTGACCTTGGTCCTGGACGAGGGCGAGGTCGAGATGAAGCCCTTCGACGTCGTGATCCAGCGCGGCACCAACCACGCCTGGATCAACAAGGGCTCGGGCCCGGCCGTGCGCCCCGGCGTACTGATCGACGCCGACGAGCTGTAGGCCCCGACGATGGCCGAAAGCGGCGTTCGCCTGCTCAAGGAACCGTCCCGCGAGACGCCGGTCGTCGACGCGCCGGACGTGCTGGTGGTCGGCGGCGGTGCCGCCGGGCTGGCGGCGGCGGTGGCGGCGGCCCGCGCCGGTGCCGATACCCTGCTGGTGGAGCGTTACGGCTATCTGGGCGGCCTGGCCACCGGCGGCATGGTGATCCTGCTACTGACCCTCGACGACGGCGAAGGCAACCAGGTGGTCGCCGGCCTTTGCCAGGAGCTGGTGGAGCGGCTGGAGATGCGCGACGCCGTCCTTTACCCGCCGGCCGAGGAGTGGGCCTCGACCGAGCCCAGGCTGGTCGAGCGCTACCGCGACTGGGGCCTGATCTGGGGCAAGGACATGGGCGGCGTGCGCTACTCGGTGGCCTACGAGCCGGCAGAGATGAAGTACGTCGCCGACCAGATGATCGCCGAGGCCGGAGTCCGGATGCGCTTCCATTCCTGGGCCACGGCCGTCGTCCTCGACGGAGACCGGGTCAGCCATGTGGTGCTGGAAAGCAAGTCGGGGCGGCAGGCGATCGAGCCCAAGGTCGTCATCGACGCCACCGGCGACGGCGATCTGATGGCCTTCGCCGAGCTGCCGTTCGCGCCGGCCCGGGTGCATGTCTGGCGCTGGTACCGGATGGGCAACGTGGTGGCACCTGAAGAGGCGATCGAGGCGGCGGCCGGCGACTTCTTCCCGACCTTGGGCGGCCGTTTCTTCCACACCATCGGCAAGGGGCGGACGCTGATGCCGTGGGGCATCGCCGACCACGTCGACCGCAAGATCGACCCGACCTCGGTCGAGGACCTGACCTACGCCGAAGTCGAGTCGCGCCGCCTGATGATGAGCCAAGTCGACCGCTTGAAGGCCGAGGTGCCAGGCTTCGAAGAAGCGTGGCTGGCGGACGCCGCGGACCAGCTCGGCATCACCGAGACCCGGCGGCTCGTCGGCGACTATGTCTTGACCGGCGACGACGTCGACCGGTCTTTCGACGACACCATCGCCGTCACCGGCCATTGGACCCGGTACGGCGTCCGCTACTGCATTCCCTACCGCTCGCTGACGAGCCCGAGGCTTCGGAATTTCCTCGCCTCCGGGCGCTGCATCTCGGTCGACCGGCGGATCCACACCGCGATCAAGGAGATCCCGCCGGCGATGGCGACCGGCGAGGCGGCCGGCACCGCCGCCGCCCTGGCGGCGGCCGGCAACGGCGATGTCCGCAGCATCGAGACTGCTCGGCTGCAAGCGCGGCTGCGCAAGGCCGGCGCGATCCTCGACCTGCCATCCTGAGCGTCGCCGCAGAATAATCCCAGCTCAAATGCTGAAATAGCGTGCCTGGGGGTGGTGCAGGACGATCGCCGAGGTCGACTGCTCGGGGTAGAGCTGGTCGGATTCGCCCATCTCGAGGCCGATCCGTTCGGCGTCCAGGAGGTCGAGCAGCAGGTGCTGGTCGGCGAGGTTGGGACAGGCCGGGAAGCCGAAGGAATAGCGGGCGCCGCGGTAGCCGTGGTTCAGCACCTTATCCATCTCGCGCGCATCCGCGTGGCCAAAGCCGAGCTCGGCCCTGATGCGTGCGTGCACCAACTCGGCCAGCGCCTCCGCCATCTCGACACCAAGGCCGTGCAGGTAGAGATAGTCGCGGTAGCGATCGGCCTCGAACCACGCCCTGGCGACCTCGGAAGCGTGCTGACCGACGGTGACCACTTGCAGCCCGATGACGTCGCGCTCGCCACTTGAGACGTCACGCACGAAATCGGCAATGCAGAGCCCGCCCGAGCGGGTCTGTCGCGGCAGTTGAAAGCGGCCGACTTCGGCCTCGCCGTCCTCGGCGAAGAGCACCAGGTCGTCGCCGTCGCTGGCCGCCTTCCAATAGCCATAGACCGCCTTGGGCTCGAGAATGTCCTCGGTCTCGCAACGACCGACCAGGTCGATCAGGATCGGCTTCACCTCCTTCTCGGCCCAGGCCATGTACTCGGGCAGCCGCCGGCCCTGCTTGCGATAGCCCCAATGGAACTGGAACAGCATGCGCTCGTTCAGGTAGGGCAAGAGGTCGCCGACCGACATGCCCTCGACCAGGCGGGGGCCCCAGAAGGGCGGCGGCGGCACGGCCGCGGCGGCGGCCAGCTCCTCGCGGCGAAGGCGGATCTCCTCTGCCTCCACCGGCCGCGGCGGCAATAGCTTCTTGGCCTCGTGCTTACCGTTGAAGCGCACCTTGGCAGCGTCCTCGGCCTGGATCTCGGCGACGTGCTGCTCGAAGCTGCCGGCGACGACGTGCTCCATCAGATGCAGCCCGGCGAAGGCGTCCTGGGCGTACGCGACTCGGCCGGTGTGATAGGCCTCGCGGCAGTCCTGGCCGACATAGCGCTTGGTCAATGCAGCACCACCGACCAGGATCGGCGTCTCGACACCCTGGCGCGCCAGCTCCTCGAGGTTCTCGCGCATGATGGCGGTCGACTTGACGAGCAAGCCCGACATGCCGATGGCGTCGGCCTGGTGCTCGCGCGCCGCCTCCAGGATGTTGGACAACGGCTGCTTGATGCCGAGGTTGACGATCTTGTAGCCGTTGTTGGTGAGGATGATGTCGACCAGGTTCTTGCCGATGTCGTGCACGTCCCCCTTCACCGTGGCCAGGACGATGGTGCCCTTGGCCCGGCCCTCGGCCCGCTCCATGTGCGGTTCGAGGTGGGCGACCGCCGCCTTCATCGTCTCGGCCGATTGGAGGACGAAGGGGAGTTGCATCTGGCCCGACCCGAAAAGGTCCCCGACCACCTTCATCCCGCCGAGAAGGTGGATGTTGACGATGTCGAGGGGCGGGTGCTTTTGGAGGGCCTCGTCCAGATCCGCCTCCAACCCCTGCCGGTCGCCGTCGATGATCCGCTCCTTCAGTCGTTCCTCGACCTCGGCGGCGCGCACCTTCTCGACCTTGGCTTGGGTGCGGTCCTGGAAGAGGGCGATGAAGGCATGCAGCGGATCGTAATCGTCGGTCCGGCGATCGAAGATCAGGTCCTCGGCGATCCGGACCTCCTCTTCGGGAATGGTGTGGAGCGGCAGGATCTTGCTCATGTGCACGATCGCGCCGGTCAGGCCGCGGCGGAGCGCATGGTCCAGGAAGACCGAGTTCAGGACGTGCCGCGCCGCCGGCTTGAGGCCGAAGGAGACGTTGGAAATACCGAGGATGATCTGCACCGCCGGCAATTCCTCGGCGATCCGCTCGATCGCCTCCAGCGTCTCCAGGGCCAGCTTGCGGTCGTCCTCGTTGCCGGTGCAGATGGTGAAGGTCAGGGGATCGAAGAGCAGGTCCTCGGGCGCCAGGCCATGGCCGTCGACGGCGAACTCGTGAAGGCGCCGGGCCAGGGCGACCTTGTGATCCGCCTCCTTGGCCATGCCCTCCTCGTCGATGGTGAGCGCGATCACGCCGGCCCCGAAGCGTCGCGCCAAGCGCAAGCGCTCGGCCGCCGGGGCCTCGCCGTCCTCGAAGTTGATGGAATTGATGAGCGCCTTGCCGGCATAGAGCTTCAAGGCCGATTCCAGAACCGGCAGCTCGGTCGAATCGATCACCAGTGGCGCATCGACGGCACCGCGGATGCGGCCAACCACGTGGTTCATGTCGTCGACCTCGTCGCGGCCGACAAAGGCGGTGCAGAGGTCGAGCGCATGGCTTCCCTCGCGGGCTTGTTCGCGGCCCATGGCGATGCAACCATCCCAGTCCTCGGCCGCCTGCAGCTCGCGGAACTTCTTCGAGCCGTTGGCGTTGCAGCGCTCGCCGATCGAGAAGTAGGCGTTCTCCTGGCGATAGCCGACCTGGCCGTAAAGCGAGGCGACGCCCGGCACCCACTCGGGCTTGCGGCTCGCCGGCACTGGCCGTTCGCCACCGTTGAGACCGCGCAGCATCGCATCGAAGGCGCGGACGTGATCGTTGGTGGTGCCGCAGCAGCCGCCGACCATGTTGATGCCGTCCTCGCGGACGAAGCGCTCGAGCCAGGCGCCCATCTCCTCGGGCAGGAGGGGGTAGCAGACCTCGCCGTCGATCAACTCGGGCAGGCCCGCGTTCGGCTGCACCGAGATCGGCCCGGGCCAGTTCTCGGAGACCCAACGGACGTGCTCGGCCATCTCGAGCGGGCCGGTCGCGCAGTTGAGGCCGAACACGTCGAGGCCGAGGGCATGGACAATGGTGGCGGCGGCGGCGATATCGGTGCCGACCAGCAGCGTGCCGGTGGTCTCGATCGTGACCTGGGCCATGATCGGAACCTCGCGGCCGAGACGGCGAAAGGCGAGCCGAGCGCCGTTGACGGCGGCCTTGAGCTGCAGCGGGTCCTGCACCGTCTCGATGAGAAGGCCGTCGACGCCGCCGCCGACCAAGCCCTCGGCCTGCACCGACAGCGCCGCTTCCAGGGAATCGTAGTCGACCTGGCCGAGGCTCGGCAGCTTGGTGCCGGGACCAATGGAGCCGAGGACGAAGCGCGGCAGACCGTCGCCGGCATGCTCGGCGACGACTTCCGCCGCCAACTCTCCGGCCAGGCGGTTGAGCTCGAGGGCGTCCTCGGCGAAATCGAAATCCGCCAAGGTGAGGGGCGAGCCACCGAAGCTGTTGGTCAGCACGATGTCGGCGCCGGCCTCGAGATAGCCGCGATGCAGGTCGCGGACGAAGTCCGGCCGGCTCCGATTCAGGATCTCGCTGCAGTTCTCCTGGCCGGCGAAGTCGCTCTCGACGTCGAGGTCGGCCGCCTGCACCCGGCTGCCGGTGGCGCCGTCGCAGAGCAGCACCCGCTCGCTCATGCGTTGGATAATATCGCTCATCTGGATCTCTGCTCGCTTTTCCTATCGGCTCGCTCAAGCCGCCGCACAGGGCGTCTCGTCGAGCGGCGACGACTGCGGCCTGAGGCCCAGCACATGGCAGATGGCAAGGCTGAGCTCGGCCCGATTGAGGGTGTAGAAATGGAACTCGTTGACGCCGGCCGCCTGCAGCCGCCGGCATTGCTCGGCCGCGGTGCTGGCGGCGACCAGCGTGCGGGTCTCGGGATCGTCGTCCAGACCGTCGAAGAGCCGCGCGAGCCAGGTCGGAACGCTGGTACCGCACCGCTTCGAGAAGCGGACGACCTGGCCGAAATTGGTGACCGGCAGGATGCCCGGCACGATCGGCGCCCAGATGCCGGCGGCGCGGGCAGCGTCGAGATAGCGCAAGTAGCAGTCGGGGTCGAAGAAGTATTGCGTGATTGCCCGCTCGGCGCCCGCATCGAGCTTGCGCTTCAGGTTGTCGAGGTCAGCCGCCGCCGATTGGGCCTCGGGATGGACCTCGGGGTAGGCGGCGACGGTGACTTCGAAGTCGGCTATTCGCTTCAAGCCGGCGACCAGCTCGGCGGCATCGCGATAGCCGCCCGGATGCGGCGTGAAATCGCCCTCGCCGTCGGGCGGATCGCCTCTGAGGGCGACGATGTGACGGACACCCGCTTGCCAATAGGACCGCGCCACCTCGTCGACCTCGTCGCGGCTGGCAGCAACACAAGTCAAGTGCGCCGCCGGCGTCAGGCGGGTCTCCTCGAGTAGGCGGACGATGGTCTGATGGGTGCGTTGGCGGGTCGAGCCGCCGGCACCGTAAGTGACCGAGACGAAGCGCGGCGCCAAGGGCGCCAGCCGCTCGACCGCGCGCCAGAGCGCGCCCGCCATATCCTCGGTCTTCGGCGGGAAGAACTCGAACGAGACTTGGAGACCGGGGCGAAGGGCGGCGAACTCAGGCCGTGCCGCCAAGGTCGTATCCATTGCTTTCATCCCACCGCCTCCCCCATGCCGGTCCCCTTTGTCCGCTCCCGCTCGGGCCGCTGGGCCTGCCAGATCACGACCGTCAGCGGCGTGCCGGCGAGCCGTACCGCCGGCGCCGATTCGAGCCCGGCGGCAAGGAACCAGCGGGCGATCTCGGCATCGTCGAAGCCGAGCCAGCGGTGCTGATGCTCGGCCCTGAGGAAGCTTTCTTCGTGTGGCGCGAAATCGACCACCACCAGCCGCCCGCCGGGGCGCAGAACGCGCGCCGCCTCGACCACGGCGGCGCCCGGGTCCTCGGCGAAATGCAGCACCTGGTGGATGACGGCGGCGTCGAACGAGGCGCCGGCGACCGACAGATTGTAGAAATCGCCGTGGCGGACCTGGCAGTTGCGGATGCCGGCCTGCTCCAGCTTGGCCCGGGCGACGCGCAGCATCTCGTGGCTGAGATCAATGCCGAGGCCGCGGTTGATGCGAGGCGCGAAGATCTCGAGTATCCGCCCGGTGCCGGTGCCGATGTCGAGGAAGTCTTCGATCGTTTGATCGGCCAGGATCTCGACCAGGGCGGCCTCGACTTCGGCCTCGGGCACGTAGAGGTTGCGGATCTCGTCCCAGTCGCGAGCGTTGGCTCGGAAATAGTCGGCCGCCGCCTTGGCTCGTGCGGCCTTGACCCCTTCCAGCCGCTCCAGATCCAGGGTCAGGACGGGATCGTCGTCGGGCAGCAGATCGATCAGGAGCGCCGCCAACTCGGCACACGGCCCCTCTTCCGCCAGACGGTAGAAGGCCCAGGTGCCCTCGCGGTATCGGTTCAGGAGGCCGGCATCGCACAAGAGCTTGAGGTGCCGCGAGATTCGGGGCTGGCTTTGGCCCAGAATCTGGGTCAGCTCGGTGACCGTCAACTCGGCATAGGCGCAAATCGCCAGCAGCCGCAATCGGGTCGGCTCGGCCGCTGCCCGCATGCCTACAAGTACTTGCTCCATCCCCTAGGCTTCTCCCGTCCCCACTTGCGCCTACCGCTTGCCCCGCGCGATCCCTGCCGACGCGACCGTCGATCACAGGATCGCCGATCCCGCACCCCGTAAAGGAGCGACATATAAACATATCTTTATATGGTTAGCAAGTTAACACTTGGTGTACGCCGCGACACCGCTCGCCGCTGCCGTCGGCGGACCGGACAGCGCCGAGCGAGACGCCGGGTCGCCGGTACCCGCGGCGCTTGGCCCACAAGAACGCGCGCCGGTGAATACTTCAGTTCGACGGGGTTAAGTGCTGGCCAAGGCGAGCGCAATTGGGTACGATTTCGCTCTAGTCATGGGGCTTCGACGCCGTTAACCAATTGCTCAGCTCTGTGCCGCAGTATTCGGCACCGGCGCGCGCGCGGTTCGACGGCGGTACGGTGTTGAGATGTAACGCCCGGTCGAGTGCGGATAGGGCGCGTAGGACAGCGAGGTAACGAATCGTGGTCCATGGAGTTTGGGGCTGGATCAAGTTCGCAGCCGTGACCGCGGCGCTGGCACTGACCGTCGGCTGTGCGACACCGCCACCGGCCGACGACAAGGAAGCGCTGGCGGCGTACAAAGAGGCCAACGACCCGCTGGAGCCCTTCAACCGTTCCGTTCTGGAATTCAACCGCAGCTTGGACCGGGCCGTCCTTCGCCCGGTGGCCGAGACCTATCGGACCGTGGTGCCGGGCGGCGTTCGCGACGGCGTTCGAAACGTGCTCAACAACATTCGTACCCCCAACATCCTGGTGAACGACCTGTTGCAGGGCGAGGCGCGGCGGGCCAGCGAGAGCGCCCGGCGCCTGACCCTCAACACGCTGACCGGCGCCGGCGGCGTCATCGACGTCATGGGCATGGACCCGGGCGACGGCAGCGAGCCGGTCCGCTACCACGGCGAGGATTTCGGACAAACTCTGGCGGTTTGGGGTGTTTCCGAGGGCCCCTATCTGATGCTGCCGCTGGTCGGACCGTCCTCGCCGCGGGCCGTTGCCGGCAAAGTCGGGGACATCTTCCTGGACCCGGTGAGCTACGTCATTCCCAGCGGCCAGAGGTTCTATTTCTCGCTCTCGCGTTTCCTCGCCACCGGCGTCGACAAGCGCAGCCGCACGATCGAGGCCATCGACGAAATCGAGCGCACCTCGATCGATTTCTACGTCACCATTCGAAGCCTTTACCGACAGCAACGCCGGGCCGCCATCTTGAATGGCGAAGGGGCGGACATGCCGGCGCCCGACCTCTCGATCGACTTCGAGGACGACGACGAGCAGGAACTGAAGGCGCTGAAGACGGTTCGACGAAACTAGGCGGCCCGAGCGATCGATGCCAACGCGCCGCGGAGTTCAAATTGTTCTGGCAGGGCTGATCTGGCTCTGGCCGCTCGCCGCGTGGCCTGCTTCGGTCATCGAGCCCGGCCAAGCCAGCGCCTTCATCGAAAAGCTCGGCAACGAAGCGATCAATGCCCTGGCGCCCTCGGATGTCGACCGCAAGGTCCGCGAGGCACGGTTCCAGAACCTTCTCGACAAGGGCTTCGCGATCAAGGCGATCGCCAAGTTCGTGCTCGGCCGCCACTGGCGCAAGGCTGACGAAAGCCAGCGAGAACAGTACCTGGCGGTATTCGAGCAATTGATCGTCAAGAGCTACACGCTTCGCTTCGAGAAGTACGCCGGCGAGACCTTCCGCGTCAAAAGCGAGCGCGCCGATGGCAAGCGCGGCCGGATGGTCGAGACCGAGATCGCGCGCGAGGGCGCGCCGCCCCTCGTCGTGCAATGGCGGATCCGCAAAAGCAAGAGCGATGCCTCGCTGAAGATCGTCGACGTCATGGTCGAGGGGGTCAGCATGGTGATCACCCAGCGCTCCGAATTCAACGCCGTGATCCAGCGCAACGGCGCCGGCGTCGACGGCCTGATCCGCGAGTTGGAGCAGAAGGTCGCCGCCTTCCAGTGAGTGACCCCCCGGAACCGTCGTTCAGCGCTGCAGCGGCTTGTACCTGATGCGGTGGGGCTGTTCGGCCTCGGCGCCCAGGCGGCGGTTGTAGTCTTCCTCGTAGGCCTCGTAGTTGCCCTCGAACCACTCGACGTGGCTGTCGCCCTCGAAGGCGAGGATGTGATTGGCGATCCGGTCCAGGAACCAGCGGTCATGGCTGATGATCATGACGCAGCCGGCGAACTCCAACAGCGCCTCTTCCAGTGCGCGGAGGGTATCGACGTCGAGGTCGTTGGTCGGCTCGTCGAGCAGGATCACGTTGGCGCCCGACTTCAGCATCTTGGCGAGGTGGATCCGGTTGCGCTCGCCGCCCGAGAGCTGCCCGACCGGCTTTTGCTGGTCGCCGCCGCGAAACCCGAACCAGCTGCAATAGGCCCGGCTCAAGACCTTGCGGCGGCCGAGTTCGAGCTCGTCGAGGCCGCCCGAGATCTCCTCCCAGACGGACTTCTCGGCCGCCAGCGATTCGCGCGATTGATCGACGTAGCCGAGCGCCACCGTGTCGCCCTCACGCAAACTACCGTCGTCGGGCGTCTCCTGGCCCACGATCATGCGGAAGAGCGTCGTCTTGCCGGCACCGTTGGGTCCGATGATGCCGACGATGGAGCCCGGCGGCACCCGGAAGCTCAAGTCGTCGATCAGCAGGTGGTCGCCGAAGCCCTTGGATAGATGCTCGGCCTCGATCACCAGGTCACCGAGCCGAGGACCGGGTGGGATCACGATCTGGGCCCGGGACGGCCCCTGATCCTGGCCTTGTTGCAGAAGCTCCTCATAGGCGCGGATGCGGGCCTTGCTCTTCGCCTGGCGGGCCCGCGGCGAGGCCCGTATCCACTCCAACTCGTCGGCGAGCGCGCGCTGGCGCGCCTCTTCCTGCTTGCCCTCGGCGACGAGGCGTTTCTCCTTCTGCTCCAACCAACCGGAGTAGTTGCCCTCGAAGGGCAGGCCGCGACCCCGATCGAGCTCCAGAATCCAGCCGGCGACGTTGTCGAGGAAGTAGCGGTCATGCGTCACCGCCACGACGGTGCCGGCATAGTCCTCCAGGTGACGCTCGAGCCAGGCCACTGATTCCGCGTCGAGATGGTTGGTCGGCTCGTCCAGCAACAGCAGATCCGGTTTCGAGAGCAAGAGCCGGCAGAGCGCGACGCGGCGACGCTCGCCGCCCGACAACGTCTCGACCGCGGCATCGCCCGGCGGGCAGCGCAGCGCATCCATGGCGATTTCGATATGACGCTCCAGGTCCCAGGCGTCGGCGGCGTCGATCTTCTCTTGCAGCTCGCCCTGCTCCTCCAGGAGCGCGTTCATCTCGTCGTCGTCGAGGGGCTCGGCGAAGCGGGCGCTAACTTCCTCGAAGCGGTCCACCAACGCCTTGGTCTCGGCGACGCCCTCCATGACGTTGGCGAGCACGTCTTTGTCCGCGTCAAGCTCGGGCTCCTGCGGCAGGAAGCCGACCTTGACCCCCTCGGCGGCCCAGGCCTCGCCGGCGATCTCGGTATCGAGCCCGGCCATGATGCGCAGCAAGGTCGACTTGCCGGCGCCGTTCGGGCCGATGACGCCGATCTTGGCGCCGGGCAGGAAAGCGAGCGTGATGCCGCGCAGCACCTCACGGCCGTTCCTGAGCACCTTCTTCAGGTCGCGCATGACATAGATGTATTGATAGGAAGCCATGGGGGCGCCGCCGGGGTTGTTTCTGCAGGATTGAATTCTGCCGGCGTTGTAGCCAATTCGCCCCAGCCTGGCAACGCGGTGCCGGCGGGGCCTGTCCAAGACCGGGTTTCGCACCTAAGCTCTGGCTCGTCCTGGCAAAATCAACCTGATCGGGGAGTGCGGAACTCATGCCGTCGCTGGCGATGGTGCTCGCGGTGCTGTTCTGGGCCTCGTCGACGATCGGCAACAAGGCGGCACTCGGCGGCCTCGCCATCACCGAGGTGGCGAGCGCCCGCTTCCTCCTGGCCGCAGCCATGCTCTGGCTGCTGGTGGCGCTCGGCCGCCAGCGGGTCGCCTTCGGGCCCGGCAACCGACTGCCGCTGTTGATGGGGGTCCTGGACCCGGGCCTGGTGACGCTTCTGATCCTGGCCGGGCTGTCGCACACCGTCGCTGTCAACGTTGCCGTCTTCTGGAGCCTGATGCCGCTTCTGATGCCGATCCTGGGGCGCCTGGTGCTGGGCGAGCCGATCAGCCTCGCGATCATGGGCGGGGCCGCCATCGCCTTCAGCGGCACCTTGACGCTCGTCTGGCATCAGAGCGGGCTCGGTCAAGGCTCGCTCGTCGGCGACGCGCTGGCGCTGGCCGGCATTCTCTGCGCCTGCGTCAACCAGCTGATCGCCCGACGCGTGGCCCAGAGCGTCGGCCGGCCGATGGTGACGACGGCGGCGCAGATGACGGTGGCGATGGCGGTGGCGGCGCTCGCCCTCGTCGCCGTCGAGCGGCCGCCGGCCCCGTTCGCAGACATCACCGGCGCCGAGGTCGGCCTGCTGCTGTTCCTCGCGGTCGCCACGGCTTCGCCCTTCTTCCTCTACAACTTCGCGCTGCAACGCCTGCCGGTCGGGCGAGCGAGCCTGTTCTCCTGCCTCTCCGCCCCTTTTACCCTGCCGATGGCGGCCCTCTTCCTGGGTGAGCGGATAACCCCGCTCGACGTCCTGGCGGTGGCCATCGTCGTCGGCGGCGTGGCGCTGCCGCAACTGCTCAAGCTCGCCCTCCGCCACGCCTGACGCTTTGCCGACATGCTACCGATGCATCCCGGACGGGGCCGGCCACCATGGGGTGCTATATTGCGCCGGGGCCGCCACAGGGGAAGGAAAGACGCCATGTCCGAGCAACCGCAGATGACGCCCGGCACCTTCGGCTGGAACGAGCTAATGACCACCGACGCCGAGGCCTGCAAGGCCTTCTTCACCGAGCTTATGGGCTGGAGCACCGAGTCGATGGCGATGCCGTCGGGCGGCACCTACACGGTCTTCAAGCTGGGCGACCGGCCGACCGGCGGCATGATGGCGATGGAGGGGCCGGAGTTCGAAGGCGCGCCGGCGCACTGGACCGGCTATCTGACCGTCGAGGACGTCAACGCCACCGTCGCCAAGTGCCAGGCGCTGGGCGGCTCGGTCGTTACCGAGCCGTTCGACGTCGAGCATGTCGGCCGCTTCGCCGTCATCGCCGATCCCACGGGCGCGGCCGTCGGTATTGGCGCCTACCTCGAGGGCTAGCCGCGCGGCCCCGTCGCGGGTGGCGGCGCGGGCCCGCTTCCGGGTGAGGCGATCGTCTCGACAGGAAAGACGTTCTCGAAAATCGGGATCATCTCGACAGTCCGGTCGACGGACCCCGCGGCCAACCGCGACTACATCGCTTCGTGCTGCGCTCGCAAGAAACTCGCAAGACGACTGTCGACAAACAGTTCTTCGGACAGCCGGTTCTCGATGTGGTTCACGATTCTTTCCCGGTTCACCGCCATGGCGGCGACATCGAAGAACTCGATGATGCACTCGACGCTCTCCAGCAGGATTTCGTGATGCTTCTTGTGAAGCTCGCGTTCCGGATACTGGTAGCATTCCATCGTGGCTTCTTCGTTCCCTACATGCTCCTTGAGCATTCGTAGGAACTTCAGAGCCTCAAACTTCGGCCCCCCGCCTTCGCCGCCCTCCGGCATGGTCTTCACGTCCTGCAGTTTCGCGGCGAGCGCTTCGTGCTCCTTATCCATATACGCGAACTTTTCCGAGAACCCGGCGCTCCAATCCATCACAACCCTCCGAGGTACTGGAACCACCACCAGCGCCCATGGCAAATCGGTGTCGGGATCGAAACCCGTTTCATACTGCGCAAATCTGCTTGAGCGCTCCTATATCAAGCACTGACGCCTGATACATCCGACGAAAGGAACTATCGTTCAAAATACCGTAATTTATAAATGTATATTAGCACAATGAAGTTACAAGAACAATCGCTCCGGCAACTTGAGCGCGAACCGACGATTTTCGCGCAACTCGGCTGTCAGATGGATCCGGCTCGGACCCTCTGGGCCATCGGACTACACTTCGCGTGGCCATACCAGCGAACTACCGGCGGCACGGTTCAACCTCGAATGCCGCCGAGGGGTTCTGAGCCCACTTCGGGCGGATCGATGGCGTTCTGGACGCCCACAAAGTTCTCGACCTCGTCGCGGCTGTAGCCTGTCAGGCGGACGAACGCATTGTTTGCGAAGACGATCGGATTGTCGCTCTGGCGCGGATCGGTCATGAGAAACGACCGCTCACGCTCCTCGCCCGTGATCTGACAATAGGCCTCTTCGAGGGACAACATCGGTGCGTCCTTTGGCGAGTCTTTGCCGAATACGAGGCCCTGACCCATGGGCATTCAGCGATCTCAACCACTTTATGGATTTTAGATCGATTCCTCATACGCCAAGGTCATTGACCGCCCCGCACCTTTCGACAATCGAAAAACGGCCCGTCAGGCAACGCGCTCACTCCGCCGCGTCGGCCCGCGCCGTCGGGTCGCGGTAGAGCGGCAGGAGGGCGGCGAGATCGGCCTCGGCCTGGGCTATGTTGCGGGCCTTGACATGGCCGAAGCCGCGGATCGTCGCCGGCACCTCGGCGAGGCGGACGGCAAGGGCGTGGTTCTCCGGGCTCAGGGTCCAGATCAGCTCTTCGAGCAAGGCCTCGTAGTCGGCGATCCACTGCCGCTCCAGCCGGCGCTCCTCGGTCCGGCCGAAGAGGTCGAGGCGGCTGCCGCGCCAGCGCCGCATCTTTGCCAACCACTTCAAGACTGCGAAGGTCCAGGGCCCGAACTCGCGCTTCTCGGCCTCGCCGGTAACGGGGTCGGGGGGTGAGAGGAGCGGCGGTGCCAAGTGGAACTTGAGCCGGTAGTCGCCCTCGAACTGCTTGGCGAGCTTGGCCTCGAAGTCGCCCGAGGTATAGAGGCGGGCGACCTCGTACTCGTCCTTGTAGGCCATCAGCCGGAAGAGGTTGGCTGCCACAGCCACGGCGAGGCCGGAAAGGCCCGGCGCCCGGGCCGCCTCCGCCGCGCTGACCCGTTCCACCAGGGTCTGGAAGCGGCTGGCATAGGCCCGGTCCTGATAGTCGGTGAGGACGGCGGCGTTGCGGGCGACGAGGCCGGCCAGGTCCGCCGGCGCCTCGGCCTCTATCTCGGTCCTGAGCAGCGGCCGGGCCGCGGCCCAGACAGCGTCCCCGTCATGCGCCGCCAGGCGGCCGAGAGCGAAGGCCCGGCGGTTGGCCTCGACGGCGACGCCGTTGAGCTCGATCGCCCGGTCGAGCGCATCGGCGCCGAGCGGGATCAGGCCCCGCTGGTAGGCGTAGCCGACCATGAAGAGGTTGGTGGCGATGGCATCGCCCAAGAGCAGCGTCGCGAGCCTGGTGGCGGCGACGAAATCGGTCGCCGCCTCGCCGAGAGCCACCTTCAGGCGCGCGACCATGGGTGCCGTGGAGACCTCGACGCTGGGGTCGAGGACGAAGCTCGGCGTCGGGGTCAGGTCGCTGTTGATCACCGCTTGCGTCACTCCCTCGGTGACGCAAGCCAAGACGTCTTGCGCCGAGGCAACGACGATGTCGCAGCCGAGCACGGTGCGGGCACCGCCCGTGGCGATGGCGACGGCGTGCAGCGCGTCCGCGTCGTCGGCGATGCGGACGTGGCTCATCACCGCGCCGTTCTTCTGCGCCAGCCCCGTCATGTCCAAGACCGAGGCGGCCTTGCCCTCCAGATGTGCCGCCATGCCCAAGAGCTGGCCGATGGTGATGACGCCGCTGCCGCCGATGCCGGTCACCAGGATGCCGAAGGGCTCGTTGGCGGGCGGCACCTGGGGCACGGGCACGGCGTCGAGGTCGAGGTCGACGCCGCCACCGGCCGCTTCGGCGCGGCGGATGCGCCCGCCCTCGACGGTGACGAAGCTGGGGCAGAAGCCCTTGAGGCAGGAGAAGTCCTTGTTGCAGGCTGACTGGTTGATCTGCCGCTTGCGACCCCAGGGCGTCTCCAGCGGCTCGACCGAGACGCAGTTCGACTGCACCGAGCAGTCGCCGCAATCCTCGCAGACGGCGTCGTTGATGAAGACCCGGCGGTCGGGGTCGGGGAAGGTGCCGCGCTTGCGGCGCCGGCGCTTCTCGGCGGCGCAGGTCTGGTCGTAGATCAGCACGGTGACGCCCGGAATCTCGCGCAACGACCGCTGCACGGCATCCAACTCGTCGCGGTGATGCACAGTGACGCCCGGCGCCCAGTCGGGGCCGGCGGCGTCCTTGTCGGGCTCGTCGGTGACGACGACGACCCTGGCTGCCCCCTCCGCTGCGACCTGGCGGCTGATCTCCCAAGGCGTCAGCTGGCCATCATGGGGTTGGCCGCCGGTCATGGCGACGGCGTCGTTGAAGAGGATCTTATAGGTGATATTGACGCCCGATGCGGCCGCAGCCCGGATCGCCATCAGGCCGGAATGGAAATAGGTGCCGTCGCCGAGGTTCTGGAAGATATGATCGGTGTCGGTGAAGGGCGCCTGGCCGATCCAGTTGACGCCCTCACCGCCCATATGGGTGATGGTCTCGGTGCGCCGTTCGGGCACCCAGAGGGCCATGCCGTGGCAGCCGATGCCGGCCATGGCCCGGCTCCCTTCCGGCAGCCGGGTCGAGGTGTTGTGCGGGCAGCCGGAGCAGAAGTAGGCGTGGCGCAACAGGCGGGCCGGCTGGCCGTCGGCCGCGGCCTCGATTTGCTCCAGCCGGGCCAGGCGTTGGTCGAACTCGGGCCGCTCGTGGTGGCGGCGCAAGCGGCCGACGATCGCCCGGGCCACCATGGCCGGCGTGATCTCGCCGCTTTCGGGCAGCAGGACGCGGCCTTCCTCGTCGCGCTTGCCGATGATGAGGCGGGGCGTCTCGGGCCGGTTGTAGAGTAACGCCTTCAACTGGTCCTCGATCAGGCCGCGCTTTTCCTCGACGACGAAGATCTCCTCCAGGCCGCGGGCGAAGTCCAGGGCTCCCTCGGGCTCCAGCGGCCAGACCAGCGCCACCTTGTAGAGCCGGATACCGAGGTCCCGGAGCGCTGCCTCGTCCAGACCCAGCTCGTCGAAGGCCTGTCGGACGTCGAGATAGGCCTTGCCGGTGGTGACGATGCCGAGCCGGGGCCGATCCGCCTCGACGACGACGCGATCGAGGCCGTTGGCGCGGACGTAGGCTTGCGCCGCCGGCAGCTTCCACTCCAAGAGGCGGACTTCCTGGCCGAGGAAGGGATCGGGGTTGCGGATATTGAGGCCGCCGTCGGGGAGCGCGAAGTCCTGCGGCAACCGGATCTCGACTCGGTTCGGGTCGATCGAGACCGTGGCCGAGCTCTCGACCGTATCGCCGACACATTTGAAGCCGACCCAACAACCCGAATAGCGCGACATCTGGAAGCCATGGAGGCCGAAGTCGAGATACTCCTGCACGCCGGCCGGATTCAACACCGGAATCGAGGCCGCCATGAAGGACGGCTCCGACTGGTGCGCCAGCGTCGAGGACTTGCAGCCGTGGTCGTCGCCGGCCAGCGTCAGGACGCCGCCATGCGGCGCCGTGCCATTGATGTTGCCATGCTTGAGGGCGTCGCCCGAGCGGTCGACGCCCGGACCCTTGCCGTACCAGATGCCGAAGACGCCGTCGTAGCGCCCGCCCGGCCAGAGGTTGACCTGCTGCGTGCCCCAGACCGAGGTCGCCGCCAGGTCCTCGTTGACGCCGGGCTGGAAATGGATGTGCTGGCGCTTCAGGAACGGTGCCGCCCGCCAGAGCGCGGTGTCGTAGCCGCCCAAGGGCGAGCCGCGATAGCCGGAGATGAAGCCGGCGGTGTTCAGGCCGGCGGCGAGGTCGCGTTGGCGCTGCATCATCGGCAGGCGGACGAGGGCCTGCATCCCGGTCATGAAGACCCGGCCGGCCTCGGCCGTGTACTTGTCGTCGAGGCTGACGTTGGCGAGCAGCATCTACGGATTCCTATTCCTGGCGCCCGACGGGCGCGCCCGGATACCCCCGGTCCGGCTTCCCCTGGTGGCCGGCAGTATAGCAACTCGGCCGCCGCCGCAAACGGCCGCCACTTTCACCTTGCCGCGTGACTTCGATCCGGTGGAGCGTGTATCTTCGCGCCCGAATCGCTGCGAAGGGTTGGGCGAGGGCATGACGATTCTGGCGCCGTTCGATGCCTACCGCGACGTCGTGCGCGAGGCCTGGGTCGACCACAACGACCATATGAACATGGGCTATTACATGGTCGTCTTCGACCTGGCGACCGATGCCTGGCTCGCCTATGTCGGACTCGACGACGCGCACCGGCGGCGGCACAACATCACCACCTTCTCGCTGGAGGGCCACATCACCTACGACCGTGAGGTCCGGGGCGGCGACCGGCTGCGCTTCACCACCCAGTTGATCGACTTCGATCAGAAGCGGATCCACTACATCCACCACATGTATCACGACGCGGACCGATATCTCGCCTCGACCAACGAGCTGATGACCCTGCACATCAGTCGGGAAACGCGGCGCTCGGCGCCGATGCACGAGTCGGTCCTGGCGCATCTGGCCGAGATCAAGGCGGCACACGTCGAGCTGGTGCTGCCGCCTCAGGTGGGCCGGACCATCGGCCTCAAATCCAAGCGGGCAGCGGGCTGAGGTTCCTGGGCCTGCCCCATCGACACGAACCCAAGGAGTGAGAGCATGGCAAACCCGATGAGTCTGGAAGGACGCAACATCATGGTCACTGGCGCCAGCCAGGGCATCGGCCGGGCGGTGGCGGAACTGGCAGGCGAGCTGGGTGCCAATCTGACCCTGGTCGACGTCACGGCCGACGGCGTCGAGGCGCTCGCCGCCGAGCTCGGCGAGGACCGGGCCCGCGCCTATGTCGGCAGCGTCGCCGAGCCGGCCTTCGTCGAGGCCACCGTGGCCGACGCGGCGACCCGCTTTGGCACCGTCGACGGCCTGGTCAACAACGCCGGCATCATCCGCACGGCGATGATCGACAAGATGTCGTTCAAGCAGTGGCAAGACGTGATCGACGTCAACCTGACCGGCGTCTATCTCTGCCTGCAGGCGGTCGGCCGGCAGATGACGGCCCGCGCCAAGGAGAGCGGCCAGGCGCCGGCGGCGATCGTCAACGTCTCCTCCGATGCCGGCCGCCGGGGCACCGTCGGCCAGATCAACTACGGCGCCGCCAAGGCGGGCGTGCTCGGCATCACCATGAGTGCGGCCCGCGAATGGGGCCGCCACGGGGTGCGTGTCAACTCGGTCTGCTTCGGCGTCGTCGAGACCCAGATGACCGAGGTCATCCGCTCGGACAAGTTCCGCGATCAGTACCTCGCCCAAGTGCCGATGGGCCGCTTCTCAGCCCCGGAGGAAGTGGCGAAGCCAGTCTGCTTCCTGCTGTCGGAGGCGGCCTCCTACGTCACCGGACAGCATCTCTCGATCAACGGCGGCGGCTTCATCGGCATGTAGCGCCGCGGGACGCGAACGATGCGGCTGGGAGAGACCCAGATGACCGCCGGAACCGGCATCGGGGCGGTGCTGTTCGACAAGGATGGCACTCTCTTCGACTTCCACGAGGTCTGGCTGCCCGCCTACCGGGCGGCGGCCTCGGAGGTGGCCACTGCGGTCGGCGAGCCGGAGCTTACGGAGAAGCTGCTCGCGGCCGGCGGCTTCGACTCAAGCAGCGGGCGCTTCGCCCCCCGCTCCTGCTTCGTCTCCGGCACCGCCGCCGACATCTGCGAGATCTGGAAGGCGCTGCTGGGCAGCCGCAGTCCGCCGAAGATGTGCGCCGGGCTGGCGAAAACGCTGGAGGCGTGGTCGGCGCGCCGGGTCGCTCCGGTGGTCGACTTGGAGCGCCTCTTCAAGTCCTTGGTCCAGCGGGGGCTGCGCCTCGGCGTCGCCACCATGGACAGCCAGGCCGCCCTGGAGGCGACACTGTCACGCGAACGCTGGAGCCGGCACCTCTCTTTCGCCTGCGGCAGCGACGCCGGCCATGGGCTGAAGCCCGAGGCCGGCATGGTCCGGGTCTTCGCCAACGCCGTCGGGCGGGCGACCTCGGAGGTCGCGGTGATCGGCGATTCTCTGGCCGACCTCGGCATGGCCCGGGCGGCCGGCGCCGGCCTCGCCATCGGCGTCGCCGGCGGCGCCACCCAGGCAGCGTTGCTGGCGAGCCAGGCGGACGTGGTGCTCGACAGCATCGCCGGCCTCGAATCCTATCTCTTCGGCACCGTCTGCTGACGGCCATGGCAAGTGATCGCGAGCAGGCCTCTGGCGCTGCGGTACAGCCGGGCTTCGCCGCCTCGGACCTGGCGACCCTGCTGGGCCTGCCCTTCCTGCTGACCCTCTCGTGGCTGTTGCCGGAGCGGTGGTGGCCGGGCTTCGCCCGCGCCGTGGCGCCGCTGGCGGGACCGATGGTGGCCGGCGACCCGGCGGCGCTGCCCGCGATCATCGCCCGCACCATCGGCGAGCGCGCCAGCCGGCCGGCCTCGCCCGAGGCGATCTTGAGCGGCCTCGCCGCCGAGCAGGTGCTGCTGCAACTGCAGCTCTTGCGCGGCTATCGGCCCGGCGGTTGGCGGCCCGAGATCGGGCTGGTCGGCCGGGATCACGTCGAGGCCGCCAGAGAGCGGGGCCAGGGCGCGATCCTTTGGATCGCCTTTATGGTGCACGGCGACCTGGCCGCCAAGATGGCCTTCCACCGCGCCGGCTTCGAGGTCCACCACCTGAGCCGGCCGAGCCACGGCTTTTCCGCCAGCCGCTTCGGCATCCGTTTCCTCAACCCGATCCACACCCGCATCGAGGACCGCTTTCTCGGCGCCCGGGTGACGCTGGCCCCGAACGATGCCAGGCCGGCCCTGGAGGCGCTGGCCCGACATCTGAGAGGGAACGCGGTGGTCTCGGTGACGGCGCGCCGCGACGCCAAGCGGCCGGCGGCGGTGCCGTTCCTGGACGGCGAGATCAAGCTCGCCCCGGGCGCCGTGATCCTGGCGCGGCGCACCGGCGCCGCCCTCTTGCCCACCTTCGCCTTTCGCGAGCCGTCGGGCGCGCTCAAGGTGGCGATCGAGGCGCCGCTCGAGGTGCCACAAGAGGGGCCAGGGTCGGAAGCGGTGGAAGCGGTGGCGCGTCGCTACGCCGAGGTGCTCGCACCCTACGCGCTCGCCCACGCCGGTCAGTGGAAGGGCTGGTACCAGCTCTGAGGCCGCTCAGCGACCCCGGCGGTAGGCGAGGCCGCGCCGCCAGAGCGAGCGCCCCTCGACCGCCTGCCAAGCCAAGAGCCCCGGCAGGCTGACCGCCAACTCGCGGGCCCGCGTCGCCAACGAGACCGCGAGCATCAGCTCCGGCGAGAGGCCAACCAACGCCCCCAGCAAGACGTAGCCGCCTTCCTGCACGCCCCAGGCACCCGGCACGACGAAGACGAGGCCGCGCAGCGCGCCCGTCAGGCTCTTCAACATCAAGGCTTCCCAGAGCGTGATGCCGTGGCCCATCAGCCAGGCCGCGAGCCAGATCTCCCCCGTCAGCACGACCCGGGCCAGTAGGCGGATCAGGCAGGACCAGGCGAAGCGGCCGGGACGGCGGTAGATCGCCCGGATGGTGGCATCCAGCGCCTCCGCGTTGGGCACCAGGCCCGACCAGCGCGCGGCGGCGCCGGCCTTGCCGACGAGGCGGGCTGCCAAGCCGAAACCGCCGGCATGCTGCACGGCGATGAAGCCGGCGATCCCCGCCGACAGCAGCACGGCCGCGGCGAGTACGCCGGCGATCAGCTCACCGCCGGCCTCGAGCCCGACCAGAATGACGATGCCGACGAAGCTCCAGAGCACGAGCGAGATCGCCTGCACGGTCTTGTCCGCGACCACCGACGCGCCGGCATCGGTGCCGGCGATGCCCGCCTGCATCAGGACGCGGACTTTGGCGAGCTCGCCGCCGATGCTGGCCAGCGGCAGCAGTATATCGACGGAGAAGCCGATCCAGGCGGCGGCGAGCATACGGGCTCGGGCCGCGGCGCGGCCGGCCGGGAACAAGAACCGCCAGGACTCGGCACTCAGCATCAAGTGCGGCAAGAAGGCCAGCGGCAGCAACGCCAGGCCCCAGCCGAGCGACACCAGAACGGCGGCGACGGCGTCGAGGCCGCGCCAGGCCACCAGGGCGGCGACCATGGCGAGGCCGAGGAGAAGACCCATTGCCGACCAGAGCTTCATGGTCCGTGCTATAGCCGAGTTCGCCACCACCGGTAAACGCTCCTCGCCGGCCGGGCCGCCGGCGACGACGGCCGAGGCCGCCTCGAATGCGCCGAGTTGGCGCTGCCTTGCACAACGGATGCGACCATAATCCTTCGTTGAGACAGCTATCACGACGCCTTTGGAACTTGTGACAACCGTCACAATGTCTGAGTAATTTCAGCCGCTGTGGCGATAGGCTACGAGTGCGCCATTCATTCGAATTCGCTTTGATATTCGGCATCACAATTCACAAAAGACTTCGTTGACCGAAACGAGGATAGTAACCCAATGTGTTGGAAATCGTGAGCTCGGGACCAGATCGCGTGTGATGAAGATCAGCAGATCTTTGAGTTTTTCCCATTTTTTTCAATATGATAAGCGGAGAATCCATCCTTGAGGTGGGTCGAAAGCGGCATTTACATGGGATGCTGTATAAATGCTCTTGGAATTCATTATGAATTTCCAAGATTTTCTGATAAAAATTATCTCGAATCGAATTCGAAATATGATAGGGACTTCTGGAATTACCGATCAAGATGCCCATATTTCATCAATCAGGCGCGCGTACTTGGGGATAGTTCACCTTCAATTGCGTCGACATTGAAAAAGACTGGAGCGTCGATGTAGCCACGGCACGAACGCCGTTCCCAAATAGGTGAAAACGGGATACAATCGCCGACGCTTCGGAGCTTGTCCGGAGAATCTAGAAATGACAAAGCATGGCTTGCGAGGACTGGACGGTTTCACACGTCGCTTCCTCCGTGACGACCAGGGCGCCATATCGATCACGTTGGTGCTGGTCTTCGTCACCCTAGTGCTCTTCGTCGGTGTCGCGGTCGACGGCACCCGCGCCTTCTATACCAAGGACGTGCTGCAGAAATCGCTCGACGCCGCCGGCCTGGCGGCGGGGCACACGTTGGACGACACGTACGTCGAGTCCGACGCCCGCGAGTTCTTCAACGCCAACTTCAACAATCTCGGCGGCAACGCCGACCTGGACGAGCTGATCATCAACGTCAGCGACGACAATTCGGTGATCACTCTCAATGCCGCGGCGATCATGGAGACGACCTTCATGCGGCTCGGCGGCTTCGACACGCTCAGGGTCACGGCGTCGACCGAGATCACGCGGCAGACCGTCGGGCTGGAGCTGGCCCTGATCATGGACAACACCTACTCCATGAACACCCAGGATTCGGGCGCGCCGGAAAAGCGTATCGTGACGATGAAGACGGCGGCCGAGGACCTGATCAACATCGTCTTCGGCACCGAGGAAGTGCACCCCAACCTCTGGGTCTCGCTGGTGCCATTCGTGGCGACGGTCAACGTCGGCAGCGGCAGAACCTCTTGGCTGTCGGGTTCAGGCCAGACGTTCGTCGCCAGCGGTGCTTATGACGACAGTGTCTGGAAGGGATGCGTAGAGGCCCGCTATCCGGGCGGCAACGACCTCACCGACGCGACGCCCTCGACCGAGCGCTTCGAGCCCTTCCATTTCCCGGACAACAACGCCTCCTATTCGACCTGTGGGCGGCCCGGCATCAACAACTACTTCACCCCCGGCGACACGACCACGCCCTGCATCCGCTGGCGCCGCGGCCGCTGCCGGAAGTGGGGTGCTCCGGTGACCACGCCGGCGAGCTACGACATCAAGGAGGCGGCGAGCGACGGCTGCGCGGCCCAGGGCCCCAGCATGTCTTGCGGCGAGCCGATCCAAGAGCTGACCCCGACCAAGACGACGATTATCAACGCCATCCGCGCCCAGGAGCCGACCTGGTGGGGCGGCACCACCAACAACCTGGGCCTGGTCTGGGGCTGGCGCACGATCTCACCCGCCTGGCGTGGCCTCTGGGGCGGTGACACGCCTGCCGACCATCCGGTCGACTACACCGACAGCACGATCAAGAAGGTCGCGGTGATGCTGACCGACGGCGAGAACAACTGGCTCCAATTCAGCGGCAACAACAAGACCGCCTACGGCTTCCGGGCCGACCACTTCGGCTCGGACTCGGCCGCCAAGTCGTTCCTCGACGGGCAGCTCGCCACCGTCTGCACCAACATGAAGGCCGTCGGCATCGAGATCTTCACGATCGCCTTCGGCTCGACCGTGACCTCCAGCTCGACGATCCTCAATCTGATGCGCAACTGTGCGACCACCACGTCGCACTATTTTGCCGCGCCGACAGCGGCGGATCTGCAGGTAGCCTTCACGATCATCGGCAACCAGCTGCAGGCGCTCAGGATCTCGAAGTAGAACAAGCGGCAACCCAGGAATCGGGGGCAGCCATGCGGAAATGGATCAAATCTCGCCCGGGACGCGCATTCCTGAAGGATCGACAGGGTGCCACGGCGGTGGAGTTCGCCTTCATCTTTCCGGTCTTCCTGACCTTGGTCGTGGCGATCATGGAATTCTCGTACCACCATTTGCTCAACACGGTGATCGAGAGCGCCGCCCTCGAAGCCTCCCGTTTCGGCATCACCGGCGACACCGGCGGCGGCGGTGAGACCCGGGAAGAGCGGATCACCCGAACCATCAAGGAGAACACCTACGGCCTGATGGCGATCGACGATCTGGTGATCGACACGTTGGTCTACGATTCCTTCGAAGACATCGGCAAGCCCGAGCCGTGGGCGGATGCGAACCTCAACGGCCGCTATGACTTCGGCGAGACCTTCACCGACGTCAACGGCAACACCGTATGGGACGCCGATCTCGGTCGCGCCGGGCTGGGCAGTGCCACGGATATCGTCGTCTACCGTATTCGCTACATCTCGCAAGGGCTGACCGGCCTGCTGGCCCCCTTCCTGACGTCCTATCGGCACGAATCCATCGTCGCGGTGCGAAATGAGCCCTATTGATCCGATCAAGAGGTCTTGTCGCAGGGGCGGGCGCCGCTTCTGGCGCGAGAAGCGCGGCAACGTCGCGATCGAGTTCGCGCTGGTGGCACCGCTCTTGCTGCTGCTGATCATGGGCGTGCTCGAAAGCGGCCGCTTTCTCATGACCCACCTCAAGACCCAGCACGCCTCCATCACCGTCGCCGACCTGGTGACCCGGGACGAGACCATCGACGAGGCCACGGTGACCGACCTCTTCAACGTGGTCGCGCAGATCATGAAGCCCTACCCGACCGGCACCTCCAGCGTCGTCATCGTCTCGGCGATCAGCAAGAACCCGTCCGAGAACCCCAAGGTCTTCTGGAAGCGCACCGGTGCCGGCTCGCTGTCGCATTCCAGCATCCTCGGCAGTGAAGGCAGCACGGTGACGACGATTCCAGGAAACCTCTCGATCCGGGACAACGAGACCATCATCGTGGTCGAGATCTACTACCAGTTCGAGCCCTTCTATTTTCGGATGTTCCAGCCGCAGATCGTCAGCAAGTTCTCCTATTTCCGGCCCCGCATCGGCGCCCTGCAGAGCGTCGCGACATAGCCCTCGGGTTTCCTGATTTCCGACCCGCCAAGGGGTCGCCTTGGCTTCTCCAAAGCATCGCGGGCCCGGCGAGCCCCTGTCTGTGATTCAGGCGACGGAAGGGACAGCGCCGCCGGGCCGAACAGGTGCGCGGCGACGGGCCAGGTTGACTTGCCAGGCCCGAAAGATCGGCTACCATTGGTCCGAACAACTTGGCCAACAGCTATGGAGCAGTCGACATGAAAGCTGGGCTCGGGCTTGCGGCCGCTTTGGCGTTGCTGCCGACCTTGGCGTCGGGCTTCGACCTGCAGGGCCATCGGGGCGCCCGCGGCCTGGCGCCGGAGAACACCATCGCCGGCTTCACCAAGGCGCTCGAGATCGGCGTCTCTACCCTTGAGCTCGATACCGTCATGACCTCGGACGGCACGCTCGTCGTCAGCCACGACCCGCGCTTGAATCCGGACCTGACCCGCGACCAGTTCGGCCGCTGGCTGAGGGCGCCCGGACCGCTGATCAAGAGCTTGAGCTGGAAGAAGGTGCAGCAATACAAGGTCGGAAAGATCAGGCCTAACACCCGCTACGCCAGGCGCTTCCCCGACCAGCAATCGGTGGACGATGCCGGGATTCCCTCACTGCAACAGCTCTTCGAGCTGGTCAAGGACGCCGGCGACAAGGCGGTCCGGTTCAACATCGAAGCCAAGACATCGCCGGAGAAACCGAACGACGCGCCGACGCCGCGCGAGTTCGCCGACGCCCTATTGGAGGCGATCGGAGGCGCAAGCTTGTACGGCCGGGTCACCGTCCAGTCCTTCGACTGGCGTACCCTGGTAGCGCTCCAGAAGGACGATCCGAGAATCGCGACGGCCTGCCTGACGGCGGAGCAGAGCTGGCTCGACAACATTCAGCGCGGCAAGCCCGGCGCCTCGCCCTGGACCGCGGGTCTGGACATCGACAACCAGGTCTCGCTGCCGCATATGGTGAAGCGGTTCGGCTGCAAGATCTGGTCGCCCTATCACAAGGACCTCAACCAGAGACAGCTGAGCTTGGCGAAGGCGATCGAACTCAAGGTCGTGCCCTGGACCGTCAACGATACGGCGAGCATGAACCGGCTCATCGACCTCGGCGTCGACGGCCTGATCACCGACTATCCAGACCGCTTGCGCCAGATCATGTCCGATCGCGCTATGGCGTTGCCGAAAGCGGTCACGTTTCCAGAGGCCGAGGACGCGGCCGCCGCTCCGGGCTCGACCGACATCAGGGACGCGCCCGGCGCCAAGTAGAGGCGGTCGCGGAAGCGGCCGCGGCGCCCCGGCCATGGCCCCGCCCATCAGGAGCTCTCAGAGATGACCGACGCGTCCCCGGACAGCCTTGATCGAGAGGCGGTGCAGGCCTTCATCGACGAGCTCTGGGAAGCCGAGATCGTGCCCGAGCTGGAGCGCTACATCGCGATCCCCTGCAAGTCGCCGGCCTTCGATCCCGACTGGGAGGCGAACGGCCACATGGAAGCGGCGGTGCAGCAGATCGCCGCCTGGTGCCGGGCTCGGCCGATCCCCGGCCTCGAGCTCGAGATCGTCCGCCTGGAAGGCCGCACGCCGCTGATCTTCATGGAGATCCCCGGGACCGCCGGGCCCGAGGGCGACACGGTCCTGCTTTATGGCCATCTCGACAAGCAGCCGGAGATGACGGGCTGGCGCGACGACCTCGGCCCCTGGCTGCCGGTACGCCAGGAGAACCGGCTCTATGGCCGGGGCGGCGCCGACGACGGCTATGCCGCCTATGCCTCGCTGACCGCGCTCGAAGCGCTGCACCGCTTCGGCGGCGTCCATGGCCGCGCCGTGGTGCTGATCGAGGCCTCGGAGGAGAGCGGCAGCCCCGACCTGCCGTACTATATCGACGCCCTGGCGGAGCGGATCGGGCCGGTCGACCTGGTGGTCTGCCTCGACGCCGGGGCCGGCAACTACGGCCAGCTATGGAGCACGACCTCGCTGCGCGGCATCGCCGGCGGCACACTCGACGTCGAGATCCTCGAGGAAGGCGTGCACAGCGGCGATGCCAGCGGCATCGTCGCCTCCAGCTTCCGGATCTTGCGCGCCCTCTTGTCGCGCCTCGAGGACGAGGCGACGGGACGGATCCACCTCGACTCGGCCAATGCCGCGGTCCCCGAGGCCCGCGTGGCGCAGGCACGGGTGGCGGCACAGCAGCTCGGCGACACGGTCTACCGGAAATTCCCTTTCGTTTCGGGCGCCGAGCCGATGGGCGACGACCTGGCCGAGCTGATCTTGAACCGGACCTGGCGGCCGGCGCTCTCGGTCACCGGTCAGGCAGGCCTGCCCGACCTTGCCAGCGCCGGCAACGTGCTCCGGCCGTCGACCTCGGTCGTCCTGTCGCTGCGCCTGCCGCCGACCGCCGATCCCGACCGGGTCAACGCCGATATGACAGCACTGCTGGGCCGCGACGTACCCTACGGTGCCCGCGTCAGCGTCGACTTCGGCCACGCCGCTGCCGGCTGGCACGCACCGGTGCTGGCGCCATGGCTAGAGGCCGCGACCGAGGCCGCCTCGAGGGCCCGTTTCGGGCGCCCCGCCTGCTACATGGGCGAAGGCGGCTCGATCCCCTTCATGGGCCTCTTGGGCGAGAAGTTCCCCCAGGCCCAGTTCCTGATCACCGGCGTCCTGGGCCCGCAGTCGAACGCCCACGGCCCCAACGAGTTCCTCGAGATCGCCTATGCCAAGAAGCTCAATGCCGCCGTCGCCGACATCCTGATGGCGCACGCGTTGCGCCCGCGCGGATAGGGCACGTCCCGTTGGTCCATCGAAGCGCCGACGCGGATGACGACCGAGATAGAAGAAACGGAGGGAACGAGATGCCAAAGACACCCGACTACTTCGTCGGCAAGACGATCGTCATCAGCGGCGCCGCAAGCGGCATCGGCCGCGCCACCGCCGCGATCTTCGCCCGCGAGGGCGCCAACGTGGTCGCCGCCGACGTCAATGGCGAGGGCGCCCGGCGCACGGTCGAGCAGGTCGAGCAGTTGGGCGCCAAGGCGATCGCGGTCGAGGCCGATGTAACCCAGCGCGAGCAGGTCGACGACGTTATCCGCCGCGCCCTCGAGGCCTTTGGCGCCATCGACTTCCAGTTCAACTCGGCGGGCTCGGCCATTCGCCGCTCCAAGTTCCTGGAGATCGACGACGATCTCTGGGAGCAGACCTACGACCTGAACGTCAAGGGTACCTTCTACTGCATGCAGGCGGTGCTGCCGCACATGCTGGAACGCGGCGCCGGCGTCATCGTCAACGTCTCGTCGATGAGCCACAAGCGCGGCGGCCCCGGCGCCTCGGTGCACTATGCCTCGGCCAAGGGGGCTGTGCTGACGATGACGCTGGGCGTCGCGCGCGAGTTTGCCGCCCAGGGCATCCGCTGCCTCTCGATCTCGCCGGGGCCGGTCGACACCCCCTTCCAGGCGACCGCCAGCACCTCGCCCGAGCAGATGAAGCAGTTCCTGGCCGACGTGCCGATGGGGCGCTTCGGCGAGCCGGAGGAGATCGGCGAGCTGGTCCTCTTCATGTGCTCCGATGCCTGCGGCTTCATGACCGCGGACACGGTCTACGTCAACGGCGGCGGCGGCTGGCGGTGAGAGCCCCGGCGGGCGCGGGACGGCGGAGGGCCAGATGACCGGCAAGCTCGACGGCAAGGTGGCGGTGATCACCGGCGGCGCCAGCGGCATGGGCCGGGCGACCGCCCTGCGCTTCCTGGACGAGGGCGCGCGCGTCGTGATCGGCGACCTGAACGCCGAGAGCGGGGCCAAGGCCATGGCCTTGATCGAAGCGCGCGGCAATAGCGATCGCTCCCGCTTCATGACCGCCGACGTCGCCGAAGAGGCGGACGTCGCCGCCCTGCTGGGGCGGGCGGTGGCCGATTTCGGCCGCCTCGACTGCGTCTTCAACAACGCCGGCGTCGGCGGCGCCTTCGGCCCCATCGCCGAGACAACGGTCGAGGAATGGGACTACACGCAAGCGGTCCTCTTGCGAAGCGTCTTCCTCGGCATGAAGCACGGCGCCCGGATCATGAAGGCGCGAGGCGAAGGCGGCGTCATCCTCTCCACCGCCTCGGTCGCCGGGCTCGGCGGCGGCGGCGGCCCGCACGCCTATTCCGCCGCCAAGGCCGGCGTCGTCAACCTGACCCGGGTCGTCGCGGTCGAGCTGGCGCACTTCTGGATCCGCGTCAACGCCATCGCGCCGGGTGCCATCCGCACGCCGCTCTTGCACTCGGGCCGGGAGACCAAGACCGAGGCGATGGCCCGGGAGAAGACGCCCTGGCCGCGGCTCGGCGAGGGCAGCGATATCGCCGGAACCGCGGCCTTCCTCGCCTCCGACGACGCCGAGTACATCACCGGCCAGGTCTTGGTCGTCGACGGCGGCGCGCTGGCGGCCGGACCCGACTTCTGGGGTCATGGGCCCGACGCCATCTTCCAGCGCAAGGCCGGCCTCAACAAGGGCTCGACCGGGGTCGAGACCACGGTTCGGGAGTTGTCGAGAGACAGCTGAAGGCGCCGTCCTCATTGCGGCGGCGCCTCTTTGCCTCGATCTTGACAAGACTCAATGGCGGGAGCGCCAAAGTCGTGCATAGATGACTAGTCTATGGGCTAAGCGCCAAGCTGGACCCTCCAATTGCGACGGCCACCATGTCTCGACCCAGCGCTCAGGCGGCGACGCCGCTTTGAGCCGAAAGGATAGGGAGACGAACGATGGCTATCGCAATGACTATCCAGCAGTACCTATCGGATCGTGGAGTGGAATACGACACCGTGACCCATACGGCCACGGGCTCCTCGATGGAGACCGCGCAGGCGAGCAAGGTCATGGCTTCCAGCGTCGCCAAGGGCGTCTTGCTCAAGACGGATCTTGGCTATCTCTTGGCCGTTCTGCCGGCCACGCATCACATCCAGTTCGCCGAACTGAAGAAACACCTCGATCAGACGGCCGAGCTGGCCAGCGAGGACGAGATCGGCACCCTCTTTCAAGACTGTGACCTCGGCGCCGTGCCGGCACTTGGAGCCGCTTACGGCGTTCCGGCCATCGTCGACGATAGTCTGTCCGATGTGCTCGATGTCTATATCGAGGGCGGCGATCACACCACGCTCGTGCATCTGACCGGGGCCGAGTTTCAAGGACTGGTGAGCGACGCCACGCATGCCCGGTTCAGCGTCCGCGATTGAGCCGGGGCAGACATCGAAAGGCTTGCTTACATCCTCGAACGCCGTGGGCCCACCGCGACAGAGGGCGTGCGCAGGACATGGGCCGTCACCAACCTTAGCGAGAGAAAGGGCGCCCGATGAGCAATGTGAGACGCGTTGAGGCGCTGGAGCGAATTGCCGATGCGCTCGAGGGTATGGATCAGAAGATAGATACGATGATAAAGGGCAACAGTGCCGTCGTGAAAGAGCTACAGGCGATTGGCCTGCAACTCATTGCACTCGACACAAGCATTGGCTCGGTCGAGACGGCAGTCACGAAGTCAGGCTTGTAGAAGTTGCGCGCAACGGCCAGTGTTTGCGCCGCCATTGTCGGAGGTCGACGGGGTCTCGCTCGGCTTGCCGAGGGTGGGACGCGCGCCGTTCAGCCGGTGTAGGAGCCGCGCCGGTCGGAGAGCCGGCCCTGCTGCACCGCCGCCAGAATACGCGCCGCACGGCCGGCCGAGTCGATCATCGAGGTCCGGTGGCGATAGGCCAGATAGCGTGCCAGAAGTCGCGCTTCGCCGGCCGTGGTCCAGCCCTCCGGTGCTGTGAAGTCGATCTCGTCGGCGAAATCGGCCACCGCCCGGCGGAGCGTCCGGGCCACTTGCCGGGGCCGGACGACGTGCTGGTCCAAGAGCAGGGCGACGCCATATTCGGAGCGCACATGGTCAGCGATCGGCCGACCTTCGATGCCGCCCCGCGGGCACGCATGAAAACGCCCGATGCGGGCGACGGCGTGGCGGATCTGGACCCGACCGACCGCCGGGTCGGCACCGGCGCGGCCGAAGCGCCAGGCCCAAGTGAGACTCCGCAAGCGAGCCTTCCTCGCCGCCGTGTCCAGGCGCTTTCCGGCGAGAACGAGATGACCATAGGCGCGCCCTTCCCCGGACGCGGCGACGTCGAGCCCGTAGGCGCCGAAATGACGTTGGAAGGCGGCCGGATCGTCGGCTTTCAACCGATAGAGCAGCGCCGCCAGCTCGCCCCTGGCGCTGCCCCGTCCGAGGCCCCATCGCAAGCAACCGAAGCGGAGGATGGTCGGCCCCTCGGTGTCGACCGCCTCGAGACAGCTTTGGTTGGCCGAGACTGCCGCCAGGACGCGAAGCGCCGAGGCCGGGAGGTCGGCTACCAGATCGGGATGGGCGGCAATGAATTGGGCGATCGCGGTCCGGCCCGGCGCCTGGAGGCCCGGGCGGCGACACCGGACAACTTCACGGCCGCCGAGTCCGACCGCCTTGCCGGCCTCACTCGGTGCGATCCCACGCATCAGGCCGTTGCGCGCGCCAACGGCTCCCGTCTCTGCCATGCCGGGCCCCTTCTCAGCTTGTCTGCGAGCGTCCAGGCTTAGCAGGGCAAGATGGCGGAAAAGCGGCACCTCGATGGCGGCTTTCGGCGCGCTGCCGCCGAGGAAGACCGGTTCAGTCCTTGCCGCGGCCCTCGAGGAAGGCGGTCATGACCCGGGCCGGCTCGCCGCTGTCGTAGGCCTGGCTCTGGTAGGCGGTCGCTTTTTCGATCGCCGCTGCCAGGGCCGCGTCGGTGGCCTCGGCGAAGGCCCGCTTGGTAAGCCGGAAGGCGAGCGGCGGCAGGGCGGCGAGCTCGGCCGCCGCCTCCACCGCGCGGCTCAGGACCTCGGCCTCGGGCACGATCTCGCTGACGAGGCCGAGAGTCCGTGCCTCCTCAGCCTCCAAGAGCCGGCCGGTGAGCGACAGCTCGACGTTGGCGGCCTGACCCAAATACCAAGACATGATGGCGGAGCCGATGACGCTCGGCAGGCCAGCGCGAACCTCGGGCTGGCCCAGGCGCACGCCGGCATGGGCGATACGGCGGTCGGCCATCAGCGCCAACTGGAAGCCGGCCCCGGCGGCGATGCCGTTCAAGGCCACGACACAGGGCTTCTCCAGATGCCGGACCGCATTGAAGAAGCGGAGCGCCAGGGCCGACTGCGCCGGGACGTCGGCGGCGGTGAATGCGACAGCTTGCCCCAAGTCCTGGCCGGCCGAGAAGGCCCGGCCGGCGCCGGTCAGCACCACCGCAGCGACCCGGTCGTCCGCCGCCAGGCGGGCCATCGCCTCGATGAAGGCGCTGCGCAGCTCGGTGGTAATCGCGTTCAGCTTCTGGGGCCGCCGGAGGCTGAGGACGGCGACCTCCCCTTCGCGCTCAATTCCGATCAGTTCCGCCATCGCCCCTGCCCTCCCGTGCCGCCGCGTCGCGCCTCGCTCTTCATAGCAGGTGTCGGCCGGATCGTGCCAACTGCGGCGCTCGGTTGCACGGGGGCCATTGGTTTGCCGGTCGATCTGCGCTAGACGGGCGACCGCGGAGAGGTGCAGGGAAACGCGACGGCCGTCATGACCGATTCCAAGTCCCACCGGCCGGCGGCCGAAGGCGGCGCCCGGCCGGCGCCCCTGTTGATCGCGATCCTGGGCGGCCTCGCCGCCTTCGGGCCGATGTCGATCGACATGTATCTGCCGGCGCTGCCGACGATCGGCGCCGACCTCGGTGCCGATGCGGGCCAAGTGCAGCTCAGCCTCAGCCTCTTCTTCATCGGTGCGGCAGTGGGTCAGATGCTCTACGGGCCGCTGTCGGACCGCTTCGGGCGGCGGCCGCTGCTCTTCATCGGCATCGCCATCTATGTCGCCACCAGCCTGGCCGCGGCCCTGGCGGCCGATATCGAGCAGCTGATCTGGTTCAGGGGGCTGCAAGCGCTCGGCGCCTCGGCGGCCTCGGTGATCAGCCGAGCCATTGTCGGCGACGTCGCCAGCGGCGACCAAGCCGCGGCCTTGCTGTCGGTCTTGACGCTGGTGATGGGATTGGCGCCGTTGGCAGCTCCGCTCGTCGGCGGCCAGATCCTGATCTGGCTCGGCTGGCGGGCGATCTTCGCCGTCCTGGCGGCCTATGGCGTCGTCTGCCTCGCCGCCGTCGCCCTCGCCGTGCCCGAGACCAACCCGCCGGCAAAGCGCCTCGGGCTCTCGCCGCTCGACATGGGCGTGGCCTACCTCTCGGTCCTGGGTCACCGCCGCGCGCTCGGCTGCCTGGTGGCCAGCGGCGCCGCCTTTGCCGGCATGTTCGCCTACATCTCCGGCACGCCCTTCGTCTATATCGAGTATTTCGGCGTCCCGCCCCAGTATTACAGCTTCCTCTTCGGCCTCAACATCGCCGCCATCATGGCTGGCGCCTTTGCCAACAGCCGCCTCGTCAGCCGCGTTGGCCGGCTCCGGATGCTCGGCCTCGGCACTTCGATGGTGGCGGCGGCCGGGCTGGCGCTGCTGGCGGCGGCGCTGACGGGCGTCGCCGGCCTCACGGGCATCGTCCTGCCACTCTTCTTCTATCTCGGTGCTTTGAACCTGATCGCGGCCAACGCCATGGCCCGGGTCCTGGATTTCTTCCCCAGCACCGCCGGCACCGTCGCGGCCCTTTTCGGTATGGCACATTTCGGCCTCGGTGCCGTCACCGGCGCTCTCGTCGGTCAACTCCACGACGGCACGCCGGTGCCGATGGCGGCCGTGATCGCCGCCTGCGGCGCGGTCGCCTTCTTGGCCCGATGTCTGCTCGTCCGCGAGCCGGCGGTCCTGCCGGAAGCCCCCGGGTGAGGGCACGCGTGCTCGGGCTCGGGCTCAGGGCATCGCTTCGGGCGGCGGCATGGTGGCGAAGCTCGGAATCGACGGATCGACATGGTCCCAGGAGGCCGCCCGGCTGGTATAGACAACGAATTGCGGCTTGAAGACCTCCGGGTCGTCGAGGCTGGAGGCGCGGAGGAAGATCATCTCCGGCATGCCGCTGTTCAACGAGTAGACCGGGCCGCCGCAGGTCGGGCAGAAGGCGCGGCTGACGATGTTGCCACTGTCGGCCGGCGCGTCGTAGACCGTGACCGGACCGGTCACCGCCACCGCCGCCTTGGGCACGCCCATGTGCGAGCCATGCCCGGTGCCGCTCGATTTGCGGCAATCGACGCAATGACAGTGCCCGGTCACGACCGGTGCCGCCCGGCATTCATAGCTGACCGAGCCGCAAAGACAGCGCCCTTCGAATGCATCGCTCATACTTTCCTCCCTGGCTCATCTACCGTCCCCAAAAGACCTGATTCTTGGAGTCATTCCAGAACCGGCCACTTCGCACGCTACATAATCCGGTCACTTCACACGCTAGCTACACAAGCCTCAGCGCCCGATCGACCGGTGAAGCGTGAAGCGTGAAGCCCTATGATACACAGTATAACGTTACTTGCAAGTTGCAAGTAACGTTATACTGAAGCACAGATCTTGGAGTCGTCGGCGTTATTGGAGCCGTCGGCGTTATTGGAGTCGTCGGCGTTATTGGAGTCGTCGGCGTTGTTGGAGTCGTCGGCGTTGGTGGAGTTGCCGGAATTGCTGCCGCGGCTGGAACCGTGTGCAGTGTCGGCACTGACAGCATTGGTGGCCGCACCGGAGGGGCGACGGCTACGGGTTTACATGCTGCCGGCAGCGCTGCCGGCTTCACCGGCGCCGTGGCGGCTGCGGGCATAGTTGGGGTCGGCGGCGCTGCTCAGTCGGCGGCGTTGTCGGCGCCCGGAGGGGGTGCTCGGTGATAGCGGGCACCGCATTGCGGCGCACCGAACGGCGGCGAGGCGGTGAAACGTCGCAAGTCGCAGGAAGATTTCGCATGCACGACAGAGGTGATAGCGGCGGCGTGGCGACAGTGCGGCCCGGCGCGGCGAGCGCGGTCGACGTGGGCCGGGGACCGCGGGCCGACGGCGCCGAGCCCCTTGGCCCGGATGCCGCTTCGGAATGCATTGGTGGCCCCGGCCGGCTCGGATAGTCTAAACTTGCGATTCACAAGCAACGGTGTGTCATGGTCTCGACACTGACGCGGCCCCATCGATCCGACTGTCCAATCGCCAGCGGGCTCGAGCTCTTCGGCGACAGGTGGTCGCTCGTCGTCGTGCGGGACATGCTGACCGGTAAGAAGCGCTTCGGCGAGTTCCTGCAATCGCCGGAGCGGATCACCACCAACATCCTGAGCGACCGGCTGGTCCGCCTGGAGCATGCCGGCATCGTCGAGAGGCGCCCCCGTGGGCCGACCTCGCGACGCTACGACTACTTGCTGACCGACAAGGGCGAAGCCTTGCTGCCGGTGCTGCAGGAGATTTGCCGCTGGGCCAACGCTCACCTGCCCGACACCTGGGTGCCGCCCGAAAGCTTCATGGCGGCCCGGCCGGCGAAAGGCGAGCCAAGGCGCTGACGGCGATCGCTTCAGGCGGGGGCGAAGACGTCCTCGTGCGGCTCTGCGGGGGCGGCGGCGTCGAAGCGAGCGGTGTCGACGTCGGCGAAGGCGCGGTCGCGCTGCAACACCGGCATCACCCGCTCGGCGAAAAGGCGCATGTTCATCTCCGCCTGCTCGTGCGGCATGCCGCCGAAGGCGAACTCGGTGACCAGGTGGTCGAGGCCGGTCAGCCGCTGCAGCTCGGCCAACTGCTCCAAGCAGTCGTCGGGCGTGCCGACGACCTGGATCGAGACGTAGAAGCCGGTCGCCTTCTGGCGGAACTCCGGGTCCTTCATCTTCGAATAGGTCTTGGCCATCTTGCCGTAGGATTCGTAGCCCTTGACGGTCGCCAGGTGGCCGTCGGAGAAGTGGTAGTGGGCGTCGATCGAATCCCACTTGGCGCCGAGGTATCGCATCGCCCGCTCTTGCGCCTCGTCGCGGCTTTCGGCACAGGAGACGTTGGTCAGGATGATGGGTGGCCTGGGGGTGTGGCCGACGCCTTCGGTGATCTCACGGAAACGATGGATGTCCTCGGCCGCCTTCTTCCATTCGTTCTGCATGATGACCAGCATGCCGAAGCCCATCTTGGCCATGATCTCTGCCGATTCCGGGCTGACCGAAGAGGCATAGAAGCGCCGCTCGGGGTGCGAGACCGGCCGCGGCCGGATCGAGGTCGGCGGGATCTGGTAGTGCTCGCCGTCGTGCTCGAAAACCTCGTTGGCGAGCGCCTTGACGACGATCTCGGCCGCCTCGGCGAAGCGCGGCCGGGCCTCGCCCATGGGAATGCCGAAGCCCTCGTACTCGGCGCTGGCGGCACCCCGGCCGAAGCCGAAGATGCAGCGCCCGCCGCACATGATGTCGAGAAGCGCGATATGCTCAGCGACCCGGATCGGGTTGTGCCAGGGCAGCACGATGACCGCGGTGCCGAGCGTCAGCCGCTTGGTGCGCCCGGCATAGTAGGCCAAGGTCTGGGTCGGCTCGGGCGACATCGCGTAGCCGGTGAAGTGATGCTCCAACGCCCAGAGGGAATCGAAGCCGAGCGGTTCGGCCAGATCACCGAGCGCCAGATGCTCCGCCACCACCGAGGCGTCCGAGCGGCCCTCCTTTTGCAGCATATTGAGCGCGACGCCGACTTTCATGGCTCGATCCTCTTCCTCGCTGTCGCCCGCGCCCCGACGGCGCCGGCCGGTCATTTCCTCGATTTTCCTTTAGACGGCCCGCCGCCGCAAGCGGCCGCGCCCGGGCTCAATCGATAGGCACGAAGATGCAATGGCGGACCTGGCCGTCGACCGCCTTCGAGAGATGGCCCTTGCCGGTGGTGTCCTCGACCAGGATCACCTCACCGGCGGCGATCACCCGAACCTCGCCGTCGCTCGCGGTCAGCTCGGCACCGGCATCGAGATTGATGATGTACTGGCGCCTGGGCGCCGGATGCCAGTCGAGATCGTAGCTCGACGGGACCTGGCGAAAGATGATGCCGGTGGCCGGAAAGCGTTGCGACAGCTTTCCTGCGTGACTTTCCTCGACCCATTCCACCTCGATGTCGCGGAAGTGGCTCTCGCCGTCCTCGTCGGTGTAGAGATTGTGTATCCGCATCGGCGCGCAAGCTCCCTGTCAAGGCTTTGAAGGAGACCGATGATGGCCCCGGCGCGTCGGTTGGACAAGACGGCCGACACCGTCACTTGCCGAGCCGGCGGGCCTCGTCGTCCATCACGATGGCGACGCGGCCGAGCGCCCGACGGCCCAGGACCGTGGCCATGGCCTGTTGAAAATCGTCGAGGCGGAAAATGTGCGAGACCCGGGGGTTCAGCCGCCCCTCCTCGAACCAGGCGAAGAGTTGGCGCAACGCTTGCTCGATGCGGGCGGCATATTCGTGGCGCACGTCGTCCGGGCTCCAACCGAAGTAGTAGCTCATATTCAGGCCGCAGACGGTAATGTTCTTGACCAGCAGGATATTGGCCGGGATCTGCTGAATGGTGCCGCCGGCGAAACCGACCGGCATGATCCGGCCTTCCGGCGCGATGCACCGCAGCGACTCATCGAAGACGGCGCCGCCGACCGGGTCATAGATCACGTCGGTGCCGCGGCCGTCGGTCAGATCCAACACCGGCTCGCGGAAGCCGTCACGGTAGTCGATGACGTGGTCGGCACCCTGTGCCCGGGCGACCGCCAGCTTCTCCGGCGAGCCGGCCGTCGCCAGCACCCTCGCGCCTAGGATCTTGGCAATCTCGATAGCGGCGATGCCGACGCCGCTGGCACCGGCATGGACCAAGAGCGTCTGGCCCGCGGCCAAGGCCAGGAGATGGGGCCAGATCAGGGCGGCGTAGGAGGTCGAGTAGGAATTGGTGAAGCAGATGGCGCGGTGGAATTCCAGGTCGTCGGGCAGCGGGAAGGTACTGATGGCACCAGCCGTCGCCTCTTCCGCCAGGCCGCCCCAATCGACGATCGCGGCAACCCGGTCGCCGACCTTGATGCGCTCGACGTCGGCGGCCGTCTCGGTGACGATGCCGGCGACCTCGGTCCCGGGCACGAAGGGCAGCGGCGGGCGGCGCTGGTAGCGGCCCTGGACCATCAGGCTGGTGGCGAAGCTGACGCCGGCGGCCTGGGTCTTGATCCGGACCTGGCCGGGCCCGAGCGCCGGCGGCGGGCACTCCTCGAGCGCCAGCTTGTCGAACTCCGTCCATTGCTTGACCAACACACCGCGCATCGACGCCGTCCCCGAGGCTCCCCCTCTTGTCGTCGGCAACATAGGTGCCGGCGCCGGGCCCGGACAAGCCCCACCATCGGCGCCATTGACCGAGCGCAATACCAAGCGGCCCGGCGCGCGCCAGTATGCGACGAGGCGAAGCCGCATCAAGGGCGGTCGCGAGAGCGGGAGACGTCGGCAATGGGTGAGATCGCGCTCACCGTTCTGGGCATGATGACGCTGCTGGCCGGCGTCAGCGTCCTGTTGCCCGTCGCCAACCGCTACAATATTCCCTACACGGTGATGCTGGCCGCGGTCGGCGTCGTCCTCGGCGGCCTGGTGCTGGTGCTGGGAGCGCCGGAACGCTGGTGGCTGGCGGGCGACGTGCTGCACGCGATCGACCGCCTGGACCTGACGGCGGAAGCGCTCTTCTACATCTTCCTGCCGACGCTGATCTTCGAATCGGCCCTGTCGATCAACGTCCACCGCCTGCTAGAGGACCTGGCGCCGATACTGGCCCTGGCGATCGTCGGCCTGCTGATCTCGGCCTTCGCCATCGCCGGCGCGATCTGGCTCGCTGCCGACGTCGCCCTCGTCGCCTGCCTGCTGTTGGGCGCCATCGTCTCGGCCACCGACCCGGTGGCGGTGGTGGCGCTCTTTCGCGACCTCGGCGCACCACGCCGCCTGACGATCCTGGTCGAGGGCGAGAGCCTATTCAACGACGCCACCGCGATCGTCCTCTTCACCTTGCTGTCGGCGATGATCGTCGGCAGTGGCGAGAGCGGCGTGGTGGCCGGGGCGGGCCGATTTCTGGTCGTCTTCTGCGGCGGCTCGGTGGTCGGCTTCCTCGCCTCGATGGCAGTCTGTGCGCTGATCGGACGCTTGCGGAACGTGCCCGTGGTCGAGGTCACACTGACCATCTGCCTCGCCTATCTGGTCTTCATCCTGGCCGAGCACTATCTCCACGTCTCCGGCGTGATGGCCGTGGTGACGGCGGCCCTGGTCGTCGGCACCTACGGGCGCACGCAGCTGTCGCCGTCGGCCTGGCGCCTCTTGGAAGAGATCTGGGAGCACCTCGCCTTCTGGGCGAATTCGCTGATCTTCGTCCTGGTCGGCTTGCTGGTGCCGCACCTGCTGCTAGACATCGGCGTCGACGAGCTGGGTTTGCTGGCGATCCTGATCGCCGCCGCCGTCGCCGCCCGCGCTTTGATCATCTTTGCCCTGCTGCCGGCCTTGAGCCGCCTTGGCTGGGCCAGCCCGATCGAGCAGGCCTATCGCTGGGTCATGCTCTGGGGCGGCCTCAGGGGCGCGGTCTCGCTGGCGCTGGCCCTCATCGTCATGGAGAGCGCCGGCTTCGACGACGAACTGCGCCGCCTGGTGGTGCTGTTGGTGACGGGCTTCGTGCTCTTCACCCTCTTCGTCCAGGCGACGACGATCCGGCCGCTTCTCGGGCTCTTTCACCTCGACGAGCTGGATCCGGCCGAGCAGGCGCTCAGAAACCGCGCCCTGGCGCTGACGCTCTCCCATATCCAGCGGGTCATCGACAAGGTGGCGGCAAGCTACCAGGTCGAGCCGGCCTTGGTGCGACAGGTCTCGGCCGATTACGAGACACGCTTGGCGGCGGCAAGGCGGGAGATCGAGACCGGCGAAGCGCTGTCGGACGCGGATCGGGTCCGAATCGCGCTCGAGGCCCTGGTCCGGCACGAGCGCCGGCTCTATCTGCAGCATTTCGACGAGGGCGTCGTCTCGCCCGGCATCACGCGGATCCTGCTGGCGGAGGCGGAACGGATCCTGGACGGCGCCAAGGCGGGCGGCCCGGCAGGCTACCGGGCCGCCGCGGCGAAAGTGTTGGGCTTCCCGTTGAGCGTGCGCGCGGCGCTCTATCTGCACCGCCGCTACCGCCTGCAAGGACCGCTGGCCAAGCGCTTGGAGGACCGCTTCGAGGTGATGATGGCGGCCGAGACGGTCTTGGTCGAGTTGCAGGACTACTGCGAAGAGATCATCGGCAGCCTTCTCGGCGGTGGTATCGAGGCAGAGGTCGCGGAAGTCCTGCGGGCGCGGCAGCATGCGACGGCGACGGCGCTGGATGCGCTTCGCCTGCAATATCCCGAATACGCGACGACGCTTCGCCGCCGGCTCTTGGAACGGGTGGCGTTGCGCCTGGAAGACCAGGACTATCGCCACCTGCTGGACGAGGCGGCGGTCAGTCGCGAAGTCTTCAACGACCTGCGCCAAGACCTGCAACGGCGCGAAAGCCAATTCCGAGACCGCCCCGCGCTCGACCTTCATCTGGCACGCGAAGAGCTGGTCGCCAAGGTGCCCTTCTTCGCCGACCTGCCCACCGCCCGCCTGGCTGAGATCGCCAAGCTCTTGAAGCCACGCCTGGTGCTCCCCGGCGAGCGTGTGGTGCACGAGGGCGAGACGGGTGACGCCATGTACTTCATCTCTTCCGGTGCCGTCGAGGTGGCGCTCGCCGGGGCCCCGGTCCGCCTCGGCAGCGGCGACTTCTTCGGCGAGATTGCCCTCGTCAAGGACGTGCGCCGCACCGCCGACGTCGTCGCGCTGGGGTACTGTCGCTGCCTGACGCTTTATGTCCGGGACTTCGAGGCCCTGTTGAGCCGTCAGCCGGAGCTGAAGCAGACCATCACCGAGGTCGCCGAGGCCCGCCTGGCAACGCACGGGACGCTGCCGCCCGAAAGCTGAGACCCGGCGGGACCGCGGGAGATGCGGTCAGGCGGTCTCCTCGGGCACCGCCGGCAGCGCGTAGGCGGTCGCGGCGGTAAGCTCGGCCTGATACATGAGGCCGCCGTGGATGCGGTCGAGCCCGCCCATCTCGAAGATATAGCTGAAGACGTCCTCGGCCTCGCCGGCCGCAGAGACGACGCTCAGGATGTCGACCTCGACCCAGCGGCCATAGCTTACCGTCTCGACCATCGCCTGCCCCCGACCGCTGCTGAGGTTGGCCGAGTCGATGCCGAATTCCCGGTGCAGGCCCTCGACGATGGCGAGACCCTTGCCCTTGGGCAGGAAGCAAGTGATCAGCTTCTGCCCTATCGTCGCTGCCGGCGCCCCTTGCTCGCGGCTCACCATGCCTCCTCCGAGGCCTCGAGCTTCTCCAGCACCTCGTGCGGGATATAAGTCGCCGCCTTCTCCAAGGGCGTGATGTACATGATCCCCATGCCCGGCGTGTCGAGGTTGCCGGCGAGATACATGCTCTCGAAGACGGACTCGACCTGGTCGGAAGAGACGACGATGTTGATGACTTCCTTCTCGACGTTGACCGCGACGCCGAGGATGCCGAGCCGTTCGCGCACACCGGTTCCCTTGGCGAAGTGCACGGTCGCCCCTTGCGCACCGGCATCGCGGGCGGCGCGCACGATCCGGTCGCCGTTGCCCCGCTGCACGATGCAGGTGATGAGGGCGACATCGGTCAGCACTGTGATCTTGCGTCTTTTCATACCTCACCGACGCCTTCGGCGGCGGCCTCCCTCTCCGCGGCGCGTTGGCGGCGACTGACCGCGATCTGGATCGCCAACCCGGTCAGCAGCACCGACAGGATCGGCCCGATCGAGGCCATCGCCAGAATGCCGAAGCCCTCGACGGCACTGACTGCATTGCCGAAGCCGAGCCCCATGGCGAGGACCAGCGGCACCGTCACCGGCCCCGTCGTGACCCCGGCGCTGTCCCAGGCGACGTTGACGAACTCCTCGGAAGAGAAGACGGTCAGCAAGATCGCCAGCAGATAGCCCGGGATCAGGATGTAGGCGATTGGAATTTCGTACAGCACCTTCAAGACGCCGACACCGATGCCGCAGCCGACGCCGATCGATACCGCGTACATCAGCATCGACTTCTTGAAGGCGCCGTTGGTCAGGTTCTCGACCGTGAGGCCGAGCGCATTCAGCGCCGGCTCGGCGAGCGTGGCGCCGAAGCCGAGGATCCAGGCGAAGACGAGCGCAATGGCGACGCCGACGGCGTAGACATAGAGGGGCGAGTCGGCGACGTAGTCTAGCGGCGCGAAAGCGGCCGCGACCAGGCTGCCCGACTGCTCGCCCAACTCGAGAGGCCGTAGCTCAGGCCAACGCCGAAGACGATCATGCCGAGAACGCAGAGCAGCAGCCCGTAGCCGAGAATTCCGGCCTCGCGCACCTTCTCGCCGAGGACGAAACGCAGCACGAGGAAAAGGAAAATGATCAACGGCACCACCGCCCGAAAGCCGTTCACGATCTCGCGTGCCGGGGTCTCGGCATACCATGGTGTCGGCGCCTCCTGGGCGGCCAGGGCCTCGAAGTTCTGAATCACGACCTCGGGCGAGACCTGCGAAGCGACGAAGACGGCCAGCGTCATGACCCCGATGATCGGAAAGAGCGAGGCCAGCGTGATGATGCCGAAGCCGGCAAGCGACGATTCGCCCTTGCCGCCGGCCGCGGCGATGCCAATGCCGAGCGCCAGCACGATCGGCACCGTCACCGGACCGGTGGTCACCGCGCCGCAGTCCCAAGCCAGACCTAGGACCTTGGCCAGCTCCGGATCGGCGGCGCAGTAGACGGTCAACGCCAAGGTCGGAGCCAGAGTCAAATAGACCAGCGGCTTCAGGCTCCAGCCGTTGAGAAAGCGCAGCGTGCCGATCACCGTGGCGAGGCCGACACCGACACCGACGGCGAGCAGCAGGGCTGCCGTCCATTCGGTTAGCAGGACATGGAGATAGGGTGCCTTGCGGACATCGACGATGGAGCCGACCACCTGCAAGGCGCCGATCGCCGGCTCGGCCACCGTCACCCCGACGCCCAGCATGAAGGCGATGATCAGCACCACCGGCAGCTTCGACTTCTTCGGCAGCGTATCGCCGATGGTTTCGGCGAAGGGCATGAGGCCGAGCCTGAGCCCCTCCATGAACAACATCAGGCCGATGATCACGGCGGCGAGGCCCCAGCTCACCGACCAGGGCTCGCCCACGGTCTGCCGCAGCACCACGATCTGAAAGAGGACCAAGTAGAGCGCCAAGGGGACGACGGCCTTGAGCTGATCGACGAAGCGCGGTGCCACGTAAGGGGTCAAGAGACGCTGTACGTCGATTGGCCTGAGGCGCAGGTTCTTTGGCCGATAGGGCCGCGGGATGCCGTCTTCGTCGAGCTCCAACGTCGGCGTCAGGGCGTTGTAGCTGACGAACTCCTGATTGATGGAGACGTCGCGAACGAACTCGCTGAAGCGCACTTGCCGAGCCACCAGTTGCCGTCTCCGTCGAAGCGTCGTCGGGTGCGAGGCGGACCTTGGCCCCGTCCTCGCCGCTTACGTCCCAGGCCTGGATTCTCGGGCCTGGGGAGGTCGCCAATCATTGATCCCCATCAAAGTCGACTGCCGAGAATGACGAACGCCGTCCTACGGTGCCGCCAGTGGGTGTCGGACCACACAGAGGTGATGGCCTTCCGCGGTTCGACGGTGCCGCGCGTTAAGCATTTGGTAACGATGATGGCTGCAAACTCGATCCGCGCAATCGGCGGCACGCGGGAGATGCCAAATCTATTTTGGCGAGCGACGGGGCCCCGCATGCCTGGCTGGAAACCACGGGGTCAAGTGAAGCTCGAAGGACACTTCGTGATGCTTTCCGCTCTCATTCGTGCCTGGATTCGCGCCCTTGCACGCTGCCGAATCTGCTGGCGCGTCACGCTGTTCGTCTTTTTGAGCATCCTGACCGTCGAGGCGGCGATCCTTATTCCCTCGTACAAGAACTATGAAGGGGATTTGCTGAAGCGACTCGAAGAGGTGGGGCGTGCCGGAGTGATCGCGGCGATCCACCACCTAGCCGACGCGCCGAGTTCGGACCGGCTGGGGACCGAGTCGAGAGCGCTCGGCGGAACCTGGGTGCGGGGCATCGCCGTATACGACGACGGGGGGCGTCTGACGGCCACCATGGGCGAGACGCCCGAACTGACGCCATCGGCAGCTGAAAGTGCGGGAGAGACAAAAGTCTGGCTCGCCGCCGGCGACCGCTACGAAGTCGTGTGGTCGAGCCGGCAGACCGGCCTGCCACTGACCGTCGTCGGACGCCTGGACGCGAGCTGGACCAAGGCCGAGCTGGGCGCCTTTCTCTGGCGTATCGCCGGCCTGGTGCTGCTGGTTTCGGTCTTCGTTTCGCTGGTCACCGTGCTGATCCTCGGCCGGCAGGTCCTGTGGCCGATGCTCGAGCTGAGAGCCATGCTGGTGTCGGCGCAGGAAGACCCCGACAACGCGGACCGCTACACCCTGGCCTTCAACCGCGCCGACGAGCTGGGCGAGATGGCCGAGGCCTTGAACGAGCTGCTGCATCGGGTCTCGAAGACCTATCGGCTGCAACTGCGCGAACGAGAGCGGCGGCTGGAGGACTTCGCCGAGGCAGCCTCGGACTGGTTCTGGGAAATGGACGAGAACCTCCGCTTTTCGTTCTTTTCCGACCGCTTTACCGAAGCCACCAGCGTGCCCCAGGAAGCGCTGCTCGGCAAAACCCGCCAAGAGACCGGTATCCCGAACGTCGACACGGACGCCTGGCTGCAGCATCTCTCGGACCTGGAGGCACACCGTCCGATCCGCGGCTTCGTTCACCCGCGCCTCAGCGCCGACGGCGAGACCCAATGGCTCTCCATCAACGGCAAGCCGGTTTTCGATGTCGACGGCAACTTCAAGGGCTACCGGGGTACCGGCTCCAACATCACGCAGCAGCGGCACGCCGAGGTTCGGTTGCGTGAAAGCGAGGGACGCCTGAAGACGGTGATGGACCAAATGCCGGCGGCGGTCTTCCTGAAAGATCTGGAACAGCGCTACCTCCTGACCAATCGCCAGTTCGAAGACTGGTTCGGCGTCACCTCCGAACACGTCGTCGGCAAGACCGTCTACGACATTTTCCCCAAACACCTGGCGGACCGCTATGACGCCGGCGACCAGAAGCTGCTCAACACCCTATCGGTGGTCAACGACGAGTTCCGGCATCCGATGTTCACCGGCGGGGAAAGGAGCTTCACGATCAGCCGATTCCCGATCTTGGACAACGGCACGCTGGTCGGGCTCGGCGGCGTGATCACCGACATCACGGATCGGATCGAGGTCGAGCGGGCCCTCAGGGCCAGCGAGGAACGGGCCGATCTCTCGAACCGCGCCAAGTCCGAGTTCTTGGCCAATATGAGCCACGAGATCCGCACGCCGATGAACGGCGTTCTGACGACGGCGGGGTTGCTCCTGAACACCGACCTCGCCCCCCAGCAGCGCCGCCTGGCGTCGATCATCAGGGATTCCGGCGACGTTCTCTTGACGATCCTGAACGACATCCTCGACCTCTCCAAGGTCGAGGCCGGTCGGCTGGAGCTCGAGGAGCTGGACTTCGACCTGAAGGCGGTGCTGAACAATGTCGCGCAACTCTGGGCGGCCAAGGCCGAGAGCAAGGGCTTGGGGTTCTCGATCGACATCGCGCCGGAAACGCCGACCGTGTTGCGGGCCGATCCGGTGCGATTGCGGCAAGTTCTCTTCAACATGGTCGGCAACGCCCTCAAGTTCACGTCCGAGGGACACATAACGGTCCGGGTCACGAGCCGACGGCAGGCCGGAGACGGGATCGAGCTTCGCTTCGAGGTCGCCGATACCGGCGTCGGCATCGCGGACGACGTGCTGCCGAGGCTCTTCGACAAGTTCAGCCAGGCCGATTCCTCGACCGCGCGACGCTATGGCGGCACCGGTCTGGGCTTGGCCATCTGCAAGCACCTGGCCGAGAGAATGGGCGGCGCCATCGGTGTCGAGAGCTTGCTCGGCCAGGGTACGACCTTCTGGTTCACCATTCGCTGCCGCGAAGGCGAGGCGGAAAACCTCGTCACCGATGCATGCGCAGCGGACGTGGCGGTACCGACCGAGATCTGCCGCAACCGCCCCTTGCACATTCTGGTTGCCGAAGACCACCCGGTGAATCAAACCGTCGTCACCGCGATCCTCGCCGACGGCGGCCACCACGTCGACATCGTCGGCGACGGACGCGAGGCGATAGCGGCGGTATTACGGCGCCCGTACGACCTGGTCCTGATGGACATCCACATGCCCGAGATGGACGGCCCCGCCACGGCCCGGGAAATCCGGCGCCTCGACGGCGAGATCGGTCGCATTCCCATCATCGCCCTGACGGCGAATGCCATGGCCGGCGATCGCGAGACCTATCTCGCCGCCGGTATGAACGATTACGTCAGCAAGCCGATCGTCCCGGAACGTCTATTCGCGGCTATGGCGCGTTGCGTCGGCGTCGATGCCTCTGCCGAGACCGGCAGCGGCCCGACCGAACCGACACGGCCAGAACGCGATGCGGAGTTGGACGGCGTCGCCGCGGCCGCATTCAATCGGCTTCTCGCATCGATCGACGATCCGCGAACGGGTGCCGCGTAGTGCCTAGGCGGCGGCCGCTGTCCGTTTCGGAGCCGGCATCGCCCGCCTCAGAACTCGGTTCCGGGCTCGCGCCCGTAGACCGATTTCGCTAGGCCGGGAGAGATCAGACCGTCCCTGAGCTCGCGCGCGACCAGGACAGGCTCGCGCTCGCGGGGATCGCCATAGCCGCCACCGCCGGCGGTACGGTAGGCGACGCGGTCGCCCGGCTGTAGGAGGTGCGGCTTTCCCCAGCCGATCGAGCGGCCATTGACGGTGACCGAGCCGGCAACGCCTTCGCCGCCGCCGGCGAGCCCCTTGGCTCCGTCCTGCATCCGACCGGCCAGCAGGAAATTCACCACCGCGCCGTCCGGTGCCGTCTCGTCCTCGGGTACGACCAAGACGAACTCCTGGCCGAAGCCGCCGCGATGACGGCCGGGGCCAGCCGAGTCGGGGACGAGCTCGCGTCGCTCGACCAGAAGCGGGCTGTCGCTTTCGATCATCTCGACGGGGTTGTTCTTGATGTTGGCCGGAAAGGTCAGCGCCGAGACGCCGTCGGCGCTGCTGCGGGCGCCGAGGCCGCCGGAGAACATCGGCCCGATCACGAAGGCCCGCCCGTCTCGCCGCCGGCCCGACAGCGTCAGCCACCACAGCGGCAGCGAGCCGCTCTCGGCGATGACGCGCTCGGGCACCGCCGTGGCCAAGGCCCGGAACACGAGCTCGGGGATGTATTGCCCGATCGAGGTGCGTCCGACCACGGCGGCGGGCCGTCGCGCGTTCAGGATCGAGCCGTCCGGCGCCGCGACCGTGAAGGGTCGCATGGTGCCGGCGTTCGAGGGCACGAATGGGGCGGCAATGCTCTTCAGTGCGAAGACGCAATAGGCCAGCGTGTAGTTGAAGACACAGTTGATGCCCTTGTCGACTTGGGGCTCCGTCCCGGAGAAGTCTGCGAGGATGGCGCCGTCTTGCACATCGAGCCGGAGCTTCAGGCCGATCTTGGCCTCGCCCTCGCCGCCCTCGACCAAGCATTCCGAGCGATAAGTGCCGTCGGGAATCTCGGCGATGCCGCGCCTGAGTGCTGCCTCGGTGCGGTCGTAAATCTCGTCGGCCAGCGGCTCCAGGCCGTCGAGGCCCATCTCCTCGAGGAAGGCGCGGATGCGGCCGCCGGTGAAATGCACGGTCGCCACCTGCGAGCGCAGATCGTTGACGACGAGGTCCGGCACGCGGACGTTCTGGCCGATGACGCGGAACAGCTCCTCGTTCTCCCGGCCCGCGCGGTAGAGCAGGCAGGGCGGGATCTGCAGGCCCTCCTCGTAGACCTCGCGGTTGTCGATGCCGAGATGGCCGCCGATGTCCTGGTGATGGAAGACGCAGGCCGCGAAGGCTACCAGCCGCGAGCGGTGGAAGACGGGTGCGGTCACCAGTATGTCGGGCAGGTGGCCGGACATGATCCAGGGGTCGTTGGTGACGATCATGTCACCGTCCCTGAGGTCCTCGTAAGCGAAGTGCCGGGTCAGCGTCTTCATCGCCGCCGACATGCCGCCCATGTGCCCCGGCGTGACGAAGTTCGGCTGCGACAAGAGATTGCCGCGCGCATCGTAGATGGCGCAGGAATAATCGTGGGAATCGCGGATGATGCTGGAGAAGGCCGTGCGCATGACGTTGGCGTCCGCTTCCTCGGCGATGGAGGCGATGCGCGACCAGGCGATCTCCAGCTCCAGGGAATCGAAGGTGCTTGCCATCGTCCTCAGGCCTCGCTCATCTGGATTCTCAAGAGCCCCAGATCGTCGACCCGGGCGCGGGCGCCGGTGCCGACGATGGAGGTCGATTCCCGCTCTTCGACGATCGCGGGGCCGGCGAACGTCGCCCCCGGCGCCAGGGCGTAGCGGTCGTAGACCGCATGCGCGACGAAGGCCTGCGCCTGAGGACAATAGGCTGGGCGCGATCCCTTGAGCGCCGTGCCGCCGACGGCCTCTCGCGGGCGTAGCGGGCTCTCCGGTCTCGGGCCTCGGGCGATCAGGCGAAGGTTCACGATCTCGAACTCGTTCTCGGGGAAGGCACGGCCGAAGAGGGCCTCGTAGGTCTCTTTGAAGCGGTCCAGCAGGCGCTCGCGGCCGACCGCCGCGACGGCATCGGTCCCAACGGCAACGTTGATCTCGTAGCCCTGGCCCACATAGCGGATGTCGAAAGAGCGCTCGACGGCCGCCACCGCCGGCTCGCCGGCCCGGGCCAGGGTGTCGACTGCCTCGCGACGCATCGCCTCGAAGCGGGCGTCGATCTCGGCCAAGTCGGCGCTGGCGAGCGGTGTCTTGTGGGTCCGCACCAGGTCATAGGAGACCGGCGCGGCCAAGAAGCCGATCGCCGAGGCGACACCGACGGCCGGCGGCACGACGATCTCGCGGATACCGAGCTTCCGCGCCAGACCATAGCAGTGCACGGGCCCGGCCCCGCCCGATGCGACCAACGCCAGGCTGGCGCAATCGACGCCGCGCTCGGCGGCGTACATCTTGGTCGCCGAGGCCATGCTCTCGTTGACCGAGTCGTGAATCCCCCAGGCGGCACGCTCGATGTCGAGGCCGAGCGGCTCAGCCACCCGATGCCCGATCGCGTCTCGGCTCGCTTGCCGGTCCAAATCCATCGTGCCGCCGAGGAAGTAGTCTTCGTTCAGGAAGCCAAGGACGAGATCGGCATCCGTCACCGTCGGCCGCTCGCCGCCCTGGCCATAACAGGCCGGACCCGGTGCGGCACCGGCGCTCTCCGGCCCGACTTGCAGCAGGCCGAGCGGGTTGATCTCGGCGATACTGCCGCCGCCGGCGCCGATCTCCAAGAGGTCGACGCAGGGCACCTTGATCGGAATGCCGCTGCCGGCCTTGAAGCGGTGCACGCGGGCGACCTCGTACTCGGTGGCGCGATGCGGCTCGTCACCCTCCAAGAGGCAGAGCTTGGCCGTGGTGCCGCCCATGTCGAAGGAGAAGGCGGCGTCGATCCCGGCCAGATTCTTGATGTGCTGGCTGACGATGACGCCGCCGACGGGCCCCGACTCGATGACGCGGACCGGATAGCGAGAAGCGGTCTCGACCGAGGCGACGCCACCGCTCGACAGCATGATCAAGAGCTGCCCCTCCAATTCGGCGACCGCGAGCCGGTCCTCGAGGGAGGCGAGATAGCGGGCCATCAAAGGCTTGGTATAGGCGTTGACGACGGTGGTCGAAGTGCGGGCGTATTCGTTGATCTCCGGTAGGACGTCCGAGGAGATCGAGACAGAGATCCCCGGCAGCAACTCGCCGAGGCGCTTTTCGACCGCCTGCTCGTGGGCGGGGCTGCGATAGCTGTGCAGCAGGCAGACCGCCACCGCTTCGACGCTTTCGCTGGCAAAGTCGGCCGCGATGGCGTCGAGCCCGTCCGTGTCGAGCGGCGTCAACACCAGGCCGTCGCTGCGTAGCCGTTCCTCGAGTCCACGCCGCAGGTAGCGCGGCACCAGGGGTGCGGGGTATTGCTGCTGCAAATCGTAAAGGTCGTAGCGCCGCTCGCTCGCGATCTCGAGGACGTCGCGGAAACCCTCGGTCGTGATCAGCGCCGTCTTCGCACCCTTGCGCTCCAGCACCGCGTTGATGACGAGGGTGGTGCCGTGAAGGACCTGCAGCGTCTCGGCCAGAAACCCCGGCACGCGCTCGTCCAGCAGGCCGACACCGTTCATCACGCCGGTCGAGGGGTCGGCCGGTGTCGTCAGACACTTCTCCACCCGCATCTCGCCCGTCGCCTCGTCGAGCAGGACGAAGTCGGTGAAGGTGCCGCCGATGTCGCAGCCGAGCCGGTATCGCTTCGCCATCGCCTCCGGGCCAAACCCCCCGCTGCCGCCGGAAAGCGCCATCATACGCGGCGGCGGGCCGAGATACAGCCGGCCCCTAGACCTGGTCGATCCGGAGCCCGGCTTCGCGCATAAGCGGCATCACCCGCTCGCCGAAGAAGGCGAGCTCGGGCAGGAAGTCGTAGAAGTTGATTTGCACGCCGTCGCAGCCGGCCGCTTTCAGCTTGGCGAACCAATCGACGACCTGCTCAGGGCTACCGACCAGGTGGACGTTGCCGCCGACCGCCCAATGGTTCTTCTCATGGCCCCGCCAGGAGGCCTGGTCGCCGCCCATGAATGCGGCGGCGAAGTTCGCAAGCGCGACCTCGTCGCGCCCGTCCAAGATTGCTTGATATTGCGCCCGGGCCTCCGCCTCGGTCTCGCGGCAGATGACGTGTGGGTTGATAACGATCTTGATCTCGCGGCCCTTGGCCCGCGCCGCCTCGCGGATGCGGCTCGTGTGGGCCGGCAGCGACTCGACCGCTGCCGCCGGGTCGGCGCCTGCCGGGCTGGTGACGAAGATGATGTCGGAGAAGCTCGTTGCATAGTCGATGCCGGCGGGTGAGGAGGCCGCGTTGACCATCACCACGCGCCGGTGCACCGGCTTCGGTGCCACGAAGGCATTCTGGGTCCGCCACCAGCGGCCCTCGAAGGTCAACTCGTCGTCCTCCGACCAGAGCCGCTGCATGACGGTGGTGAATTCCGTGGCCATCTCGTAGCGCAGGTCGTGCGCGATCGGCTCCAGCCCGAACATGCGGAACTCGCTCTCCTTGTAGCCGGTGACGACGTTCAGGCCCCAACGACCACCGCTCATATGGTCGATGACGGCGCCGTACTTGGCGATGTGCAGCGGGTGCCAGCCGTAGAGGATGTGCACCGTGGCGATCAGCAGCACGTTCTTGGTCAAGGGCGCCAGGCCGGCCGAGGCGATGAAGGGGTCGAGCGTGTTCTCGCGGAAATTTATCTCGCCGCCATAACCGCCCTTGCCGAGCCATTGGGCGAGGGCGAAGACGAGGTCGAAGCCGAGCTCGTCCGCCGCGACGGCGCACTTGACGTTGTAGTCGAAGGTCCACGAGGTCTGGCGCGGTGCCGTCGACGGGCTCCAGGCGCCTTCCTGGTGCGGCAGGAAGAGGCCCAGCATCAGCGGCTGGCGCCCGGCCCGCTCGAAAGGCGTCGGCCCTTCCGCCGCGCGATCGTGCTGATGCTTCATTGCGGACATGAACTCACCGTTTCGAATCGCATACCAGCCGACAGGCCAGGGACGGGCGCGCGGACAGGCCGCTGGCCTTCGTGGCGCTGCCACAAGGCTACTTCGGCTGAGATGGTAATCGCAAATGACGCGGCCGACGACGGCGGGGAGGTGCTAGCGCAGGCCTGCTAGGGCAGACACCGACAGAGGCTCGCGACGGTAGGCGCTAGGTGTTGCGCACCAGATGCCGGAGCTTTCTCCAGTGCGACACCTGGCGGCCAGCAAACAGAAGAAGCAGCGTGGCAAGGCCGAACAACACGGCGGCGAGCCGGAACGATCCTTCGCTCGCCGACAGTATGCTCATGACCAGCACAACCGAGACGCCGAGGACAGCGCCGCATGCATCCGCAGCTTCGCGACGGACCTCGCTTCCGAGGAGGGCGTGCCAGCGCCGAGGTTTTGAGTTTCCAAGGATCATAGCCATCCAAACATAGGCTCACCGCTCGGAAAGCGTAGTAACAGACGTCACAGCACATATTCGTCGCCGATGACGCGCTATCCGCCGACCGATCGCGGCAGACGGCGCTGGCGCGCCTCGCGATGGGCGATGTAGGTCGCACTGCCGACGATGATGGCGCCACCGGCCCAGGTCCAGGCGTCCGGCTGTTCGCCGAAGAGATAGAGGCCGAGCAAGGTCGCCCAGACGAGCTGCAGGAACGAGACCGGCTGGGTGACGGTGATCTCGGTCGCCCGGAAGGCCCGCGTCATGCAGACATGGCCCAGCGTTGCCGACAGTGCGGTGACGAAGAGCCAGGCCAGCTCCTCCAGCGTCGGCGCCCGCCAGACATAGAGCGCCGGCGGCAACAGCGCCAGGGTGACGAAGATGCTCAAGTACGCGACGATCGTCGTCGGCGACTCGGTTTCCGTCAGCTTCTTGGCGATCAGCAGCGAGACGGCGAAAAGCGGTGCCGCCGAGAGCTGCGCCACGGCGCCGATGTCGACCACGTCGATCCCGGGCTTCAGGATCACCAGGGTGCCGGCGAAGCCCAGGAGGACGGCGACGAAGCGCCTGAGGCGAAAGGTCTCGCCGAGGAAGATGGCGGCGCCGATAGTGGTGAATATCGGTGCCGTGAAGCCGAGCGCCGTCACCTGCGCGATCGGTATCCGCGTCATGGCGAAGAACCAGAGCATGACGCCGAGGCCGTGCACGAGGCCGCGGATGGCATGGACCCCAACGCGGGACAGCGGCGGCGGTGCCCGAAGGAAACGCAGCCAGACCGGCGCCAGGAAAGCGAAGCCGAAGGCGTAGCGGATGAAAGCCGCCTGCACCGGGTTCATGTCGGTGCCGAGGTGGCGGACGATGCCGGTCACGACGACGAAGCAGCCGCCCGCCAGCAGCATCCAGCCGATTCCGCGCAAGGCGCCCGAGGTCGGCGCCGGCCCGGCCCCGTGGGCCTGCGTTCTAGTCATGTGGCGTGATCAACGTCATCGATACAAATCCCCGCACGACCTAATCACGCCGGCACCGTCAGGTCCAATGGCACGCGCGACACCGATCGTTTAGACTTCACAATCCTTCCAACGGGAAGAGAGAGCGTGGGGTAGCGGAGCACATGGGGGAGCATCGATGACGGACCGGGATCACGAGATACCCGTGATCGACGTCGGCGGATTGCTCGCCGGCCGGCCGGCGGCCGCCCAAGAAGTCGCCGCCGAGATCCGTCGCGCCTGCCTCGACAGCGGCTTTTTCTACATTTCGGGCCACGGCGTGTCGGAGGACTTGGTCGCCGAGGCCTTCGAGCAAAATCGCCGGTTTCACGCCCGGCCCTTGGCCGAAAAGCTGGAAATCAAGCTCAACCAGTGGCACCGCGGCTACCAACCCTTCGCCACCTCGACCCTGGTCTCCTCGGCCCGCTTCGCGCCGGCCCGACATGCGAACCAACTGGAATCATTCTTCCTTCGCCACGAGGTCCCGGCCGACGAACCCGGCTATCTGGCGCAGGAACTGGCGGGACCGAACCAGTGGCCGGACGACGCCGGTTTTCGCGACGTCGTCGGCCGCTATGACGCGGCGCTGACGTCGCTCGGCCTCGGCCTGCTGCCGGCGGTGGCGTTGGCGGTCGGCGAGCCGGCGGACTTCTTCGATGGCTTCTTCGACCCACCCTCGACGACGCTGCGCCTCATCCACTATCCACCGATGGCGGCGGACGGGTCGGAGGAACTTTTCGGCATCCATCCGCATACCGACTACGGATTCCTTACCATCCTGGCCCAGGACGCGGTCGGCGGCCTGGAGGTGCAGCGGGTCGACGGCGGCTGGTTCGCGGCGCCACCGATCCCGGGCACCTTCGTCGTCAACGTCGGCGACATCCTGGCGCGCTGGACCAACGATGTCTTCAATTCGACGCCTCACAGGGTGATCAACAGATCGCCCCCGCGCGAGCGCTATTCCATCGGCATGTTCTTCGACCCCAACGTCGAGACCGTGGTCCGCTGCCTCGACGGCTTCGTCGACCGGGCACGGCCGGCGAAGCACGCGCCGATCCGCTACGGCGACTATTTCGCCAAGCGCCTCGACGCCAACTATCCCGACCGGGTCGGCGTCGGCAGCGCCGCGCGAGAGCAGCCGGCCGGAGGAGCAGGGTCATGAGCCTCACCGCCACATCGCAGCAGCCGGTCGACCGGGTCGAGGTGACGATCCTGCTGGACAACTCGATCGACGTCTTTCTGGCCAGCACCGACGAGGTCAGGCGCGCGCAACTGTCGACGGCCGAGCCCTGGGGCCAGCGCCCGGCGCTGATTGCCGAGCACGGCTTCTCGGCGATGGTCACGGCCCATGCTGGCGGCAGCGCGCGACGAATGCTGTTCGACGCCGGCATGACCACGCACGGCCTGATCCACAACATGGACATGCTGGGCCTCGCGCCAGAGGACTTCGAGTGCATGGTGTTGAGCCACGGCCATGTCGACCACACCCAGGGCCTGATCGGCCTCGTCGAGCGGCTGGATGACTGGCAGATCCCGATCCATTTGCACCCCGATGCCTTCCGCAAGCGCCGTACCGACCTACCCGACGGCAACACCCGCCACATGCCCAACATGGACCGGCAGTGGCTGGAGGCGCGGGGCATCTCGTTCGTCGAGGGCCGCGGGCCCACCTACCTGCTGGGCGGCACGGTCCTGGCGACGGGCGAGATCGCGCGCACCAGCGGCTTCGAGCGCGGCTTCCCGCCGCACAAGGCCGAGGTCGACGGCGCCTGGGAGCCGGACCCGGACCTGAAAGACGATCAAGCGCTGGTCGTAAACGTCAAGGGTAAGGGCCTGGTGGTGGTCACCGGCTGCTGCCACGCCGGCGCCATCAACACCATTCGCTACGCCCAGAAGCTGACCGGCGTCGACACCGTCCACGCACTTTTGGGCGGGCTGCACCTGACCGGCAGCCTGTTCGAGCCGATCATCGACGAGACCGTGGCCGAGCTGAAGGCGATCGGACCGAAATGCGTGATGGCGGGCCATTGCACCGGCTGGAAGGCGATCCACCACTTGGCGAACGAGATGCCGGAGTCCTATGTGCCCTCCAGCGTCGGTACCACGCTGGTGGTGACGGCGGCATGATACGGCATCGAGGTCCGCGATCGGTCAAGCGGCCGCGTCGGTGAAGACCGGGCCGAAGCTGCCATCGCCGGCAGTGAAGTTGGCGATCCCGACGCTCAGGACCACGGCATGCTCGGCGGCGAAGACGTCGCAGCGGACGATCCAGAGAAAGCTGCGCTTGAGCGCCGGTGCCCCCTTTCCGGAGGACGGGTTGGAAGCAGCGGTCGGGGCCGGCCGTGGCCTCGATCAACCGATGTCATAGGACGACACGCGGACAAAAAGAGAGAGCGGTACCCGGGGAAAACGGCACCGCTCTCTCGATTTCCGGGCTTGTGTCTAAGCCCGGCCTTCGACCGCGCTAGGCAGCGCGAACGTCGCTCAAAAACATGTCGACGACGCCGCGCAGGGTCTCCGACTGGCGCGACAGCTCCCTCGCCGCCTCCAGCACCTGACCGGCGGATTGGCCGGTCTCGGCCGCGGCCTCGCTGACGCCGACGATGGTGTCGCTGACCTGCTGGGTACCGCCGGCGGCTTCCTGGGCGTTGCGGCTGATCTCGCCGGTCGCCGCCCCCTGTTCTTCCACCGCGGCGGCGATGGCGCTGGCGGTCTCGTTGATCTGCCCGATGGTCCGGGTGATCTCGTCGATCGCCGTCACCGCCTCGCTGGTGGCGCCTTGGATGCCCGAGATCTGACCGGCGATCTCTTCCGTCGCCTTGCCGGTCTGGCTGGCCAGGTTCTTGACCTCCGAGGCAACGACGGCGAAGCCCTTGCCGGCCTCGCCGGCGCGGGCCGCCTCGATGGTGGCGTTGAGGGCCAAGAGGTTGGTCTGGCTGGCGATGTCGTTGATGAGATCAACCACCTCGCCGATCTTCTGCGAGGCCTCGACCAGGCCTTGGACCTTCTCGGTCGCTTGCTCGGCAGCACCGACGGCGCTGCCCGCGGTGTCGGCCGAGGTAGTGACTTGGCCCGAGATCTCCCGGACCGAGGCCGACAACTCTTCCGCCGCCGAGGCCACGGTCTGGACGTTGGCGCTGGCCTGCTCGGAAGCGGCGGAGACGGTCGTCGTGCGCTCGGCCGCATCGTCCGCCAGGGTGGTCATCGACTGCGCCGTCGAGCTCATCTCCTCGGCCGCCGAGACCACGGTGTCGATGACCCCGGCGACGCTCTCGTCGAAGCTCCGGGTCAAGTCCTCGATCCGCGTCGCGCGGGCCTCGCGGGCTGCTCGCGCCGTCTCCTGCTCGACCGCCAGCTTCTTCTGCTCCAGGCCGTTCTTCTGGAAGACCTGAAGCGCTTCGATCATGTCGCCAATCTCGTTCTTGGTGACCGGCGGCAGCTCGGTCTCGAGGTCGCCCTCGGCCAGCCCCAACATGGGCGTGACGAGCGACCGAAACGCCTGGGTCACGGTGCGAACGACGATCGCGGAGAGGCCGATGGCGAGGACAAGGCCGGCGACGGCGAGGGCCAGCCCCAACCACAACGCCGTCATCGCGGCGGCTCGAACGGCCCCCATCTGGCCCAGCAAATCGGCCGACAGCGAGCTCTCGATCTTCTTAAGGCCGTTGATCTTCTTGGTAATGGTGTCGAACCAATACTTGCCGCTGATCTCCTGCAATTCTCCGGTCAAGCCGCCGGCGAAGGCGATCTCGCGCATTCGCCCGACCTCTTGCGCCGCGGCCCCGTTCATGACCTCGTCGAAAAGGCCCCGTTGGTCGGCCGTGGCGTAGGCGAGGAAGACATCGTTGTAGACGCTTTGAGCGCCGATCAGGGCCTTGAACTTGTCCATGGCCTTGGGCGTGAATTGGCCCGAGGCGAAACCGTTGGCGCCGATCGCGCGCTCGATTCCGGCACGCTCCTTGCCCTGCAGGTAGTTCGCGTAGCCGACGATGCTGACGACGATCTCCGGGTCGGGACTGAGGCCGGCCATGTCAGCGATGAGGCTCAGGTTCTGCCCGTTCAGGCCGGTGTAGTAACCGATCGCCTCCGCCGCGGAGATGGTCAAGGCATCGACCTTGGCGCGGATCGAATCCATCTTCGCCAGCCGCGCCAGCAGGGCCTGGAAGTCCTCCGTGAAGGCGGCACCGAATTCCTCGGCCTCGAACCCGGCGAGATAGGCATCGAAGGCGGCGCGCTTCTGGTCCGTCACCTGGCGCTGTGCCACCAGCTCGGCGCGGAACTTGGCGCCCTTGGAGCCGACGAACACGGCGGTGGCGCCCCGCTCCTTCTGCTGCTCGTGGACGACATCGCTCATCTTGACGGAAAGCGCGATTAGTCGCGACAGACGCTCCAGCTCGTTGCCGTGGCGAAGCTCTTGCAGGATCAATTGGGAAGCGAAGAGCAGCGCCACGACGGTCGGCACCGAAGCGACGGCCAGTAAGGCGTGCGTCATCCTGACATTCTGCAAATACCGCATAGCAACCTCTCTATTGCCCGTAGGCTTTTGTTTCGATGACGCACTTTTGCGTGATAGGCGTTAAATTTTAGTGATTGCTAATATATTAGAATCGAAACTAACACCCCGCCAAAGATGGTGACGCGGTCAGCGCCATACTTTCGGTCGGCCGAAGCGGCGCGTCGGGTTTCCGCCCGGCGCCGTCTTGTGCCACACTCTTCACTCGGAGAGGCGACTGCCCCGTGTCGAAACCGGCTCGAGGCGCGGCGGAGTCCGGCGCAAAAGATGCCGGGGCGCCTCACCGGCGGAGCCGGTAAGCGGGGATGACAGGGGAGCGGCCGAGCGTCGGGCTGACCGGCGGGGGGACGTTCTCTGCCATCTGGCTTGCGGATGGCGACCTCGCCGGTCTTCGCTAAACGCTTCGACCGCCGCCCCAATCGTCTCCAAGCCCCCAACGGGCGGCAGGAGAACGGGTGGGCCCATGCACCAGATCACGCTCGTCGAGCCGAGATGCACCGCTTGCGGCATCTGCGAGCTCATCTGCACCTTCCACCACACCGGCGCCTTCGGCCGCGCGGTCTCGAGCATTCGGGCCTTGAAGAATGCCGCCCGGGGCGAGGTCGATCTGAGCATTTCCGAGACCGGCGAGGACGGCCGGATCGCCTGCGACGGCTGCGGCGACGAAGCCCTGCCGCTCTGCGTCAGGTGGTGCCCGGTCGGTGCGGTGCAGGCCAAGAAGGAGGCGGCACATGTCTGAGAACTACTGCCTCGGCGGCGAGATCCTCTGGGTCGACCTCGGCACCGGCGCGGTCCGCACCGAGCCGACCGCGCCCTATACCGAGTCCGTTCTGGGCGGGCTCGGCATCAACGTCATGGCGATGCTCGACAGCATGTCGCCGGGCGTCGCCCCGTTCGACCCGGACTGCCTCCTGGCCTTCGGCGCCGGCGCCTTGGTCGGCACCATCGCGCCGACGGCGAGCCGGCTCTCGATCAACGCGCTGAACCCCTATAACGGCGGCTTCGCCTCGACCAGCGCCGGCGGCTTCTTCACGCCGGAGCTGAAATACGCCGGCTTCGACAATGTCATGGTCACGGGCCAAGCAGCGAAGCCGGTCTACCTGCTGATCGACGACGGCCAGGTCTCGATCGAGGACGCGGGCTTCCTCTGGGGCAAGACCACGTCCGAGACGGTCGACAGCCTGCAGGCGAGGCACGACGATCCGCGCCTCGAAGTCTTGGCGATCGGCCCCGCCGGCGAGCACCGGCTGAAGATGGCGGGCGTCATCGTCAGCCGCAACCGGGCCGCCGCCCGCTCGGGCCTGGGCGCGGTGATGGGGGCCAAGCGGCTGAAGGCGATCGCGGTGCGCGGCAGTGGCAGCATCAGGGTGGCGGACCCGGAGGGCTTCGCCGAGGCGGCGCTGGCGATGTCCAAGATCGACGCCAAGACCAAGACGGCGCGAAAGCTGCGCCGCTTCGGCAGTCCGGTCTCTTTCGAGAAGTGGAACGCGCAAGGAGCCGTGCCGGTGCGCAACTTCCAACGCACCCAGATGGAGGCGGACCGCGCCGCCAACCTGCACGCGGAAGCCTTGGAGCGCGACCACATCCGCCGCAACTTCGGCTGCTTCGCCTGCCCGACGCCCTGCAGCCAATACCTCGAGATCCGCCAGGGGCCCTACAAGGGCACCGAGGGCGAGAAGATCGAATGCCAGAACATCTGGGACTTCGGTGCCAAGTTCGACCTCGACAGCCTGCCGGCGGTGCTGAAGGCGAGCCAGCTCTGCGCCGACTACGGGATGGACGTCTCCAGCGCGTCGGGCGTCATCGCCTGGGCCTTCGAATGCTTCGAGCGCGGCATCCTCGGCGAGGCCGACACCGGCGGCCTCAGGCTCGAATGGGGCGACGCGGCGGCGCTCGTCACCCTGATCGAGCGGCTGGCCCGGCAGGAGGATGACTTCGCCCGCTTGCTGGGCCGTGGCAGCCGGGACGCAGCCGCGGCAATTGGCCGCGGCTCGGAGCGCTTCGCCCTCCATGTCAAGGGCCAGGAACTGGCGGAGGAGCTGCGCCCCTTCAAGGGCTGGGCGCTGGGCGTCGCCGTCGCCGAGCGCGCCGGCACCCACACCCAAGGCGCGCCGCTGACCGAGCGCATGGATATGTCGCCGGCCCAATCGCAAGAGCTCTTCGGCGTCGCCACGGCGGCGGAGCCCGCCACCTACGAAGGCAAGGCCGGCCTGATCGCCTACTACCAGCGCTTCCACGCGGTCCTGGAAGGGCTCGGCGTCTGTTTCTTCTCCAGCAACTGGATGGGACCGCAGCAACTGGCGCCGGAGCAGTACCTGATGCTCTATAAGCTCGGCACCGGTCGCGACTTGAGCTTGGAAGCGTTCATGACCGCGGGCGAGCGCATTCACACGCTGCAGAAACTCGTCAACATCAAGCACGCCGATCTCGGCCGGGCCGACGACTACCCGCCGGAGCGCTTCTTCGAAGAGCAGGCGAGCGGCAACCAGGCCAGCGGACGACTGGACCGCGAGGCCTGGTCGGGGCTGCTCGACGACTATTACGACCAGCACGGCTGGGACCGGGAAAGCGGCCGCCCGACCCCGGCGGCGCTCGCCGCACTGGGGTTGGAGCACCTGGCACCGGCGATGCTCGGCGCAGGCGACGATTGAGCCCGACGCGGGTGATGTGGACTCGGCCGCGGGCGCTGCCTATCCTTTTCCGGCATCGCAACGCGGCGCCGGGTGCGATTTCGACGGCAGTGAAGTGAGGAGACAGGCCCCATGATGACCGGAGCGGAGTACCGCGCGACCTTGGCGGACGAGCGGGCGACCTATTTCGAGGGCGAACGGGTCCGCGACCTGCCGGGCCACCCGATCCTGGGCAGCGCCGTCGAGGTCGTGGCCGACTGCTACGACCGCCTCTATGACGCCGACCCCGAGGCGCGTAGCCCGCTGATGACGGTGCCCCGCAGCGCCGAGGACCTGAAGGCACGGATTCCGATCCTGCACGACGCCGACATGCTGGCCCATACCACCTATCAGTCGATCATGACGATGATCACGGCGGCCGGGCGGATGCCGGACCTGCCGCACTATTCGGAGCGCATTCGCGCCTACGTCGACGACCTGCAGGCGCGCGACGTTCGGGTCGCCGAGTGCATCACCGACGGCAAGGGCGACCGCAGCCTGGCGCCGGGCAAGCAGCCGGACCCCGACGCCTATACCCGCGTCGTCGAGCGGCGCGACGGCGGCATCGTCATCCGCGGTGCCAAGCTGCACATATCCGGCGCCTCGTTGGCGCACGAGCTGATGGTGATCCCCACCAAGTCGATGAAGCCGGGCGAGGACGACTACGCCTTCGCCTGCGGCATTCCCGTCGACGCGCCAGGCGTCAAAATCGTCGACACCACCTACGCGCCGCGGCACGCCGACGCCCGCGCCTTCCCCGTGACCTCGAAGAAGCACTGCCCCGAGGGCTTCGTCATCTTCGACGACGTCTTCGTGCCCGAAGAGCGCGTCTTCCTCGACGGCGAGGTCAAGTACGCGGCCGTCTTCGCCCACTCGCTCGGCCTGTGGGAACGGCTCGGTGGGCTCTCCTTCATGGCCGACGAGGCGGACGAATTGGTCGGCTTCGCGCAGCTGATCGCCGAGGCCAACGGCCTCGCCCGGGCCTCGCACATCCGCGAGAAGATCTCCGACATGATCATCCACGCGACCCTGATCCGGGCCTCGTTGGAGGCGGCGATCCACAACTGCAACTTCGGCCCCGACGGCGAAGCCTTCCCGGACGAGCTCTACACCAACGCGGGCAAGTACCACGGCGCCGCCAACTACAACCAAGTGGTGCGCCATCTGCACGACATCGGCGGCGGCTCGATCCTGACAGCGCCGGCGATCTCGGACCTGGAGAACAACGAGGTCGGCGCCTTCGTCCGCAAGTACATGACCGGCGCCGAGGGCACCGACGGCGAATACCGGATGCGGCTCTTCCACGCGATCCGCGATCTGACAGCGGATGCCTATGGCGGCTGGAAGCAGGTCACCAACATTCAGGCGGGCGGCGGCCTCTATGCCCAGCGCATCGTCACCCGCAAGCACTACGACCTGGAGGCGGCGAAGAAGAAGGCGCTGAAGACGGCCGGACTGACGGAGACCGGCACCGCCTGAGGGCGCGCGAAGCGACGAGGAGCGAACCCCATGGAAGCGATCGCCATCACCGGCATGGGCATCGTCTCGGCGCTCGGCAACGAGGTCGGCCAGTTCCACGACGGTCTCGTCGAGGGCCGGACCGCGATCCGAGCCGCCCCCTGGGCCGACCGCATGGAAGGCCGCAAAGCCTGGTGGGGCACCGTCACCGACTTCGACCCCGCCGACTGGATGGACCGAAAGATCGAGGAAGGCACCGACCTCTTCGCCCAGTTCGCGCTCGCCGCGGCCGAGCAGGCGGTGCGTCAGTCGGGTTTGCAAACGCTCGATCCGTTGCGCACCGCGGTGGTGCACGGCACCTCGATCGGCGGCGTGCGCGCGGTAATGAAGGCGCAGCACGCCCTCGACAGTGCCGGCGTCGAGGCGATCTCGCGCAAGACCGAGATTCAGATCTGGCCCAATATGGCGAGCGCCCAGATCGCCATGCGCTACCGGCTGCACGGCCCCAGCCTGACCGTCACCACGGCCTGCGCCTCTTCGCTGGATGCGATCGGCACCGCGGCCAGGCTGATCGATGCGGGGCACGCCGACGTCGCCATAACCGGCGCCACCGACGGCGGCATCAGCCTCGCCGGCGGCAAGGCCGACGGTGACTTCGTGCCCGTCCTCTTCTACACCAGCACGCTCTACGGCATGGACGCGCCGGCCGAGGACCCGAACCGGGCAATGCTGCCCTTCGACGTCAAGCGTAGCGGCATCGTCGTCGGCGAAGGCTCGGGCATGCTGGTGCTGGAGCGGGCCGAACACGCCCGCGCCCGGGGGGCGGAGATCCTGGGCTACCTCAGAGGCTATGGCTCGCTCGCTGACGGTTTCCACCCCTCCTCGCCCGACCCTTCCGGCGAGTGGGAGGCCCGGGCCATGCGGCTGGCGCTCGACGACGCGGGCTTGGGCGCGGACGAAGTGGGCGCGCTGATCGCGCACGCCACCGGCACGCCCAAGGGCGACACCGCCGAGATTCGCGCCATCAACACCGTCCACGGCGAGCGGCCGGTCCCTCTGCCTGTGGCCTCGATCAAGGGGCATATCGGCCACAGCGGCTCGTCCTCGGGCGCCATGGCGGTGATCGCCGGCCTGATGGGCATGGCCGAGGGCCGCTTCGCGCTGACGGCCAACACCGACGAGCCCGACCCCGAGGCCCGCTTCGACATCGTCCACGGGGCAAGCCGACGACTTGACCACGACACCCTGCAGGTCAACTCCTTCGGCTTCGGCGGGCAGAACGCATCCGTGGTGTTGAGCCGCAACTGAGGCCGGACCCCGATGCGGCTCACCATCGCCGAGACTGTCGCCATCCGCGCCCTGTCGCGGCCCGAGCATACGGCCATCGAGGTTCTGGAGGGCGGACCGAGCTTGAGCTACGGCGCGTGCTGGCGCCGCGTCGTCGGCCTGGCGGAGGCCATCCGAGGCGTCGAAGCGGGACCGCACGGACCCATGGTCGGCCTGCTGCTACCCAACTCTGCCGACGCGGTGCTGGCCTATCTCGCCTGCCAGATGGCGGGCGTGGCGGCGGTGCCGATCAACAGCCGGCTGACCGAGCCCGAGATCGCCTTCGTGCTGGAGGATTCCGGCGCCGGGCTGGTGCTGAGCGACGGCGCGTTGACCGAAGTCGCTGCCCGGGCGGCGCAAGGCGTGCAGGCGACCGTGCTCGAGGCCGCCCAAGTGCCGACGCCGGGCGCGGTCGAGCGACCGCGCCTGGGCGAGACCGGCCGCGGCCGGGCGACGAGCGTCGTCGGCTACACCTCCGGCACCACCGGCTTCCCGAAGGGTGCGCTCTGGAGCAACGACCACTTCCTCGCCCACATCATGCGCTGGGGTTGGGAGTTCGGCCTGACCGGCGATCAGGTGATGCTGGTGCCGGGGCCGCTCTTCCACCTCTCCTATGCCGGGCTCTCGTTGACCGCATTGGGGATCGGCGCCCGCATCCGGATCATGCCCGACTTCACCGCCGAGCTGGCGCTCGACGAGCTGACGCACGAGGCCAGCTTCGCCTTCCTGGTGCCCTCGATGACCGGCCTGGTGGCCGAGGAATGGCGCCGCCGCGGCGAGCCGGAGGTGCCGGCCTTCCGCTTCATGATCAGCTCCGGCGCGCCGGGGCCGCTGTCGCTGACCCAGACGGCGATGGCGATGTTCCAGAACGCCCGCATAGCCGAGGCTTACGGCTGGACCGAGGGCGGCTGGGTCACCTTCGAGGTCAAGGCCGAGGATACGCTGTTGGCCCACTCGGTCGGCTGGCCCACCTTCGGCAACGAGGTCCAGGTCTTCGACGAGGCCGGCGAGGTGTGCCCGATCGGCGAGGCCGGCGAGGTCGGGGTCCGGAGCCTGACCCACTTCTCGGGCTACCTGGGTCGGTCCGAGGAGACAGAGGCGGCCTGGCAAAACGGCTACGTCATGTCCGGCGACGTCGGCATCTGGCAGGCGGACGGCCGGCTTTGCATCGTCGACCGCAAGAAGGACATGA
>JASLMY010000049.1 GCA_030746295.1 Alphaproteobacteria bacterium | reverse complement strand
GTGGCGCCGTTGACGGTGAGGGTGATCTCGCGGTGCTCTTCCATCCGCCCTCTCTAGGCTGCGACTTTTGCCAAGACGCGTGCCGCCAAGACACGCGCCAGCTTCAGCTTGAAGTCGGCGCCGCCGTCCAGGCTTTCGATCGGATCGAGATCCCGGGCCAAGGCGGCCGATACCGCTGCTGTCGTGGCCTCGTCCCAGCTATGCCCGTCCAGCGCCGATGCGGCCGTCTCCGCATGCGTCGGACGGCTCTCGGAACCGAAGAAGACGAGCCGGGCATTCGAGAAGCGGCCGCCGTCGATGTCGGCGCTGGCGGCAAGGCCGACGATGGCGAAGTCGCCATGCCGGCGGGCCAGCTCGTCGAAGCCGACGGCTTGGTTCGGGCGGGGCGTCGGAAAGCGGATCTCGGTCAGCAGCTCGTCGGGTCGGCGTGCGGTCTCGTAGAGGCCGAGAAAGAAGTCCCGGGCCGGCACCGCGCGCTCGCCAGCCTGGCTGGTGAGGACGATTTCCGCGTCCAGCGCCACGGCGCAGGCCGGCAGCTCGGCCGCCGGGTCGGCCAGCGCCAGGCTGCCGCCGATGGTGCCCCTATTGCGGATCGCGACATGGCCGACATGGGGCAGGGCGGCGGCCACGAGCGGCAGCTGCTCGGCCACGATCGCGGAGCGTTCCAGCGCCCGATAGCGGGTCAGAGCCCCGATGCGGACCGTCTCGCCATCGACCTCGATGCCGGCGAGCCCAGGCAGCCGGTTGATGTCGACCACGACCCCGGGCCGGGCCAGCCGCATGTTCGCCATCGCCATCAGCGATTGCCCGCCGGCCAGGACCTGCGCCTCGTCGCCGTGCTCGGCCAGCAGCGCCAGCGCCTCGGCCAGCGTCTCGGGCCTGAGATATCGAAAGGGCGCGGGCTTCATCGCGTCTCGCTCCATGGATCGGTCCGGCCCGGGTGATGGAAGCTTAGGCCAGCCGTTGGGAGGCGGGCAACCAGCTCTGCGGCGAGGCCCTAGTCTCGGCTTGGATTCAGCCGAGTTTAGGTCCGGTAAATCCGATCCCTGACGGATTATGCCCGTGTGCGGCCGCAGGGCAACGGCATGCCTTTATTGTGTGAGTTGTCTTTGGTGTTTTGCAACCAATCATTAAGACCTGCTCGGTACTTTCAGGAATGATCGTTGAGTCCGTTCCTGTTTTGCATTGATCGAGGCTCGCTCAACTTTCGCCCATTTGGGCCGGCCTCGTCCCTTTTTGTCAGGAGGCGTGAACCGCAATGAAAGTTCTATCTCGCAGCATCGTTTGGTCCTTGGTTCTTCCAGTTCCCGTTGCCCTGGTCATCGGTGTCGGTGCGCTGGCATTTTGGCTGCCGAACCGAATCGCCGACAGCGCTCGCGAGGATGCGACACATTCGGCTCGGCAGATCGCTAGTCAATTCAAGATCATTCGCGGCTACTATACCCGCAACGTGGTCAAGAAGGCGCTGGCGAGCGGGGCCTTGAAGCCGTCCTTCAATCATAAGACCGAGGCCAACGGGATTCCCCTCCCGGCCACCTTTATCCACGACATGAGCCGGCTCCTGGAAGAAGAGGACACCCGGATCAACCTCTACAGTCAGTTCCCGTTTCCGGTCCGCAAGGACCGCCAGCTCGACGCTTTCCAGACCGAGGCGTGGCAGTATCTCGCGAAGAACCCGGATGAGGTCTTCGTTCGTCAGGAGATCCTCGACGGCCGCGAGAACGTCCGCGTGGCGGTCGCCGACCGGATGGTCGCCGAGGCTTGCGTCAACTGTCATAACTCCCATCCCGACTCGCCCAAGACCGATTGGAAGCGAGGCGATGTCAGAGGCATTCTGGAAGTCTCCACTTTCATAGACGCGCAAATCGCCAAGGGCGCGGAACTCTCCAATACGATCGTCGCCGCGGCGGTGCTGGGCGGCTTGATCCTGATCGCCCTCTGTGTCTTCGCCGCCCGCCGAGTGTCTCGGCCGTTGGGTCGGATCACTGCCGTCATGGGGCATCTCGCCGAGGGCGACCGCAGTATCGAGATCCCCTTCCAGCGTCGATCCGACGAGATCGGCGCGATTTCGAGCGCGGTCGACGTTTTCAAGCGAAACGCCATCGAGATGGAGCGGCTGCAGGCCGAGCAGACCGAGGCAGAGCTGCGCGGTCAGGAGGAAAAGCACCACGCTATGATGGAACTGGCCGACGGCTTCGAGGCCAGCGTCAAGGGCGTCGTCGAGCTTGTCTCCGCCGCCTCCGGCGAGATGGAGACGACGGCGCGTTCAATGGCCGAGACCGCGGCCCGCGCCGGCGAGCGCACAGGTGCGGTCGCCACCGCTTCCGAGCAGGCCAGTGCCAACGTCCAGACCGTGGCTTCAGCCTCGGAAGAGCTGGCTGCCTCGATCCGAGAGATCTCGGGCCAGGTTACCGGCTCGGCCGAGATCGCCCAAGATGCCGTCGGTGCTGCCGAAGCGGCAACGCGTCAGGTCCAGGGCCTGGCCGAGGCCTCGCAGCAGATTGGCGAGGTGGTGGACCTGATCAACGACATCGCCAGCCAGACCAATCTCCTGGCTCTGAATGCGACGATCGAGGCGGCGCGGGCGGGCGAAGCCGGCAAGGGCTTCGCCGTGGTCGCCTCCGAGGTCAAGAACTTGGCGACGCAGACCGCCAAGGCGACCGAGAAAATCGCGGCTCAGATCACCGGCATCCAGGGCGCCACCGGCGAGGCCGTCGGCGCTATCGAGGACGTCGCCAAGACGATCGCAGAGATCAACCAGATCGCCAGCGGAATCGCCGCTGCGGTGGAGGAGCAGGGTGCGGCAACCGGCGAGATCAGCCGCAACGTCCAAGAGGCCGCCTCCGGTACCCAGGAGGTCAACGTGAACATAGCCGGTGTCAGCGAGGCCGCGGCCGAGACCAAGCAGTCGACTGGCCAGGTCCTCGACGCGGCGAAGGACCTCGCGCAGCAGTCGGAGGCGCTTCGCGGTGAAGTCGAGAAGTTCTTGACCGGCATCCGCGCGGCATAGGCGCGCCGTTCAATCCGTGTTTCCGGCGATGTTGAGGCATAGGCGCGATCGATCCGGTTACTTGGTGCCGTACATACGGTCGCCGGCGTCGCCGAGGCCGGGCACGATGTAGCCGTGCTCGTTCAATTCGCGGTCGACGGCGGCGGTGATCAACGGCACGTCGGGGTGGGCGGTGGTAAAGGTCTCGATCCCTTCGGGTGCCGCCAGCAGGCAGGCGAACTTGATCCGCCTCGCGCCTTCTTCCTTGACGCGGCCGACCGCCGCGACGGCCGAATTGCCGGTCGCCAGCATCGGGTCGACGACGATCGCGACCCGGCTCGCCATGTCCTCCGGCGCCTTCAGGTAATATTCGACTGGAACCAGGGTCTGGGGATCGCGGTAGAGGCCGATATGCATGACACGGGCCGACGGCACCAGGTCGAGCATGCCCTCGAGCAGGCCGTTGCCGGCGCGCAGGATGGAGACGAAGCAGAGCTTCTTGCCTTCAAGCATCTCGGCCTGCATCGATTCCAGCGGCGTCTCGATCGTCACCGGCTCCAACTCCAAATCGCGGGTCACCTCGTAGGCGAGGAGGAGGCTGGTCTCGCGCAGGAGCTGTCGGAATTGCCCGGTCGCGGTTTCGACGGTGCGCATCAAGGTCAGCTTGTGCCGGATCAACGGATGGTCGGCGACGATCACGTTCGGGTTCATGGTTTAATCCGCCCTTGCCTCTGTCTCAAAAGATGGTGCCGTCGCTCGAGATGTCGAAGGGCGGCCGGCCATCGCGTCGCGCTCGCGCCAGCCGCCGTCCGGCGGCCCAGGTGCCGCCCTCCAGGATCGCCGCCAGCGGCAACGCCTCTGCCGATCTCCCGAGGCGGACGCGAACGAGTTCTGCGATTTGGTCGAGCAGCGCCACCGTCAGCGCCCGCCATTCGACGACCAACTCGTCCGTCGGCTCGTAGCGATGTGCGAAGGCGTCCTGGTCTCGCGGCGCCAACACGCCTGTGTCGATCAACAGACCGCCGTTTCTATATTCCGGCAGTCCGGTGAGCTGGTCCAGGCTAGTGACCGGCACGCCGGCATCGGCAAGCGGCTCGACCAGCGAATAGGCGAGCCATTGTGAGAGCTTGTGGAAGGGGACCAGGCCATCGGTCGCGTCGTCGCGCCGAATCAGACGATGGCGGCCGACGTCGCCAAGGGCCACGCCATCGAGCCGCAGGCCCGAGGGCCAGACGCCGTTCAAGGTCGCGAGGATCGCCAGCAGGATCTCCGCCGCCGGCAGCGTGCCGTTGGCCGACCGCTTCAGACGATCGTAAAGCCCACCGAGGCGGCAGCCCTCGCCGGCGGCGAAAATATCGGGTTGGCGGGCGATCTCGCGGCCGAGTGCCCGCAACAGCCGGGCCCGGGCTTCGAGGCCGAGGAGCGGGTTCTTGGCCGTGACTTGGAAATGACAGGCCAGCGCATCCGCCGTCAACGCCGCCAGAGCCGCCGCGTCGGCCCTGAGCGGCGCCGCCGATGGCGTAGCGGAAAAGCCTCCGCTCGCGAACATCCTGAGGCTCGCCACCGCCAATCCCTCCGAGCGGGCGAGGCAGGTCCCCGTCTCTCGGTCCAGGTAGCGCCACTCGGCACCGGCACCGCCGTCCAGGAGTACGGAAACGATGGCGAGCTCGAAGCGAATGCGAGCCCGGGCGTCGCCGTCGCCGGTCCCCGTTTTCGCTTCGACCTCGGACCAGAGATCGCGTGCCCCGAGGCGGAAATGACGCCAGCGGCTGTGCGGGGGCACGTGGAGGTCCGGATAGTTGGCCCGCGTCACCTCAGCCACGAGGTCGGCGGCGTCCGCCAGTCGCTCCGGCGCGACACGGAAGTGCTGCGTCTCTCCCGCCTGCGCTAGGGCCAGCAGCTCGCCCGCGCGTTCGCGGACCGCTTCTGGCCGCAACAATTGCGAAAGCGGGCCGCCGTCGCCGGGCGCCGTCATCCGTCGAGCCCGCGACCTCGCGTTTCAGTGAGATCGTCGCCGTTCGGCGCTGGTGCCTCGTGATAGTAGCCGGCCGCCCGCTTCGCGGCGATCTCGACTGCGGCATCGTCGGGCACCAGCTCGTCTGGGATCGGCACCCGCTCGCCAACCTCGATGCCGTGCGAGACCAGCGAGTCGTGCTTCATGTCGCTCATCGAGAGGAAGCGGTCGATGCGGGCGATGCCGAGCCAATGCAACAGGTCGGGCATCAGCTCCTGGAAGCGGGCGTCCTGGACGCCGGCGACGCATTCGGTACGCTCGAAGTAAGTCGCCGCGGTGTCGCCGCCGTTCTGCCGCTTGCGAGCGTTGTAGACCAGGAACTTGGTGACCTCGCCGAGCGAGCGCCCTTCCTTGCGGTTGTAGACGACGAGGCCGACACCGCCGGCCTGGGCCATTTCGATGCCGGCCTCGATGCCGTGCATCAGATAGGGGCGGCAGGTGCAGATGTCCGAGCCGAAGACGTCGGAGCCGTTGCATTCGTCGTGCACCCGGCAGGCGAGCGGGCGAGCGGGGTCGGCTAGGGCGTCGGGGTCGCCGATGATGTAGGCGGTCTGGCCACCGATCGGCGGCACGAAGACCTCGAGATCGGGCCGGGTCACGAGCTCGGGGAACATGCCGGCGGTATGCTCGAAAAGTTGTTGGCGAAGCTGTCTCTCGGCGACGCCGAAGCGTCGGGCGATGCCGGGCAGGTGCCAGACCGGGTCGACGGCGCATTTTGTGACGAAGACCTCGCCGCTGTCGTACAGCACCTTGCCGTCGGGCACGAGGCGGCCGGCCGCCATGGCGCGGCCGATTTCGGGGATCTGCAGCCGTGCCTGGGTGACCGCGATGGTCGGCCGGATGTCCATGCCGTCGCTGAGTTCCTGCGCGAAAACCTCCGAGACGAGATGGCCCCAAGGGTCGAGGGAGACGATTCCGTCGACCGCGGACCACTGCGGATGCGGGCCGATTGCCGCTGCCGGGTGGGTGTCGGTCAGATCGGGGACGTGGAAGGGGTCGAGCTCGCCCGAGGAGACCGCCAGCGCCCGATAGAGCGAGTAGGCGCCACCATGGGTGCCGATGGCGTTGCGTTGGTCGGCATGGGTCAGGGTGGCGATTAGCGGGCCCCGCGCCTTCGCGGTCGCCGCCCCCCAGGCGAGCGGCGCAATGCCGTTCGCGCCGCGGCGGCGGTGCGAGGTCAAGACGATGTGGCCGTTCGTCGACATGGTGTTCCCTTTCCGATCCTCGGCTTCGGGAAAACGACCAGAATGACCGAAACAGGTTGCCGAATCAATAACTTCTAGAGAGGGAATCGGCGGAGCCGAGCGCCCGGAGGGAGCTAGTCGGCAGCCGCCGGCATCGGCTGGCGGCGACGCCGCGTCCCGACGACGGTGCCGACTGCGAGGACCAGGACCAAGGCCATAGCGAAGAAGACCGTATCGGCATGTCCCAGGTCGATCAGATAGCCGAAGAGCACCGGCGTCATCGCCGCGCCGACGTTGAGGCCGGTGGAGACGAAGGCGAAGATCCGGCCTTCGGCGCCCTTCGGCGTCGCGGCCCGCACCATCATGTCCCGCGATGGCCGGATCGCGCCTTGCAACAGGCCGACGAGAACGAAACAGAGCAGGAGCATGGCGAGCGGCAGCCCGACGCCGCCGACGAGCGCCAGCAGGGCGCCGGAAATCAAGAGGCAGCCGACGGCGACCAGGCCGTGGCGGCGCGTCCGATCGGCGACCGGGCCACCGAGCAGGATACCGAGCGCGGAGGCGACCAGGAAGGTCGAGAGCACCGTGTTGGCGGCGGGCAGGCCGATTCCCTGGAGCTGCACCAGCGCCGTCACCGAGAAGCTCTGGATGCCGCTGGAGATCACGGCGATACAGACGAAAAAGGCGAACATGCCGAGGATCGTCGGCGTCAGCAGGGGCCGGATGCCCCCGTCTGCGCTCGCAGCCGGACCAGGGCCTCCGGCGGACAGGCTGGTCCTTTCGGCGAAGAGGTCTCGTCCGCGCCAGAGGGCGACGATCACCGCCAGCACGGCCAGGCCGGCGATCATCAGTGCTGGCCGCCAGCCGAGCCATGAAGAGAGGAAGATCATCACCGTCGGCGCCGCGACGAAGCCGAGGTTGCCGGAGAAGGTGTGCAGCGCGAAGGCCCGGCCGATGCGCTCGGGCGCCACGGTGCGGTTGAGGATCGCATAGTCGGCCGGGTGGATCACCGCATTGCCGAGCCCGGCAGCCAAGACCAGGACCAATATCACTTCGTAGCTCGGCGCCAAGCCGATTGCCGCCACGGCGATTCCCATCAGCGCCAGGCCGCCCATCAGCAGGGCTCGCGCGCCCAGCCGGTCGATCAAGAATCCCGCCGGCACCTGGGCGAAGCCGGTGACCACGTTGATCAGGCTGATGAGGAGGCCGAGGGCCGCATAGCTGACGTCGAATTCCTGCTTCAACAGCGGGAAGAGCGGCGGCAGCACCAAGAGGTAGAAATGGCTGAAGGCGTGACCGCCGCCGATCACGCCCATTGTCGCCAAGTAGCGCTTGCGCTCGGCGGCGTTCGCCATTGTTACGGCCCCCTCCATCGGGCTGGCCATACCTAGCACCCCGCCGGTGGCGAGGCAATTTCAGCCGGTTTTCGAATCTCGGTCGGGTTTGCCCAGCACCGGAGTCGCGAAGACCGATGGTTGTTTCACTGCCGGTGCCGCCACCAGGGCGTTCAACAGCGTCGCGATAGCGACTTGCACGTCCTGCCCCATGCCGTCGGTCCAGGGCACCGGTCGGCAGGAAAAGCCGTCGATGCCGCCGGCGGCGATGCAGGCCTCCAGCATCCGGGCCTCGGTCGCTTGATCGTGCATCAGCTCGGGCCGGTCGAGCTCGGCCGCCAGCGCCGCGGCGATGGCGCTGGCGCCCCAGTTGGAGACCGCCGCCGTCATCAGCCGGTCGACGACCGTGGTATCGGTCGCTTGCTCGCCGAAGGGCAGCAGGCGGCGCGGGACCTCGGCGATGGCGCCGAAGCCGATCTCGTTGCCGCGATCGCCGATGCCGATCGTCAGCAAGTCGCGCCGGGCGGCCGCCTCGAACAACAGCCCCGCCTTGAAGACGCAGTCGGAATTGTCGTCGCCGTCGACCATGCAATAGCGGCCTTCATGGTTGGGGCCGTTCTTCTCTATCGCGATCACCGCCTTGGGATCGTAGGTCTCGAAGAGGCGCTCGCTTTCGGCGCGAGCGGCCGCTTCGTCGATCGGCATGGGCACGAGGATGCAATGGAGGTTGCCGTCGTGCGGCGGCCGGGGGGCGGCGGCCAGATCCGTTTCCGAGAGCACGTTCAGGCCGGCGCCGCGGCGCCGATCGGCCCGTCGGTCTCGCCGTAGGGGTAGAAGCCCGGCATCAGCCAGCCGCTGGTGACGATGAAATGGCCGCCGCCGTCGAGGCCGGCCGCCAGACGGCGCGCCGCCTGGAGGCAGAGCGGGCCGCCGTAGTGGGCCAGCGCCGCGTCGTATAGGGCGGCGATGACGCCGTAGCCGCTGACGTCGAGATTGACCAGGCGGTCGATATTCCAGGCGATGGCCTCGACGAGGCGTCGATCCGCGGTGTCTGTATTCGTTTCGTTCGCCATGGCCTCCCCTCCGGCTGATTGGTCGGGCATCGGATCGGGCGATGATAGGGCCCAGGCGGCGGATGTCGCTAGCGCCCGCGGCCCTCGCTTCGGGCCACGTAAAGGCCGCTGGCGATGATCACGCCGGCACCGATCCAGGTCCAAAGGTCGGGCGCGTCCAGGAACAGCAGGTAGCCGACCACGGTCGCGCCCACCAGCTCCAGATAGCCGAACGGCGCGATCACCGAGGCCGGCGCCAACTGAAAGGCCTTGATGGCGAAATAGTGGCGGATGCCGCCGAAGAAGCCGGCGGCGAGGATCGCCAGCCATTGTGGCAGGGTCGGCCAAGCCTGAATCTCGGCGACGAAGGGCATGGCGAGGCTTGTCGCCACTAGGGCGACGCCGTAGGTGTAGATCGCCGTCGTCTCGGGCGCCTCGTCGGCGGCCAACCGGCGGCTCAAGATCTGCACGATCGACCAGCCAGCGGCGGAGACCAGGATCCAAAGGGCGTCGAGCGGGATCGCCTCGCCGCCAGGCCGGATCACGATCAAGACCCCCAGGAAGCCGGCGATCACCGCCAGCCAGCGCCCGGGATCGACCCTCTCGCCCAGCATCGGCAGCGACAAGGCGACCACCATCAGGGGTGACAGGAAGCCGATGGTGTGTGCCGTCGCCAGCGGCACGTGCCGGACCCCGGCGACGAAGGCGAGCGTCGAGACGAAGAGTACGGCGGAACGCAAGAGTTGCGTGCCGGGCCTGGCCGAGCGCAGCAGGCCCGGCCCGTGGCGGGGCAGAAACAGCAGCAGCATCCACGAGGTCTGCCCCAGCGCCCGGACCCAGACGATCTCGACGACGCCGAAACTGCCGCTCAAGTACTTCACCGAGCCGGTGGCGAACGGCACCAACAGCAACGCCGAGGCAACGATGTAGGCGACGCCCTTCAGCGTGTCGGCTGGCGCGTTCGAGGTGGCCATGCCCGACTTCTACACCGAAGGTGCCAAGGTGCGGAACCGCGCCCGGCGCGGACAGGGGCTTGCCGCCCCTCGAAATCGGGCGAAGTATGGCAGTGGAACCGAAGCTTGAGGGAGGGGCCGAGATGAAGCTGAGCGAGAGCCGTATCCTCACCACCCATGCCGGCAGCCTGCCACGGGTGCAAGGGCTGGCCGATCTCCTGGTGACGCAGGAGGAGGGCCAGCCGATCGAGCCCGAGGCCTTCGAGGCCGCCCTCCAAAACGCCCTCGACGACGTCGTCCAACATCAGATCGCCGCCGGCATCGACATCGGCAACGACGGCGAAATGCCGCGACCGAGCTTCGTCTCCTACATCGCCGGGCGGATGAGCGGCTTCGGCCGCGGCGGCCCGGTAGAACGGCCCTTGCCGCTGGATGCCCAGAACTTCCCGATCTGGTTCGAGCAGATGCAGCGGAGCGGCCGTCGGCGCCTCAACGTCTACCAATTCCCCCAGGCCATCGGCGAGGTCGGCTACGACGACACGACGGCGGTCGAGAAGGAGTGCGACGATCTATTGGCCTGCCTTGCCAAGCGGGGCGGCGGCTTCGCCGAGGGCTTCATGACTGCGGTCTCGCCCGGCTTCGCGGCGACGGCGATGATCAACCAGCACTACGACAGCCACGAGGCCTATGTCTTCGCCCTCGCCCGCGGCCTGCGCAAGGAATACGAGGCGATCGTCGCCAAGGGCTTCGTCCTGCAGATCGACGCTCCCGACATGGGCATGGAGCGGGCCGGCTATTTCCAGGATGCCAGCCTGTCGGAGTTCCAGTCGGCGATCGAGATGCACATCGCCGCCTTGAACGAGGCCTTGGAGAACGTGCCGGCGGAGATGGTCCGCTTGCACGCCTGCTGGGGCAACCGCGACGGCCCCCATGTCCATGACGTGCCGGTGGCCGACGTGCTGGCGATTATGTATCAGGCGAACGTCGGTGCTATCACGCTGCCCTTCGCCAACCCGCGCCACAGCCATGAGATCGAGATCTTCCGCGAGCAGCCCTTGCCCGACGGCATGGCCCTGGTGCCGGGCGTGATCGAGACCACCTGCAACTACGTCGAGCACCCGTTGACCGTAGCCGAGCGGCTTTGCCGCGCGGTCGACTGCGTCGGCGACCGCGAGCGCGTCATCGCCGGCACCGATTGCGGCTTCGGCACCATCGCCGGAGATACCTTCACCGCCGAGGACGTGGTCTGGGCCAAGCTCGAAAGCTTGCGCCAGGGCGCTGACATCGCCAGCGAGCGGCTCTGGGGTTAGCTCAAGTCGCCCGGCCTGACCGGCCGACCGAGGCGCGCCGATTCGAGGACGGCCATGGTGGCGGCGAGGGTGGCCAGGCCGTCGGCACCGCTGACTTTGGGCGCTTCGAGGCCGCGCACGACCCGGCAGAACTGCGCCAACTGGGCTGCCAGCGATGCCCGTTCCGACAATTCGGGGCCTGATTGCCGGTGGATCGGCTGGTCCCAGCCGCCGGGGCCGGGTCCGTCATGGCGCCAGAGGTCCAAGCCCGGGTAGTCGAGGGCGCCGTGGTCGCCCAGGAAGCGGAAGCAGTTCTCGCCGCTCGCCGGAATGATCGGGTTCTCGCCGGTCGCCCGCTCCCAGCCCCAAGGCGAGGGTGCTGTGTCGGAGAGCGTCACGGCGCCGAGCGCCCCGCTTTCGAAGCGCAGCAGGATCGCGGCCGTGTCCTCGACCTCGAAGCCGCGGTTGGTGTTGCTGGTCTCGGCGGTGACGCTCTCGATGTCGCCGGCGAGATACCTCAGCATGTCGAGGTCGTGGATCAAGTTCAGCAGCACGGGCCCACCGCCGTCCTGGCGGCGCCAAGTGACGTCGAAATAGGCGTCGGGCTTGCGGATCGCCCAGACCGCCGACAGCGCCACGAGACGGCCGATCTCGCCAGACTCGATGATCGCCTTCGCCGCCCCGACGGCAGGGTCGAAGCGGCGCATGTGGCCGACCGCGAGGGCGACGCCGGCCGCCTCGGCAGCGGCGACGAGCTCGGCCCCGGCGGCCACGCTCTCGGCGATCGGCTTTTCGACCAGCATGGGAACGCCGTGCTTGGCGAAGGCAAGACCGACCGGCAGGTGCAACGCGTTCGGCGTGGCGATGATCGCCCCTTCCGGCGGCTCGGTCCCCAACAGTGCCTCGTGGTCCGCGAAATGGGCGACGCCGGCCTCGGCCGCGAGTTCCGCTGCCTCGGGCGCCGGATCGACGATCGCCGCCAGTTCGCAAGCCGGCTCCGCCAGCGCCAGGGCGACGTGACGGGCACCGATGCCACCCGCGCCGATTACCGCCAGACGAACCGGATCCATCGCAGTCTCCTTCTCAAGCCGTGAACAAGTCCGCCGCCATAATCTCGGGCTCCGCCGGCATCAGCGGCCGGAAGGCCATGCGGCCGAGGACATCGCGCTCGAGGTCGACGCCGGGGGCGATCTCGGCCAGGACCAGGCCGTCGGGGCGGAGACGAAAGACCGCGCGCTCGGTCACGTAAATCGCCTCCTGGCCACCCTTCAGGGCCTGGGCGCCCGAGAAGGTGATTTGCGCCACCTCGTCGACAAGCTTCCTGACCTCACCCGGCCGCTTGACCGTCAGCCGGCCATCGCCGGTGGCGATCTTTGCCCCCTTGGCCTCGAAGGTACCGCAGAAGACCACTTTGCGGGCGTTCTGGGCGATGTCGATGAAGCCACCGGGCCCGACCGTGTCTCCGCCCAACTTGGAGGCGTTGACGTTGCCGGCGCCGTCGAGCTCGCCCATGCCCAGGAAGGCGATGTCGAGGCCGCCGCCGCCGTAGAAGTCGAACTGAGAGGGGGAATCGAGCATGGCGCTGGCGTTCCGGGCGAAGCCGAAGAGGACCCCGTCCAACAGGGCACCGCCGTAGGTGCCGTGCTCGATCGTCTGGTAGTAGCGATCCACTTCGCCGCGGGCCGCGATCAGCTTGGCGACGGCGTCGGGAATGCCGAAGCCGAAATTGATGACGGCGCCGTCCCAAAGCTCGGCCGCCGCCCGCCGGGCGATCGCCTGGCGGGACGAGAACTCGGCCTCCGTGTCGTCCGGAAGGGCGTGTCGCTTCTCGCCCGACAGCGACGGGTCGTAGTCGACGGCATAGCTCTGGCGTTGCTCCGGCACCACGACGACGGCGTCGACCAAGGCGCTCGGGATTCGGATCGAGCGGGCCGCCAACCGGCCGGGTGCGACCATCTCGCGGACCTGTACCAGCACACGGCCGCCGCTGTTCTTGGCCGCCAGCGCCACCGCCCAGGCGTCCAGATTTGCGCCTTCCTGGTCCAGGCTGACGTTGCCTTCCGGGTCGGCGAAGCTGCCGCGGACGATGGCGATATCGACGGGGAAGGGCTTGTAGCGCAGCAGCTCACGACCGTCGAACGTGACGACCTCGACGAGCTCGTCCCGGGCGCTGGCGTTCATGCGGCCGCCGTCGAGCCGGGGATCGACGAAGGTGCCGAGGCCGACATGGGTGAAGAGGCCCGGACGACCGGCGCCGATCTCGCGCATCAGCTGCGAGATCACGCCACCCGGCAAGACGTAGGCCTCGATCTTCTCTTCCCGCGCCAGACGCTGCATGGCGGGCGACCAGACCCAGTGGCCGCCGATGACGCGCCGGGTCATGCCCTCGAAGGCAAAGTGGTTGAGGCCGCGCCGTTCCCGGTCGCCGATGCCCAGCGCATGCACAATGGTGAGAGCATGAGGACTGCCCGAGGCGTGGAAGCGGGCCTCGATCGCGGCCATGAGGGCCTCCGGCTCCACCAGGCCGCCGCCGGCGCCCGTGATGGCGACGGTGGCGTCGTCCGGCACAAGTTCGGCCGCTGCCCCGGCGTCCATAATCTTGCTAGTCTTCATTGCCGCTTGAATGGCGGAAAAAGCGCGGCTTGTCCATTGCTCCGGCCGCGGACCCCGGAGAGGCCCCATGGATTTCTCGATTCCCGACGAGACCCGGATCATCGTCGAGACCGTCCGACGCTTCGTCGAGACCGAGCTGCAGCCGCTGGAACGCGAAGTCGACGAGACGGGCGTTCTGGCGCCCGAGACGGCGGTGGCGATCTTCCGGAAATCGAAGGCCCTCGGCCTCTATGCCATGAACATGCCGGCTGAGCTCGGCGGCGGCGGCCTGAGCGCGGTCGAGATGTGCCTGGTGGAGGAGCAGACCGGGCAGACCAGCGATATCTTGATCCGCCGGGCCTTCGGCAACGTCTACGAGGTTCTGCTGGTGGCCGACGAGGCCCAGCGCCGACGCTGGCTGTTGCCGTCGATCCAGGGCGAGCGAGTCTTCTCGATCGCCATCACCGAGCCGGGCGCCGGATCGGATGCCGCCGCCATCCGGACCCGTGCCGAGCCGGCGGGCGAGGGCTGGCGGCTCACGGGCCACAAGCACTTCATCAGCGACGGCGAGGTCTCGGACTTTTTCGTCGTCTCCGCCGTCACCGATCCCGAGGCGGGACCGCGCGGGATCTCGCTCTTTCTCGTCGACAAGGACACGGGCGGCGTCAGCGTCGGCCGCAACCAGCCGATGATGGGCCTGCGCGGCACGAGCCATGTCGAGCTCTTCTTCGACGAGGTGTTGCTCGGGCCGGAGCACCTTTTGGGCGAGCGGGGCCGCGGGCTCCGCCTGGTGCTGGAGACAATCGGCCGCATTCGCCTGGCCCATATCGGCGCCCGCGCCGTCGGCATGGCCTCCAGGCTGTTGCGCCTGATGGTCGAACAGGCCCGGACCCGGCGCCAGTTCGATCGTCGCATCGGCGATTTCCAGATGGTGCAGCAGATGCTGGCCGACAGTGCGATGGAGATCAACGCCGCCCGGCTGATGGTGTTGGAGGCGGCCTGGACCCTGGATCAGGGCAACGACGCGCGCGACAAGATCTCGCAAGTCAAGGTCTATGCCGCCGAGACCTATGGTCGTGTCGCCGACCGGGCGGTGCAGCTCTTCGGCGGTCAGGGCTATGCCAAGGACCTGCCGATCGAGCGGATCTACCGCGATTCCAGGGTGGCGCGCATCTACGATGGCACCTCGGAGATCCACCGCATGGTGGTGGCGCGGGCATTGCTGGGCGAAGCTTGAGGCAGGGAGGGTGCTGGCATGCGGTTCGAGAACGTATTGGTGACGGGGGCAGGTGGTCTTCTGGGCCGCTACGTGACGGCGGAGCTGGCGGCGCACACCGCACCCACCGGCTTCGATCTGAAGGGCGACGAGACCATGCTCCATGGCGACATCACCGACTACGAGGCCGTCGCCCGAGCGGTCGCGGGTCGCGACGCGGTCGTGCACGTCGCGGCGCTGGCCAACATATGGGCCGGCTCGCCGAACGAGATCATGCGGGTCAACACGATGGGGACTTGGAACGTGCTGCAGGCGGCGGTGGACGCGGGCGTCAGGCGGGTCGTCCTCTGCTCCAGCGATTCAGTCGTCGGCTTCACAGTCGCCGAGGGCGCGATGCTGCCGCCGCTTTACTTGCCGATCGACGAGCAGCATCCCCGACGCCCGACCGACGCCTACGCGCTGGCCAAGAAACTGGGCGAGGAGATGGGGCGGAGCTTTGCCGCAAGTGGTGACTTGGAGGTCATGGTCTTGCGGCCGGTTTTCGTCCTCTATCCCGAGATGGAGGCAGAGGTGATCGCGCGGGCCCGCGATCCGAAGGGGTACCGGGGGCCGGCCGCGGGCGGCCCGAATGCCGCCGGCGGCGGCCCGGTCTGGCACCAGGTCGACCCCCGCGACGCGGCCCGCGCCTTTCGCCTGGCGCTCGAGTTGGATGAGGTCGCTTACGAGGTCTTCTTCGTCTGCGGACCCCGGATCCTGGCGCCGGAGCCGACGCTTGCGCGCCTGCAGGCCTACCTCGGTCACCTGCCCGAAATCCGTCGGCCCGAGCTCTATCGGGAGCATCCGCAGGCGCCGCTCTACGACCTTTCGCACGCCCGAGAGGTTCTCGGCTTCGAGGCGGCGTTCAGCGCCCACCACTTGATCGAGAGCGCCTAGCCCGGCCCGGGTGAGGCGAGCGCGAGGCCGCCGCCGGCAAACGATGACCTTCAGGCAGTTCCTCATCCTCGCGACGGTGCAGCTGGTGACGCTGCTCTTCGGGATGACGATCACCATCGCCAACGTCGTGTTGCCGCAGATCAAGGGCAGCCTGTCGGCGACGCAGGACCAGATCGCCTGGGTCATCACTTTCAACCTGCTGGCGACGGCGGTGGTGACGCCGATGACCGGGTGGCTGGCGGAGCGTTTCGGCTGGCGCCGGCTGATGCTGGGCGCCGTCATCGGCTTCACGATCTCCTCGGCGCTTTGCGGTCTCGCCGACGGCCTGCTGGCACTGGTCCTCTACCGGATCGGTCAAGGCCTCTTCGGCGCGCCGCTGATGCCCTTGGGCCAGGCCATCCTGTTGGCCAGTTTTCCCAAGCGCCAGCACGCTCTCGTCATCATGCTCTGGGGCATCGGCGCCGTTGTCGGGCCGGTGATAGGCCCGGTGCTCGGTGGCGAAGTCGCCGAGGCATTGAACTGGCGCTGGGCTTTCTTCATCATCGTTCCCTTCGGCCTGCTGGCGCTCATGGGCGCGCACGTCGCCCTCGTCAAGCAGGACCGCGCCGCCGAGACGCGCCTCGACTGGACCGGCTTTCTGGCGCTCGCGATCGCTATCGGGGCAGCACAACTGATGCTGGACCGGGGCCAGCGGCAGGACTGGTTCGAATCGACCGAGATCGTCATCGAGGCGGCGGTCGCCGTCGTCGCCTTCTACCTCTTCGTCGTCCACAGCCTCTCGCACGCGCGGCCGTTTCTCGACCCACGCCTCTTGCTCGACCGGAATTTCGCGCTCGGGCTGGTCTTCGTCTTCGTCATGGGGATGTTGAGCTTCATCCCGCTGGTGCTGTTCCCGCCGCTCCTGCAAGAGCTTCGGAGCTATCCCGACTCGTTGGTCGGGACGCTGCTCGCCGCCCGTGGCATTGGCAACTGGGTCAGTTTTCTGGTCGTCGTTCAATTGACCCGGTATAACGCCAAGCTGGCCTTGGGCTCGGGCTTGTTCTTGCAGGCCGTGGCCGGCTGGGCGATGGCCCAGCTCGACATCAACCTCACCAGCTTCGACGTCTTCTGGACCAACCTCTTGCAAGGCATCGGCTTCGGCCTCGCCTACACGCCGATGACCGTGCTCGCCTTCGCCACTCTGGCGCCAGACCGGGTCACTCAGGGCACGGCGATCTTCCACATGCTGAGGAACTTCGGCTCCAGCCTCTTCATCTCGGTGACCATCGTCGTTTGGGCCCAGAGTCGGGCGATGAGCTACGCAAACTTGCGAGAGCACGCCTCGCCGATAAACGAGGCGCTGGGCTATGCCGAAATCGCCGGTGCCTGGTCGATCGGCACGACCAGTGGACTGACGACGCTCAGTAATGAGATTCTGCGTCAAGCATCGATGATCGGCTACATCAATGCCTTCTATCTCTTCGCCATCGTTGCCGGTATCGCCGCGCCCTTCGTGCTGTTGCTGCGAAACCCCGAATGACGGCTACCCGGCCGCACCCGCGGCGGCTCACTCCAGGGCTTGGGCGTCGAGACCGGAGGCCTCCAACTGATGGCGCAGGGCCGCTCGGAGGCGCGCCAGCCCGGCCTCGTCCGCGGCCTCGCAGCGCACGACCAAGGCCGGCTGGGTGTTCGAGGCACGAATCAGCCACCAGCCGTCTTCGGTCTTCGTTCTGACACCGTCAATGTCGGAATAGCTTGCGCCGGCCGCCCTCAGCCGATCCTCGACCTCGCCGGGGACCTGGAACTTTCGCGCATCGTCGCACTCGATCCGGATCTCCGGCGTATTGACGACCCGGGGCAGGCTGTCGAGAAGTGCTCCCGCCGTGCTGCCGGTGTGCGCCATGTGATCGAGCAAACGCAGGCTGGCGTAGATCGCGTCATCATGACCGAAGAACTTGTCGGCAAAGAAGATGTGGCCGCTCATCTCGCCGGCGAGCGGCGCGCCGATCTCGGCCATGCGAGACTTGATCACCGAATGTCCAGTCTTGCACATCTCCGGCCGCCCACCCAGCCTGGCGATCTCGTCGAACAGGATCTGGCTCGCCTTGACGTCGGCCAGCACCGTCGCACCGGGCTGCGCGGCCAGTACGTCGCGGGCCAGGATCGCCAAGAGCTGATCGCCCCAAATGATCCGGCCTCGCTCGTCGACGACCCCGATTCGATCGCCATCGCCATCGAAGGCGAAACCGAGATCGGCACCGTCGGCCCGGACCGCTCGGATCAGATCATCGAGATTCTCGGCCACGGTGGGATCGGGATGGTGGGCGGGAAAGGTGCCGTCGATCTGGCCGAACAACACCCGGTGTCGGCCGGGCAGGCGGTCCGTCAGCGTGGTCACGATCTCGCCAGCGGCGCCGTGGCCGCAATCCCAGACGACCTTTAGGTCCCGATCGGAGGTGTAGGTCCGGGCGAGCAGATCGAGATAGGGCTCGGCCACGTCGTCCTCGCCGGACCGGCCATCGGCGGAGGCCCAGTCGCCCGCCTCGGCCATGCGACCGAGATCGCCGATCTCGGCACCGTAGAACGGCGCCTTGCCCAGGGTCAGCTTAAAGCCGTTGAAATTCGGCGGGTTGTGCGAGCCGGTGACCATGATGCCGCCGTCCGCGTCGAGGTGATGGACCGCGAAGTAGAGCATCGGCGTCGGCCCCAGGCCGATCCGGCGGACCTCCATGCCGGCTTCGGTCAGGCCCGCCACCAGGGCGCCCTCGAGCATGACCGAGGTCAGGCGGCCGTCGTAGCCGACGACGATACGACCAAGCCCTCGTGATGCCGCAACGGTGGCGAAGCCCCGGCCAACCGCGTAAGCGTCGTCCTCGCCCAGCGTCTCGCCAACGACGCCGCGGATGTCGTACTCGCGCAGAACCGATTCTTGAAAGCGATGGTTTCGCACAGCGTCTCCTCAACTGAATGTTCTCCCGGAGCGGCCGTCCGCAGGGTCTCGGCCGCTTGCCCGTGCCGGATAGATCGGTGCATTACGGTTGCTTCGTCAAGGCCCAGGCGCAAATCGCTTGACATTGCGGCCCTGCCGCACTCCCTTGCGGTCCGTTAGTAACTTCGTTGAACAGAGAGTGACGATCGTTGAGTGGTATGGACAGAGAGCGATCCAGGGCGCCGCGCCGCGCGACCAACGTGCAGCGGGTGGCGCATGAAGTCTCGATCGAGGCGCGGACCAAGCGAAACGGTCACGACGGCGGCGTCGTCTGGCTGACGGGGCTGTCGGGTGCGGGAAAATCGACCTTGGCGGTCGGCTTGGAGCGACAGCTCTTCGAGCTCGGCTATCAGGTCTACGTCCTGGACGGCGACAACATCCGCCATGGGCTCTGCGCCGATCTCGGCTTCTCCCCCGACGATCGGACCGAGAATATCCGCCGCATCGGCGAGCTGGCGGCACTGATGGCGCGGGCCGGCATGATCGTCATCACCGCCTTCATCTCGCCCTACCGCTCCGACCGAGCGCTAGCCCGCGCCGCCGCTGGCGAACGATTTCACGAGATCTTCGTGAAGGCCGACATCGAGGTCTGCGAGGCGCGTGACCCCAAGGGCCTCTACAAGAAGGCTCGGGCCGGTGTCATTCCGGATTTCACCGGTATCTCGGCGCCCTACGAGGCACCCGAGGCACCGGACTTCGTCGTCGATACCGATGCCCTCGACGCCGACGCTGCTGTCGGCAGTCTGGTCGCCTATGCCACGCTCAATTTCTCGCTAGCTAGTCGCGTTAGAGGCACCGGACGATAGCGCGATCCGCGACACGGGTCCTTCAGCGAGCGGTCGAGCCCACCTGCAAGGCGCGAAGGGCTGCCGCCGCAGCGCCATAGCCGTTGTCGATATTGACGGCGACGAGGCCCGGGGCGCAGCTCGCCAAGGCGGCGTGCAGTGCCGTCTCGCCGCCGCGCGCCGCGCCATATCCGGTTGCCGTCGGCACCGCGACGACGAGGCCCGGCGCCAGCCCGCCGAGGACAGAGAAGAGGGCGCCGTCCATGCCGGCGACGGCGATGATGACCCCGAATTGTCGAATAGCCTCCTGTCGTTCCAGGAGCCGCCAGAGACCGGCGACGCCGATGTCGAAAAACTCGGCCACCGTCTCGCCGTGGAAGGCGAGGGTCCGGGCCGCCTCGCCTGCAACTGGCAGGTCCGACGTGCCGGCCGTCACCAGCGCCACTCGCGGCGGCGTCGACGGTGCCTGCCAGGGGCCTTGGATGCCGGTCCGGGAGAGGGGGTCGTAGTCGAGCCGTGCTCGGTCGTCCGCCGCCAGGGCCTCGTAGCTCGCCAGCGTCAGCCGGGTCAGGAGCAGGGGCGCCCCGTGTTCGCGCGCCAGGGCCAAGAGCCGGGCCAATTGCGCCGTCGACTTGCCGCTCGCCAGCACCGCCTCGGCAAGCCCGATGCGCGCCCGTCGCTCGAAGTCGAAGACGATATCGTCCGTGCTTCCCTCAGCCGGCATGACGCCCCGGCCTCTCGAAGGCGCTGCCCCGTTGGTAAGGTCGGAAGCGGAGCGTTTGGGAGCCTCGGTGGCGGACGCAGAGGCGCGCCAGATCGGCCCTGAGGGCGGCTGCCTCGTCGCGCTCGATCCGGGCCAGGCTGGTGGCGTCGAGTTCGATCGTGATGCCGTCGTGGCGCACCCGGCAACGCGCCGTCTCGGGCGCGAGCGCCCGGTCGATCAGCCTTTCGACCGCGTGCACCAGGGCCAGTGTCTCTGGCCTGACGGCGATGCCGGTCTGCAGGCGGCTCGAAAGACAGGGCGAGGCAGGCAGAGCCGCTAGGGTCGGCAAGCTCATCTCCCCGGCCAGGCGCCGTACCGCCGCCTTGTCGATGCGAGCCTCGATGTAAGGATGCAATACGCCGTGTGCTTCCGCCGCCTGCAGTCCCGGCCGGTAGTCGTCCAGATCGTCGAGATTGGTGCCCGAGAGGATCCTGGCATCGGTTCGGGCGGCGATCGCGCCGTAGAGGTTGGTCTTGCAGAAGAAGCAGCGATTGCCGGGATTTCGAAGGTAGTCGGGGTCGCGGAACTCGCCGGCGTCGATGACGTTGAGCGGCCAGCCGTGTTGCCGCGCATGCTCCGCAACTCGGGCGCTCGCCTCGGGTGGCACGGCCGGCGAGACCGCATGGAAGACGGTCGCCTGGAGCCCTGGTAGGCGATGGGCGACGAAGGCGAGCGTCATGCTGTCGACGCCACCGCTGACAGCCAGCGCGGCTGGGCCAAGGCCCTCGAGAACCGCCCTCAGGCGTCCAAGTTCAGCCGACTCAGCCATCCCCGTCCCGATCTCCGCAGAGGGCCTTCGTCTCCGCCGCCAGCCGCCGTCGGTCCCGTCCCGCGCGACCGCCGGGTGCTGCGGCGAGGTCGTCGATTTCGGCCTTGGCCGTGCGCGCGCCGCTGGGGCGGTCCACCAACTTCACCGAGACCTGGCCATCCGCCGTCTCTGTCCGCCCGATTCGACGCTCGAGCACGATGCGGTCCTCGATTCGCCAGCGCAGGCCGATCGTCGTGGTCTCCTCGAAGCAGGCCTCGGCGACCGTCGAGACCGCCTCGGGTCGGCTCAAGAGCTGGATGCCGGCAACCAAGCGGCCCTTCTTGCCGAATGCCGGGACTTGCAGAACGTCCAGCACATCCGGCAACTGACGCAGGCGGTCGAGGCCGATGGCGAGATCCTCCGGCGCCTGATCGTCGATTTCGAAGTCGATCACGGCAACGCGCTCGGCGGCCCCGTCGACCGCGCCGGCGTACAGGCCCAAGGCGCGCAGAGCGTTGGCGATGCCGTCGAGCTTGCGGCTGCCGAGGCCGGTGCCTTCGGTGCCTAAGGTCAGGGTCGCCGCCGGCGGGCGGCGAGAGGGCGCCAGGTGGCGCAGGATGGCGGCCCCGGTCGGCGTTACCCGCTCGCCGCCGATGCCGTCGTCCAGGACCTCGAAGCCGGCCAGCAGCTTGGCGGTCGCCGGCGCCGGCACTGGCAGCGGCCCATGCGCGGTGTCGACCCGTCCGCCGCCCATCGGCAGTGGCCCGACCGACCAGCCCGCCGGCGACAGCCAGTCGATCAGATAGGCGGCGCCGACCACGTCGGCGATGGAATCCCAGTCCGCGAGCTCGTGGAAGTGCACGTCGTCCACGGCGACGCCATGCACGGCCGCCTCGGCTTCCGCCAGCAGCGTCAGGATGGCGATCGCGCCCATTCCCACTGCCGGCGTGAGCGGTGCCCGGGCGAGCCGCTCGCGGATCTCTCGGAAGGCGCCGGTCGGTCGTCTCTCTCCCGTAGCAGGCGCCCGGATGGCAAGGTGGGTGCCGGTCAGGACGCCGTCACCCGCAGCGCGGATCTCGACCGACCAGTCCTCGGGCAATCCGGCGGCGCGCATCGCCGCTTCCAAGCCGGGGCCGGCATCGGGCCAGGCATCCAGCAGGGCGGCCTGAAACATGTCGCCGCTGATCCCGCCCAGGGGGTCGAGATGTATGTGTCGTAGGCCTGGGCTCACTGCGGTTCCAGCACTTGCTTGCGCTCAGGCCGCCGGCCGCCAGACCGGGACAACGTAGGGGCCTTCGGGGATCACGGCGAGGCGCCGCTCGCCCGAGCGCTCGAGGCTGGCGGCGACCGCCCGGCCGAGGTCGGCGACCATGTTGACGCCGGTGAGATCTCGCGCCGGGCCCGAGAGGCCATCGCTGTATAGGTGGATGGCTCCGACGCGCATCGGCTTCAGCTGCATCTCGGTCTGCCATTCGTCGATGTCGGCGTGACTCTTAACGCTGATCTCGTCGAGGAAGGCGTCGGCACCGCTCTCGACCAGGCGGCGCTGCGCATCGACGAAATGCTCCGAGCCCATGCCTTCCGAGCAGGCCGAGGCGATGATCAGATCGCCACCAGGGGCGAGGATCTCCAACGGCGCGACCATGCCCTTGACGGTCTGATAGTAGGTCTTATCGAGCGGATAGCCGGCGGCGCTGGTGAGGACGGTTGCGAAACGCTCGGGCACAGGCACTTCGGCGAAGCCCCGGGCATACGCGACCGCTTCGAGGTGGCTCTCTACTATCTCGCCGAAGTTGACGAAGGCGAGCTCGCGGTCGTCGTTGATCACCGTATTGACGGCATAGGCCTCGCCCAGCATGCGCACGACCTCCAGCTGCTCCTCGTGCAGCGGATTGCCGTCGAGGACGCAGTTGGCGGCCTTCGGGTGCTCCATGAAGCGGGCGCTGTGAAAGGTGGTAATGGTCTCTGCGTGGGCGACGCCGGGGGCGATGACCTTGCGGCCACCGGAGTAGCCGGCCATGAAATGCGGCTCCACCAAGCCGGTGGCGATCCTAAGGTCAGCCTCGACCAAGCGGCGATCGAGCCGGACCCTGGTGTGGCGGCCAGGCGTCAGGCCGAGGTCGAGGTGGTCGGCGTCGTTCCGGGCGAAGTGGTTTGCCACCTCGACGGTTTCCAGCACCCAGGGATCGCCCACGACCTCGGCCAATTCGTCGCCTTCGTTCGGACGGTGCAGGCCGGTGGCAACCAATACCTTGATGCTCTCTGGGGCCAGCCCGGCCGCCAGCAACTGGCGGATCAGGGACGGCAGGACGAGGCCGTTGGGCACCGGCCGGGTGATGTCGCAGATCAGGATACAGGCGCTATTGCGACCACGCGCCAGCTCGGCCAAGGATGGGGCGCCGACCGGCCGCGCCAGCGCTTGCTCGACCTCCGAAATCGGATCGGCCAACGCCGGCATCGCCGGCTTGCCGATCAGCGTCACCTCGGCATCTTCCGGCAGCTCGACCTCCAGATGTCCCCTGCCGTAGTTGATCTCGATTCGCATCGTGCCCGTTATCCCTAGTTCCTAGAGACAGTAAATCGGTCGCCGAGCCATCGCAGGCAAGTCCTAGGCCCCTTCCACCCGTG
>JASLMY010000048.1 GCA_030746295.1 Alphaproteobacteria bacterium | reverse complement strand
CGTCGGTGCCAATGCCGACGTCGACGCCGGCCTGCATCATCGCCGCCGCCGGTGCCAGGCCCGAGCCCAGGCGCATGTTGGAGCCCGGGTTGTGGGCGGCACGGGCGCCGTTGTCGGCCAGCCGCTTGATGTCGTCGTCATCCAGCCAGACCGCGTGCGCAGCGGCGAAGTTCGGCCCCAGAATGCCCAAGTCGTCCAGATGGTGGGTGAGCGTCCGGCCGTAGCGCGCCACGCCGGCGACGGCTTGCGCCTTCGATTCGGCGAGATGGGTGTGGTAGCCGAGCTCCAGCTCGGCGGCGAGGTCGCGACAGCCGACCAGGAAGTCGTCCGAGCAGTGCAACGGAATGGTCGGCGCCAGGGCCGGGCGGGCCCGCTCGCGGTCGAAGGGCCAGCTCTCGACCACCTGTCGGCAGGCCGCGAGCGTCTCTTGCCATGGTGCCATTGCCAGCTTCTCGACCCGGTCGCGATGTTCCTCCGGCAGCGCCTCCATCAGGCCCGGAACCGACTGATAGAGCGTCCGGTCGGCGACCATGGGTGCGACCACGACGCGCATGCCGACGTCGAGATAGGCCTGGGCCACCGCCTGCATGCCCTCGACCGTCGGCGTCGGGATCTCGAAATAGAGGTCGTAGCAAGCGGTGCAGCCCTTCGCCACCATCTCCAGCGCGGCGATGGCGGCGCTCAGATACTTGTGCTCGGGTGCCCGGTTGCCGCTGATCCAGGGGGCGGCGTTCAGCAACAATTCCAGCGTCCACCGGTCGCCGAGGCCCCGCGCCAGGCCGCCATGGCCGTGGGTGTGGGCGTTGACGAGGCCGGGCATCAGCAACTGCTCTGCGGCGTCGATCAGGGCCGCGTCCTCGGGCACCGCCAACCCGGGCGGCCCGATCTCGACGATTTCGTCACCCCGGATCAGGATATCGGCCGGATTCGCCAGATGTCCGCGCACGTCGATCAGACGGCCGCCGCGGATGACGATGGCTCGGCTTTCTTGGTTCATCGCTTCCCCCTCCAGGATGCCCCGTTCGACGAATTGTGAACCGGGTCCACAGCCGCAAGGCCATTGTAATGTGGTGAACGAAGGGAAAAATCGTATACCATGGTCCGGGACGATGACAGGGCGCCCTGGGAGCGTCGCGCCCTCTCGCCCGGAAAGGGGTCTCGAGCCATGTTCAATCTCAAGAGCCAGCGACTCTTCGATTCCGTCGATCTGACCTACGGCTCGCACAAGCGGCCGGACGACGGCATGTGCGCGATGGAGATGGTCGCCTTCCTCGCTGGCGAGACGCACAGCGACCACCCCGATTGCGCCTGTCCGCTGCTGACCGGCTTCACCATTCGGCTCAACGATTCCATGCCGCACAAGTGGCGCCAGCAGTTGAAGCCCTATTTGCCGCTTTTGATCGGTACCCGCGACGACCACGAGGTGGCGCGGGCTGAATTGCTGGCCTGGCGCGCGGTCCGCACCTTCCTGCCGATGGCGATGGAGGCCTGCCATCTGCCCGAGCGGGCGGAAGCCTTCCGCACCTTCCAGGGCGGCCTCGACCGGGCGGCGGACGCCGCCTATGCCGCCTACGCGGCACTCACCACCAGTCCGGCCGGAAAACGCGCCGTCAACGCCGCCCGCATGGCGACAATGGCAACGGCGCGCACGGCCTATTCCAGCCATTGCGCCGGTGCCGCCCGGGCACCGCATCTGGGCCAGGCGATCGAGGCCTCCGATGCCGCCGATGTCGCCATTGCGGTAACCCGTCTGGGCGACCCCGACACCGTCTGGGCGTTGGCGTTGGAGACCTTGGACGAGGCGATCGCCATCGGCGCCGAAGCGCGGGCGGAAGCGCGCTTGGCGGCACCCCTGCGGACCAGCGTCGAGGCGTGAGGGCGGGTCGGACCTCGTCGGCGCCATCGGTGCCGGCGCGTTCGGGTGGGGACGCGCGGGCCGTCAATGGTGGCTGAAGCGGAGACCGTCAGCTACCGGGGCCGCCGCATCTTCCAGGGCGCGATCGCCCTGATCGGCGCCGCCATCATGGCGCTCGCGGTCTACGACCTGACCCAGGACCACAGCCTGCCGGTGCGCGAGAGCAAGCTGGTGGAAAGCGAGGTCATCACCGGCCTGAACCGGTTCATGGATCAGGCCATCGGCCGCCTGCCGATCGATCTGTTGATGCTGAGCCTCGGCGGCTGGATCACCTTCTTCGGCCTGCACGGCGTGCTGCACAGGGGGCCGCAGCTCCGCTTCGGCCCGGACGGGGTCTACTACTTCCGCTTCGGCGAGCAGACCATTCCCTGGGAGGCGTTCGTCCAGATCCAGTTCATCAGTCGGCGGCGCACCAGTTTGCTACGCTCGGCCGCGATCGACTTGACGCTCGAGGACCCCGCACCCGTGGCAGCGCGCCAGCCGCCGCTCTACCGGGCCTTTCGCCGTACCACCCATATGTTCGATCCCACCAAGTTCACCATTCACGGCTACGACATCGAGGTTCCTCTCATTCGCGTCGTCGCCGAGATGCAGCGGGTGGCGGAGCCCGAAAGCGTCGCGGCCGACGAGGACGGCGGCGAAGCGGCCTGATCAGCCCAAGTCGGGCCGGCGATCGGCCCAGGGGCGGGCGGCCTCGAAGGCGGCGGCGGCGGCCAGCACGCGGGCATCGCCCAGCCAGGGACCGACGATCTGCAGGCCCACCGGCAGCCCGGCCTCGGTCCAGCCCATAGGCACCGTGATCGCGGGATGACCGGTCAGGTTGAAGGGGTGGGTATAGGGGTACCAGGCGGCGCGGATCTCGCCCACGGGCGCATTGCCGATCCGGATCGGCTCGAAGGGGTCGTGGTCGGCGTCGATCGCCGGCCGCGTCAGCGTCGGCATCAGGATCAGGTCGTCCGTCTCGAACCAGGCCTGGACCTCGCGGTAGACCGTGGTGCGGAGCGCCATCGCCGACTGCGCCTCGACCGCCGAGAAGCCGCGTCCTTCCTCGATCCAGCGTCGCAGGCTCTCGCTCATACGCTCACCCAGGCGGTCGGCATGGTCGCCGAAACGGGCCGCCCAGGTGGCGAAGGTCAGCGGTGCCCAGACCGGCAGCGTGCTGGTGAAGTCGCCCTCGCGCCGTTCCAGGCGGGCACCCAGGCCCTCGAAGGCGCCGACCGCGGCCTCGAAGAGCCGCTCCGTCTCGGGATCGATCGCCTCGTTGCCGAGCCGTGTCCGCCAGCCGATCCTGAGGCCTGGATGTCGGCGGACGCGACGGCAGCACCGAGATCGGGCGTCTCGCGGCCGAGCGAGTGCGGGTCGGCCGCATGTGGTCCGGCCATGACGTCCAGCATCAGGGCGGCGTCGGCGACGCTCCGCGTCATCGGCCCGATATAGGACAGGTTGGCGAAGGCTTCGGGCGCCTGGTCGTGCGGCACCAGGCCCAGCGTCGCCTTCATGCCGACGATACCGCAGCAGGCCGACGGGATGCGGATCGAGCCGCCGCCGTCGGTGCCGACGTGCAAGGGGCCATAACCGGCCGCTGCCGCCGCCCCGGCGCCGCCCGACGACCCGCCAACGGTGCGGCCGGTGTTCCAGGGATTGACCGTGCGGCCGAAGAGCGGCGCCTCGGTCAAGGGCTTGTGGCCGAACTCGGGCGTCGTCGTCTTGCCGATCAGTACCGCGCCGGCCCGGCGTAGGCGGGCGATGGCGACGCAGTCGGCTTGCGCCACGTTGTCGGCGAAGGCGTGGCTGCCGAAGGTCGTCTTGACGCCGGCGGTATTGAGGAGGTCCTTCACCGTTACCGGCACGCCGTGCAGCGGCCCCAGCGCTTCGCCTGTCATCACCGCCTGCTCGGCCCGGCGCGCTTCGTGGCGGGCGAGATCCGCGCTGACCGTCAGCATGGCGTTCAAGTGTGGCTCCAGGGCCTCGATCCGGTCCAGCACCGCCGAAGTCACCTCGACGGCCGAGACCTCCTTGGCTCGAATCATTTGCGCGAGCCGGGTCGCCGGCGTGAAACAAAGCTCCGTCGCGTCCATCGTCACCACCCCCAATCCGAACACCGACGTTAGGCGAGGTGGCTTCGGTGAGACAAGCGGGCTATGAAGGCGGGGTTGGCGCTTCTGCCGACCTTTTCACCCCATCGACAGGACCTCCGCCGCTCGCATGGATGCCTGGATTTGGATAGGCCTCGCCTTCTTCGCCGCCGCCATGCAGTCGGTCAGGACGGCGGGGCAGAAGGTGTTGACGGGCGAACTCGACTCGGCCTCGGTGGCGCTGGTGCGCTTCCTCTTCGGCGCGCCCTTCGCCTATCTCTATCTCCTCGCCCTGATGCGGCACTACGGCACCGGCCTGCCAACGCCGAACCTCGAATTCATCCTTCTGACTCTTGCCGCCAGCACCACCCAGATCGCCGGCACGGTGTTGTTGGTACATCTTTTCTCGCTGCGGAACTTCGCCGTCGGCAACGCCTATGCCCGCACCGAGGCCTTGCTGACGGCGCTCGTCGGCACGGTCTTATTCGCCGAGCTGTTGAGCCTCGCCGGTTGGGTGGCGATCGCGGTCAGCGTCGCCGGCGTCGTCCTGATCAGTCTTGCCCGGACCGGCACCGGCGCTGCCGCACTGCTGACTGGTCTCTGGAACCGGGCGGCGCTGATCGGCGTCGCCTCGGGCCTGGGCTTCGCGCTTTCCTCGCTGCTGATCCGCCGGGCTAGCCTATCCTTCGGCGACGAGCGCTACCTCTTCACCGCCGGACTGACGCTGGCGACCATGGTGACGATGCAGACGGTGATCCTCTCCCTCTACCTGCTTCTCACCCAGCCCGGCCAATTCCGCGTCATCGCCCGGCGCTGGCGGGTCTCGCTCTTCATCGGCGCCACCAGCATCCTGGGCTCGTTCGGCTGGTTCACGGCCATGACCATAGAGCGTGCCGCCTACGTCAAGGCCGTCGGCCAGGTCGAGTTGGTGATGACGCTGGCGATCTCGATGCTTTTCTTCCGCGAGCGCACGACGGCGAGAGAACTCGTCGGCATGGCGCTCCTCAGCCTCGGCATCGTCGTCTTGCTGGTGACGCTTTAGGGTCGGCGGTTGACTTCGCTGGCTTCCGGCAGCCTGATATCAAGCAATGGTTGGATCGAGACGAGATATGAGGCTCGCGACGCGAATTCCGCTCGGCGCGTTCCTCCTCGCGACCCCCGCCGCGGCTGAGACCTGGATGTTGTTCGGCCGCCACGGCGGGTGTTCGTCGCTTCCCGACGCGGCGGAGCGGAAGCCGATCTTTCAGGGCGTCGCCACGCCCGAAGAGCTTCGCGCCAAGCTGGACCGCGAGGGTGCGGACTTCACCTACGAGGAGCAGACCGTCGTCGGACAGCGCATCGTCACCGTGACCGCGAAGGCGCACGGCATCGCCATCATCCTCGTGCCCAAGAGCGTCTGCAACCGTTAGAGTGCGATCCCATCGCGTGGAGCGGCTCGCGCCGTGTTGCCTGTGGGCGGCGCTCAGTCCTCGCCGAGGCCCCAGGCGATGGCGTTCTCCAGCAATGTCGCGAACGCTTCGGTTTCCCAGACGCCGTGAAACTCGGACGGTACCTTTCCCGCCGCATCGATGCTGCGATCCACGGCCGACTGCGTATTGGTGCGCCCGGTGTGGCAGTGGCCGAGGGCGACGTAGGCGACCTCGCCGCGCCCGACGCCTCGGGAATAGCCGAGCACGCGCGTCTTGCCATCGGGTTGCAGGGCGGTGTCCTCGTCGTAGACGAAGCCGAAGCCGGGCGGAGACGGGTCCTCCGCCAGCTCGGTCGTCAGGAGGATTTGGCTCGCCTGTGGCTCCTGGAGCTCGACGAGGTAGAGCTCGTCGCGGACGGTGAAGCGGTCCGGCAGGCCCCGGGTCAGGCGGTGCTGGCCGGTGACCGCGACGTCGAATTCCCTGAGCGGCGGATGGTTCAGGAAAAAGCACCCCAGCGTCCGGTGATGCTCGCCCTTGACCATCTGCTTTACCTGGCGGCCGTCGCGTTCCGATTTGACCGCCTTGCCGCCGGAGCTGCCGTGCAGCGCGAACCAGCGCCCGCCCGCCTCCAGCCACTGCTGCAGCGCCGCGTTGCCGGCGCCGGCCGGAAAGGGGCCGGCGACATAGGTGATCAAGAGATCGGTCCCCGGCAACCAGCGCTCGATATCCTGGAAGTCGTTCGCGACGGTGACCGCGAGATGCTCTTCCGCGTCGAGCCTTTGCAGGAGGTGCAGGCGGGCGAAATCCATGTCGTGCCCCGCCGAGGCGCCGGGGGGAAAGCCCCCGACCACGAGGTGGGCGCGTCTGGTCGTCGTCATGGCCGGATCCTCCGTTCGGCACCCCACCGCCTACAGGCCGCGGCGTCCATCATGGCAGCTTCAGATGTTCTCGCTTCGGCAGGGTGTCGGCCACGAGGTCGCGGATCACCTGCTTGCCGCGAAGCGGCCCGATCTGCATCGGGCCCGCCCGCAGCCGCGTCTTGCAGGCGTAGGCTGTCTCTCCGTCGATGAGCATGGTGCACTGCTTGCAGACGAACGTGCTGACGCAGCTATAGCGCAGCGCCAGACTGTCGTCTTCGTTCTCGCGGATCCAGATCAACCCGTCGAGCACGGTGTCACCGGCGTTGAACGGCACCTCAAAGGTATCGTGGCGGATGTCGCCGTCAGGCCCGCCACGCTGCACCCTCAGGACGGTGGTCAGGGGTTTGTCTTCGGCCATGGTCAAGCGACCTCCATGGGCGCACCGGTCGAGGACGAGGGTGTATTTCGTTTGCCGGGCCCGGCGCCAAACGCAGTGGTCAGGCCATCAGCGTCGCACCAGAGGCGTTGGTTGACCGCCAGTTTGGGCGCCGTGTCCGGGTGGTCGGCGCGCTGGTGGGCGCCACGGCTCTCGGTGCGGGCCAGGGCGGCGACGGCGACGGCCTCGGCCGCCGCGAGGGCGCCGCGCAGCTGAAACCATTCGGCGAGCGCCACGTTGTACGCCGCATCGTCTCGGACGGTCGCCGCCGGCAGGTCCGAATCGCGCATGTCGGTGATGCGGCGCCGCGCACGGCCGAGGCCGGCGGCGTCGCGAATCGGCCCGACGTCGTCCCACATCAGCGCCCGCAGCTCTTTCATCAGTGCCACCGGCTTCGGACCGCTCGCCCCTCTGCCGCCAGCGGCTCGAGCGCGAATCGTGTCGACCGCGTCGGCCGCGGCGGCCGGCTGCCAGGAGTCTCCACGGCCGCTCCCGTTCCGTCGACCCAGGGCCCGGCCGGCGGCGGTTCGGCCGGCGACCTCGCCGAACACCAGCGCCTCGGGCAGGGCGTTGCCCGACAGGCGGTTGGCGCCGTGCGCGCAGCCCACGGCCTCGCCTGCCGCAAACAGCCCCGGCAACGTGGATTCCAACGTGCCGTCGACGCGCACGCCGCCCAGATGATAGTGGGCGATCGGCGCCACCTCGACCTGTTGGCGCGTCAGGTCGATGCCGTTTTCAGCCAAACCGTCCATGGCCCAGTCGAAGGCGGCGCGCATCCGGTCCTCCGAAATATGGCTGAAGTCGAGCCAGACGCCGCCGTTGGGCGAGCCCCGGCCCGCCGCGATCTCGCCCAGGATCGCCATCGTGGCGAGGTCACGGGGCGTTTGGTAGTTGCCGCCGTCCTTGTTGCCGTAGTTCTCCAGGAAGTCCTCGTCGTCGGCATTACGCAATCGCCCGCCCAGCTTGTAGCGGAAGGCATCCCACATCACCGGATCCAGCCCCACCATGCGTGGCGCCAAATGGCCTATGGGGAAGAATTGTACGAATTCCATGTCGACGAGTTCCGCCCCGGCGGCCAGCGCCATGGCAAAGCCGTCTCCGGCCATGTTGGCGGAGGCCGTCGTCCGCCGGTAGATCCGCGTCAGACCGCCGGTGGCCAGCACCACGGCGCCCGCCGCCAGTGTCACCGGTTGGGTGCTCTGCAGATCAAAGCCGACGGCGCCTGCCGCCTCGCCGTCGCGCACGACGAGGTCGGTGACCACGATATTGCCGACTCGGCGGATACCGTCCATGCGAGCGACCTGTCGGCGCATCGCGGCGGTGAGCGCCGCCCCGGTACTCCCTGTGTCCACGTAACAGCAGCGGGCACGGCTATGGCCAGGGGTCTTGATTTGACTGAGGCGGCCCTCCGACCGTGCCCAGCCGATGCGCCAGGCATCCAACTCCAGGACCCGGTCGGGCGATTGTCGGCACAGCATTTCCGTCAGGTCTTCCTGGCAGATGCCGCGCCCGGCGGAGAGCGTGTCCTCGACATGGGTTTGCCAATCGTCCGGCTCCTCGAGCGCCAGCGCCGCGGCAACCGACAACTGCGCCATCACCGTCGCGCCGCCGCGCCCGATGGCGTCGCGATCGAGCAGCAGCACGTCCGCGCCGCTGCGCGCGGCTGCGATGGCCGCGTACATGCCGGCACCACCGGCCCCGATCACCAACACATCGGTTTCGAGATGTTCCGGAGTAAACACGATGAGGTTTCCATTGCTTGTTGGGGGGCAAACGGGGTTTGCCGCTCTGCCGAAACAGAATAATGCGCATTCCGCGTTCAGACGAGCGGTGATCGGCACGTGGCGCCACCCATGTGAAACGCGACAACGGTCACCCGGCCATCAGCGCTCGATTCCGGTGTTATCCGATCGGAGCATGCTCCCCGCACGAAGGCGCACCCACCGCGCATTTAGTCGTTCGGAGTCGGCGGTTCGGGGCGCTATCATGGGCCGGTGGTGAGTAACGCCTCGGGAGCGCATGGCGAAGCAGCACAGGTGGCTGAGAGCTGAGATCGAGCGTTGGCGCGCCGAGGGGCTGATCGATCCGGGTCTGGCGGCGACGCTCACCGAACGCTATCCGCTGGCCGAGGAGCGGGCCTGGGGCCGGCTGATCTTTTCCGCCATCGGCGCGGTTCTGATCGGCCTCGGCGTCATCCTCTTCTTCGCCTACAACTGGGAAGACTTGCCCAAGTTCGTGAAGTTGGGGCTGGTTGCCGTGGCCTTGGCGGCGAGCCACGGCGCGGCGCTCTGGCTGGCGCGCGAGCCGACCCGGCCCCGCAGCATGATCGAGGGCCTGCATATCCTCGGCACCATGCTGTTCGGTGCCGGCATCTGGCTGGTGGCGCAGGTCTATCACATCGACGAGCACTACCCGAATGCCATCCTGGTCTGGGGCCTGGGCGCGCTGGCGCTCGCCTGGACGCTGCCCTCGTTGGCGCAAGCCTTTCTCGCCCTGGCCCTGGTGGTCTTCTGGTCCGGGGTAGAGCTCTTCGAATATCAGTGGGGCAGCCACTGGGCACCGCTCCTGGTCGGGGCCGGCGTGTTGCCGCTGGCCTGGACCGAGCGCTCGCGGACGCTTCTCTTCTTCGCCTTGGCGGCGTTCTTGGGCGTGCTGATCCTGGCGGCGGTGCCGCTGGAGGACGAGCTCGCCTTCTCGCTCGCCACCTTCACTGCGGTCTTCTACGTCGCCCTGGGGCTGCTGGCGGACAGAAGCGACTTCCCGGCAAGCGCCTGGGTCTTGAAGGCGGTCGGCTTCGCCGGCTACTTCGCGCTCCTCTATATTTACAGCTTCGCCGAGGCCGTCGAGGTGCTGGACGACCTTTCGCTCGCCAAGCCGGCTGTCCAGGCCTATTTCTGGGTCTCCCTCCTCTTGGCAGCATTGGCATGGCTGGCAACGCCTGTCCTCGGGCTCCGCCGGTTGTCGGTCTACTGGCAGTGGCATTGGGGATTGCTGGCGGTGCCGCTCGTCGTCGTCGCCGCGGTCTCGCTGGAGATTCTGCCGTTGACCGATTGGGTGGCCGCGATTCCCTTCAACCTGGTCATTCTGGGGCATTGCATCGTCTTCATCCTGCAGGGCACCCGCGCCGGCGACGTCAAGCTAGTCAGCATCGCCTGCGTCCTGTTCACGGCGCTCATCTTCGCCCGTTATGTAGATCTCTTCGAATCGCTGCTGCTGCGCTCAGCGATCTTCCTGGCGCTCGGTGCCGGCATCTTCGTGGTCGGCAACTTCTATAACCGCAGCAAGCGGTGGCTGGAGGGGACGGCGGGATGAGGAAGGCCCTCGTCGCCCTAGCGGTGCTGGCCCAGTTCCTGGTGCTGGCGGTGATGGCGGCCGAGCGCGAGTACATCGTTCGCTACGGCCGGACGGTCTATCTCCGAACCGCGCCGATCGATCCGCGCGACGTCTTCCGCGGCGATTTCGTCCGCTTGCAATACGAGATCTCGATCATCGGCCCCCGCGACTTGCGCGGCGATTTGCCGAAACGGCTGAAGGAGAAGGGGCGCAAGGTTTACAGCGCCCTCACCGTCGGTCCCGACGGTCTGGCCGAGCTGGCGTATGCCAGCGACGCGGCGCCGGCCGAGGGCCCCTACATTCGGGGCCGGCTGATCGGCCGGGTGCATTTTGGCGGCCCCCGGGGTGCTGCGCAGGTGAAGTACGGCATCGAGCAGCTATTCGTCGAGCAGGGTGCGGGCCGTGCCATCGAGAAGCGCCGCGGCCAGCGTGAGGGCCTGCAGGTCCCGCTCGAGGTCGAGTTGGGCTTGAGCGAGGGCGGTACCGCGGTCATCAAGGGCTACCGGTGGAGCCGCCTCGGCGTCCGGCTGGAGGTGCTCTGGAGCCCGCCGCGCCGGCAGGTCGCCGTCCGCGGCGCCGAGGAAGGCCCGCTCGGCCCGAAGTTGCGCGTGACCCTGAAGAACGTCTCTGGCGAACCCTTGGCACTGGCCAACCCGGGCCAGGACTGCGGCTTCGAGCTGGTCGCTACCGTCTGGGCGCGCGGACGCCACGACCCCGTCGACCGGAGTTGCGAGACGGTCCGGGCCACCGACGCCGACCTGATCCTGCTGGCGCCCGAGGCCAGCCACAGCGTCGCGCTCGATCTGAGCCGACCGCGCTGGCACGTCGGCGACGGTGACAAGACCGGCGAGATCGGCCGGCTGGCGCGATCGGACCGCTTTCGCCTCGTCTACCGCGCCCCGCCGGAAGCGGTGCGCCGGACGCTTTCCAACCCGGACCGGGTCTGGGCCGGGCGCCTGCCGACCCCCGCCTTCAACTCGCTCGGACGCTTGGACTAGGGACCGGGTCTCAGCCGGGCCGTGTCGATGCGCATCGCGACGCGCGGGACCCAGTTGCGCGGGATGTCTTCTAGCGGCTTTCGGACCACGCGGAAGCCGGCCCGGCGGAAGAGCGGCTCGGTCCCGAAATAGGCGTTGTCGTCGCCTGTGCGCACCTCGCCAGCACGCGGATAGGCCTCGACCGCGGGAGCGCCTTTCTTGGCGGCGTAGTCCACCGCCGCCCCGATCAGGGCGAGTGCTATCCCGCGGCCGCGAGCGGCCTTGTGCACGGTGAGACAAGGGATGACCCAGACGTCGGCGTCGTCGACGCGCGGCGTCGCCCGCGATGCCTCGAGGCGCTTGAGCTCGTGCCGCCGGGCGACGGCGACCCAACCGACGGGCGCGTCGCCCTCGAAGGCGAGCAAGCCAGGCGCCCGGCGACGGCGGGCGAGCTTCGCCATCGCCGCCCGCCGGCGCTGGTTCACGGGCTCGGGCCCCGGCAGTGCGCGCATCTGGGCGTCGGTCAGGCGCGGGTACATACACCAACAGCTGGCCCCCCAGCTGCCGCGCAGGACCGTGCCCATATCGTCCATGAGCCGCGGAGTGAGAGGGCGGAAGACGAGTGGCGCGTCCGTCGTATCCGCCGCCGGCTTCCGAGGTTTCGCGCTCTCGTCTGGCATCGAAGCTCTCGAACCGGCGTCGCTACCCGATCCCGCCACTGATGCCCCCCCCGCCGCCGGCATGTTTCGAGCCTCTGAGAACGGCCAACGAGATGGCGCCGCCGACGCCGATGGCGGCGATGGCGCCGATCCAGCCGAACATCGTCTCGCCGACGATGACAAGTAGAACGAAAACGATAATTACGATGATCGCCTTCATGAATACTGCCCCCTATCTGCCGCAGAAGAGCGGCCCACGGTCGCAAAGCCATGCAGGCGGGTGCCGTACCTGGCCCGGATTTTCTGGTCGTCGGTCGAGGTTTGGCCCGCGCGAATGATGTTGTGGCGGTTGTCGATCCCCAGCACCGAGCCGATCCGGACCCTGAGCGAGCCGACCTTGGTCTTGTGATCCCGATAGTCCGCGTCTCCGGCAAAGCCGTAGATGAACGCCTTCGCCGGCCACTTGTAGCTTTCCAGGCTGTCGCGGATCTTTTGGTCGGGGTTGGCGATCGACCATCGTTGAAAGTCGTCGGTCTGGAAGAAGTGGCGGATGTTCCGAAACGAGGCCTCGTCCCGCAAGTCGGACAGGCTGCGGTAGGTGATCTCCTGCCACTTCACGGCGAAGTTCCACCACCAGAGCATGGTATCGATGCTGTCGATCGGCACCGGGCAGGCAGCGTTTAGCCGCTCGATGCCGTCATGGTAGCCGTCGAACGCCGGGTCGTTCAGATAGACAACGGGTGGCTGGCCGATCCATTCCGGGTTCTCCGCCAGCTTGATCGAGCCGAAGACCTGATCGCCGTGCTCGCCGGTGACGATCAGCCTCTCCGCCGCCTGCTCGCCGAGGACCGGTCCGACGTCCGAGCTGAAGGTGCGGCCCGGCCCCGCCTGGAAGGCGTCGGCGTTTTGCCCGGTGATGATGGTGTGGTTGAGCTTGGCGACGTGGGCCTCGAAGAATTCCGGGTACTCGGCGATAGAGCGTGGGCGCAAGAAGACGTGCAGGCGCTCAACGTCCGCCGGCCCGGCCTGCATCAGCAGGGCCGACAAGGCCGTGGTGCTGTCGATGCCGCCCGACCAGAAGACCGCGATCTCGCGGTCCTCGGCCAGGATCTCGGCCGCCCGGACGAGACAGATATCGTCGAAGCTGGTCGCGAAGCCGCCGGCGTCGGGGATCGGGTCGGCCACCTCCATGCGCATTCCGGGCGATTCTAGGCTGTGGCTGCGGTCGACGGGGATCCAGAAACCATGCACGTTGTCCGCCACCACGTCGATGGCCGTTCGTGGGGACGATTGGCCACAGCGTACCGGCAGGTCCTGGCGCGCATGGAAGAGCGCCGTGCCGAGCTCGCCCTCGAAGGGCGGGATGCTCTCGGGCGGCTCCAGATTGTAGATGCGGGCAACCTTGTTGATTCTCTGGGTGCCCGCCTCACGCCCCAGGCGGTGCCAGACGTTGTTCAGCGTCTGCGGCGCATAGCGCCAATCGCGCCAGGCGTCGAAGGCCCTGAACAGAACGGCGGTGACGACGGCGGCATGGACCACGACCTCGAGTTGGCCTTCGGGCGGCGACAGGGCGATCCAGACCACCGCCGCGACGAGGACGAGATCGATGAGAAGCTCCCGGCCGTTCTCGCGCAGCCAATCCGCCACCAGACGGCGCCTCATCTTCGCGCGAGCTCCGTCGTGGATATGGACATCCGAGCCGGCCTTTCCCCGATGCGCTTCGGTCTCCCGCGATGGTAGCCAATACGCACGGGCCTTGGAACGGCCGCTCGGGCGGTGCCGTCGGCGGCCGCATCCATCAACGACCTCGGCTAACCGTCCGCGCCGCGCGGCGCCCCCGTCGGCAACACTTCATAGCCTTCTTCTTCCGGCTCGCCGTCGACCATTTCGGCCGGGAAGCCAGGCGCCAGGATCGAGAGGCCGGTCGCCTCCTCCAACCGCTTGACAATGTTGGGCGACCACTCCCGGGGGCCATAGCGCGCCCGTCCGTCGTGGAAGATGTCTCTGAGGAGCGGCGAGACCTCCAGCGGCACCTCGTTGCGCTCGGCGATCTCCTGAAAGAGGCCGATGTCCTTGACCACCAGGTCCATGGTGAAGTTGATGTCGCGCGAGCCGTTCAGGATCACCTGGCTCTCGGTCTCGTGCACGAAGGAGGTCCCGGACGAGATCCGGATCGCCTCGAAGGTGGTGTTGAGGTCCATGCCCGCGGCCTTGGCGGTCACCATCGCCTCGCAAAGCGTGATCAGGTTCGCGGTGGCGAGGTAGTTGGTCACGACCTTCAGGATCGAAGCCGAGCCGACGTCGCCGGTATGCAGAATGCGCCGCCCCATAGCCTTGATCACCGGCAGGGCGCGCTCAAAGGTCTCGCGCGGGCAGCCCGCGAAGATCGAGATATTGCCGGTGGTGGCGCGGTGGCAGCCGCCGGAGACCGGACAGTCGATCGCCTCGGCGCCCTGGGCGCGGACGAGCCCCGCCATGCGCTGTACCTCGGCCGCGTCGGTGGTCGACATCTCGGCCCAGATCTTGCCTTCGCAGAGGCCGGCCAGAAGGCCGTCCTCAGCTTCCATCACCGCAGAGCAGGCGGCGGGGCTGGGCAGGCAGGTGATGGTCAGGTCGCAGGCCGCGGCCACGTCGCGCGGGCTGTCGGCCCAGCGGGCGCCCTCGTCGAGGAAGGGCCTGGCGAGGTCGTGGTCAAGGTCGCGCACGGTGAGGTCGTAGCCGTTGCGCAGGATGCTGCCGGCGAGCTTGCCGCCGACGTTGCCGAGACCGATAAAGCCGACCTTCATGGGCGTTCCTCCTGACTTGCGCCACCGGCATAGTTCCACCAACGATCCCACCGTGCCACCTTGGCGGCGGCAAAGCAGGTCGCCGCCGGCAAGGGAATTCCCATCGCGGCCACGGGATACTACGCTTGCCGGCAGCATCCGGGCCGGCGCCCTCGCGCCGACTGTCACCGACCGACAGGACGTTTCATGTCTACCACCCTCGACGGGATCACCGTACTCGACCTCGGCCGTGGTCCCGCCGCGGCGCTCGCCACCATGTTGTTGGGCGACCAGGGAGCGCGGGTCGTTCGCCTGGTGGCGCCATCGGCACCCGGTTTCCGCGACGGCGGTTTCGTCGTCTGGGATCGGGGCAAGGAATGCCTCTCGTTCGATCTCGAAGAGGCTGCTGGCGAGACGGCGTCGGCCGCCAAGTTCGACGATCTGGTGGCGGGCGCCGACATCATGGTCGAGGATTTCGCGCCGAGCTCGGAACTGCAGCGATTGGTCGAGCCTGAGCGGCTGGCGCGGGCCAATCCCGGTCTCGTCCACGCCTCGATCACCGCCTACGGCAAGCGCGGCCCGCTCAAGGACGAGCCACCGATCGAGGACCTAGTGCTGGCTCGCATGGGCGTGCTGGGCGGGATGCCGGGCTTTCGCCCCGCCCCTGTGCATGTGGTGCATCCCTTGCCGACGGTGGGCGCGGCGGTCCTGGCCTGCCTCGGGATCGCCGCGACACTGCTCGCTCGCGAGCGGACCGGCCGTGGCCGGGCGATCGAGACCTCGCTGATGGCCGGGGCGCTGCTCTATCACCCCAAGGTGGTGGGCGAGCATCTCGATCCCCACGTCTTTCAGACCCACCCTTCCGGCAGCGCGCCCTTCTACAGCGTATACGAATGCGCCGACGGCACCTGGGTCCAGCTCGGCTGCGTTCATGCCGGCTTCATCGCCGCCGCGGCCGAGCTGATGGGGATCGCTGACCTGATCGGCGAACCCAGGTTCGCGGGTGGCACCCCCGGGGCGCCCGAGGACGAGGCAGAGCTGCGGGCCGTTCTCGCCCGCGTGATCGCCGGCCGGCCGTACCCCGAATGGGCCGAGGCCTTCGAGGCGGCCGACGTGCCCTTCGCACCGGCGCGGTGGACCGAGGACGGGCTCACCGACCCGCAAGTGATCCACAACGGCATGGTGGTGACGCTTGCGGACCCGGTCCTGGGCCCGGTCGAGCAGATGGGCGTGCCAATCGACTTCAGTGAGACGCCGGGCCGGATACAGGGGCCCAGGATGCCGGTCATGAACGATATCTCCCTGTCGCCCGCGGCCCCGGTCGCCTCGGCCCCGTCGTCCGACGCACCGGAACCGCCGCCGCTCGCCGGCATCCGCATCTTGGAGATCACCAATCTCATCGCCGGGCCGACCGGCGGCCGGCTGTTGGCCGATCTCGGCGCCGACGTGATCAAGCTGGAGCCCTTGAGCGGTGACCTCTCGCGGCCGATCGGCCGGACCTATTTCTACAGCTTGAACTTCAACAAGCGCTCGGTTTCGGTGAACACCGGCGCGCAAGCCGGCAAGGCGGTCGTGCAGCGGATCGCCGCTTCCGCAGACGCGCTGCTCGCCAACCTCAGGCCTGGTGCTACGGCGCGCATGGGCATCGGCCCGGCCGTCAACCCAAGACTGATCGAGACCCACATCACCGGTTACGGTTGGACCGGCCCTTATGCCCACCGGCCCGGGATCGATCCCCTGGCGCAGGCGTTGATGGGTCTCGAATGGGCCCAGGGCGGCCCCGACAATGCGCCGGTCTTTCCGGCCCAGCTCGCCCCCACCGACTACACGACCGGCGCCTTGGCGGCGTTCGGTACGGTGCTGGCGATCTTCGCCCGCAACCGCCGGGGCATCGTTCAGCGGGTCGACAGCAACCTCCTGAACGGCGCGATCATGTTGAGCTCGGCTTGGTTCGCGCGGTACGCCGGCAGGCCCGAGCGCCCGCTCGCGGACAAGGGGCAATACGGCCTCAACCCCTTCCACCGTCTCTATCGTTTGGTCGACGGCTGGATCTACGTTGCCGCCGAAGACGATGCGTCGCGTCGCGCGCTCTGTCGGGTGGCCGGGCTGGACGACTGGGAGCTGAGCCAAGCCTTTCCCGACGACGGCCGGCATCCGAACGAGACGCCCCTGGCGCGTGCGCTGGCAGTGGCGTTCCTGGTGCGCGGCCTCGAGGGGACCCGGGCCGAGTTGAGCCGCGCCGGCGTGCCCTCGGCCGAGGCCCAGCCGGGTGCCAGCGAGCTTTTCCTGAACGACGGCCACGCGCTCGCCAACGACATGGTCGCGACCGGGCCGCATCCCACGGCGGGCCGGCTGTCGGTGGCCTGGCAGTACGTCCGGTGCGGCCACACGCGCGCGCCCCAGATCCGACCGACGCCGCTTCTGGGCGCGCAAACCGACGAGGTCCTGTTGGACCTCGGCTACACGGAAGACGAGGTCGGCGCCCTGCACCGGGACGGCGTGATCAAGCGCGAGACGGCCTGATATCGGGTCGAGACGCCGGGAGCTCCGGTAGCTAGGGAAGTTCCGCCTTGGGATCGTCGACGCCGATCCATGGGCCGACCGGGCCGGTCAGGGCGAAGAGCTCGGGCTCGGTGCGCGCCTGTCCTGGCTTCAAGGTCGAGAAACCCGGCACCGCCTCGGTGCCGGTGTAGACGCAGAGGTAGGCACCGTCGTCGAGGCGTCGGATCTCGTCGACCAGGTCCATCTCGCCGGCGTAGTTCTGAAACGCCCGGTAATACATGATCAGGCAGGGACGACCATCCAGGAGGGACGGCCCGATCTCGGTGGCGAAGCGCCGATAGCGCCGCACGCTACCGTCGGCCTCGCGGAAGAAGTTGTAGCCTTCGCCCGGGCCGCCGGTCCCGGGCTTGTAGGCCTTGCCGAGCCAGTAGCCGCAGACGGATTCGTAGAAGAACGCCGTCTTGGCCTCGCGGACCGCGGCATCGCCGCCGTCGTGGACGTGTCCGGTATATTCGCCGTGGACCTCGTCGGGTGCGGGTGCCGGCAGGCCCCGCCAGAGCTCGAGCGCCGCCTCCCGGCTCATCTCGTGCATGATCTGCTCGACCGACCAAGTCTCCTGCGTCATGCTCATGGGAACATCCTCCACTTTCGGTAGCTTACGGCGAACCGTCGATCATCCTCAAGATTCGGTAATCGCGGAATGATCGAGATCATGCCGATGCCTTGCCTGTCGCGGTGGGGCCGACGCGCGATCGAATGGCCCCGAATGGGGTCAGAGCAGGCTCCGCCTCGTTGAACGGCGCCGAGATCCACTTCCGACTACGGCTTGTGCCAGCCCTCGACCTCGATCGACAGCTCGACTGTCTCGCCCTTCTCGCCGCGGCCGGCGGTCATGCCGAAGCTGCTGCGGCTGATCGTCGTTCGCGCCGAGAAGCTGGCGACGGTGATGCCGTTGTATTTGGCAAACCGGTCGCCCAACGGATGCGGCGCGATCCCGTTGAAAACGACCTCGAGCGTGACCGGGATGGTGGCGCCGAGGATCGACAGCTCGCCGGTCATGAGGCCCGTCCGGGCGCCGGTCACGACGATCCGCGTGCTGCGAAAGACGGCCTCGGGAAAGCGCGCCACGTTGAAGTACTCAGGTTCGCGCATGTGCGCGTCGCGGGCCTCGTGGTTGGTGTCGATGGAGCCGACGTCGACGACGACGTGGACCTTGCTGTCCTCCGCTTTGGCCGGGTCGAAGGTGAAGCCGCCGCTGATCCGATTGAAACGGCCCTGAACCTTGGAGAAATGAAAATGACTCGCCTTGAAGTGGATGCTGGCGTGGGCGGGATCGATCACGTACTCAGCCGCCCTCGCCGCCGCGATGCCGCCAAGCAGTGGCAACGCCGTCAAGATCAGAAGCAGAAAGCCTTTGCGATGGAGCATTGAATCGGTCCTTCACCCGTCGTTGGCGCGGTTTCGCGCAGTGTGGATGGCGAGACTAAAAGAATAGGGCAAGCGCCAGCCCGATCCCAATCGAAGGACGCCTTTCGTGATCGATGGCCTTGCGTGCTATCATCGCCCATAGCCGGAAGGGAGCGTCCGGGGACGGCCGATGGCGCGATCCTCCGATGCAGAGGAGGGATTTCGATGAACATCATGCCGAATTCGCCGCAGGCGCGCGATATCGCCTATCACGTCCACCCCCAGACCAACCTCGTGCAGCACCAGAGCGAGGGACCGCTGGTCATCGACAGGGGCGAGGGCGTCTATGTCTGGGACGATGCCGGCAACCGTTACATCGAGGCCATGGCCGGCCTTTGGTGCGCCTCGCTCGGCTTCTCCGAGCGCCGCCTGGCGGAAGTCGCCTACCAGCAGATGAAGAAGCTGCCCTACGGCCACACCTTCTATAGCCGCGGCCACGAGCCCAGCATCGACCTGGCCGAGCGGCTTCTGGCGTTGGCGCCGGTGCCGATGTCGAAGGTCCTCTTCCAGTGCTCGGGCTCGGAAGCGAACGACACCGCGATCAAGCTCGTCTGGTACTACAACAACGCCATCGGCCGGCCGGAGAAGAAGAAGATCATTGGCCGCATCCGCGGCTATCACGGCACCACGGCGGCGGCGGTCAGCCTCTCGGGCCAGCCGCTCATGCACGCCGACTTCGACCTGCCGTTCCCGCAGTTCAAGCACACCGACAACCCGCACTACTACCGCTTCCACGAGGACGGCGAGTCGGAAGAGGATTTTGCCACTCGGATGGCGGCGAACCTGGAACAGCTGATCCAGGACGAGGGGCCGGAGACGGTCGCCGCCTTCTTCGCCGAGCCGGTGCAGGGTGCCGGCGGTGCCTTGACCCCGCCGGCCACCTATTTCGACAAGATCCAGGCGGTCTTGAAGAAGTACGACGTCCTCTTCATCGCCGACGAGGTGATCTGCGGCTTCGGTCGCACCGGCAACATGTGGGGCAGCCAGACCTACGACTTGAAGCCCGACATGCTGACCTGCGCCAAGGCGCTGTCGGCCTCCTACATGCCGATCTCGGCGGTGATGGTCTCCGAGCCGATCTACCAGGCGATGGTGACGGAGAGCGAGAAGGTCGGCGTCTTCGGCCACGGCTACACCTATTCGGCCCACCCGGTGGCGAGCGCGGTGGCGCTGGAGACCCTGAAGATCTACGAAGAGATGGACATGGTCGCCCAGGTCCAGGCGATCAGCCCCCATTTCCAGGACGCCTTCGCCGGCTTCGCCGAGCATCCGCTGATCGGCGACGTCCGCGGCGTCGGCCTCGTGCTGGGCATGGAGCTGGTACGTGACAAGGCGACCCGCGAGGCCTTCGATGCGGACGTGAAGATCGGCGCCATGGTCGAGCGGCACTGCCTCAACCACGGCATCATCGCCCGGGCCATCGGCGACCGCCTCTGCTTCTGCCCACCGTTCATCATCGAAAAGAGCCAGATCGACGACATCGTCGCAGGCGTCACCAAGGCACTCGACGACAGCGCGGCCGAGCTCGGTGGCGGCGTTTAGAGCATGATGCTTTCGGGCTGACGAGAGCGAAGGATAGGGTTCAGTCGCGCCGGAATCGTCATCGCGAGGCGCGTTGTGCCGCGGCGATCCAGAGTGACGCGACACGCTTCAAGCATCGGGCGCGGCATCTCCGGTTCCTGGATTGCCGGGCTCGCTCCGCTCGCTCGCAACGACGACGTGCGGGCTGCCTCTGTCCGGGCGATATTTGCCTTCCTTCTGGGCGTCGGTGATGTGGCCGCTGTAGGCAAGGCTCAGCCCGACGTTGCCGGTGGCCGGCCACTCCGGCGCCTGAGTGCCGGCTTCCCACTGCTGCGCGAGCGGCTTGATCTGGTCGCGCCGACGAAGCGCCCTGCCGACGAGCTCGGCTTGGACTACCCCGATCCTTCCGCCGTTTCCGCCGCCGCGGCCAGCAGGTCGGCGATGTCGGTGGCGCGGAGCGGCAGTTCCCAGAGCGCCAGGCCGTGCGGCGCCAGGGCGTCGTTGACGGCGTTGGCGATCGCCGCCGGCGCGCCCAGATAGCCGCCTTCGCCGACGCCCTTCTGGCCGTGCGAGGTCAGCGGCGAGGGGGTGCAATGCTCCGCCAGCTTGATCTCCGGCACCTCGGCGGCGGACGGCATGACGTAGTCCATCAGGCTGCCGGCGAGGAGCTGGCCCTCCGCGTCGTAGGCGAATATTTCGTACAAGGCGGCGCCGATGCCATGCGCGACGCCGCCCAGCACCATGCCCTTGACGATGTCCGGGTTGATGATGGTGCCGCAGTCGTGTGCCAGGGCGTAGTCGAGGATTTTGACCTGGCCCGTCAGCGGCTCGATCTCGACGAGGCAGACGTGGGCGGCGAAGGAATAGCAGGGGTACATCTGCACCCGCCCATCCTCGGTCGGCAGCGTGCCGCCCTTCGGCACCTCCCAGACGTAGGTCGCCTGCAGGCCCGGCTCCAGCCCCGGTGGCATGTCGTGATAGCGCCGGTGCGCGATCTCGGCCACCTCCGCCCAGGGAAGCGAGACCTCGGGCTCGTCACGCGACCGGATCTGGCCGTCGGCGAGCGCCAGCGTCTCCGCCGGGCGCGCCAGGACATGGGCGGCGATGCGCAGCGCGCGCTCTCGGATGATCCGCGCAGCACCTGCCGCGGCTCCGCCAAGCATGATCGCCATCCGGCTCGCCACCGGGCTGTTGCCCGGCAGGCCGACGAGCGAATCCAGGTGCACGACGCGGATCAGGTCGGGATCGATCGAAAGCTCCTCACCGACGATGGTGGCGGCCAGCGTCTGGTGGCCCTGTCCGCTCGTCGAGGTGGTGATGCCGACGGTGACGTTGCCGGAGCGGTCGACCTTGACAAGGCAGGATTCGGGCCAGGTGGTGGTCGGGTTTTTCGGGTTCAGCAGCGGCTCGAAAGCGGAGTTGCCGCCGCCGGGCTCGAGGCAGGCGGCAATGCCGATGCCGGCGAGGCGGCCCGCACTCCGGATCGACTCGCGGCGGGCCTCGAACTCGGCCATCGGTGCCAGGTCGAGCGCCTTTTCCAAGACGGCGTGATAGTCGCCGCTGTCGTACTCCGAGCCGCTCGGGATCCGGTAAGGGAACTCGCACGAGCGGATGAAGTTCCGCCGCCTGACCTCGGCCCGGTCGAGGCCAAGCCGGCGCGCCACCTGGTCCACTGCCGCCTCGATGGCGAAGTTGGTCGGCGATTGGCCGAAGCCGCGCACCGCGATCTGGCCGGTCTTGTTGGTGGCGACGCTGATCGCCTCGTACTCGACGCTGGCGATCCGGTAGGGCCCGACGATGGCGCCGACCGGCTTGCCGAGCTGCAAGGGCGCCCGGCCGGTATGGGCGCCGACGTCGTCGAGGGCGCGCAGCTTCATCGATTTGATGACGCCGGCGTCGTCGAAGGCGAGGGCGACGTCGAAGATCCGGTCCGGCCCGTGCATGTCGCCGCCCGACATGTTCTCCAACCGGTCCTCGATGAACCGTACCGGCCGGCCCAGCTTTCGCGCCAGATAGCCGACCAAGACGGTGTGCTTGATGCCGCGCTTGACGCCGTAGCTGCCGCCGACGTCGACCTCGTAGTGGACCCGGACGTTGTTGGCGGCGAGCCGCATGGCGGCGGCGATCTGCTCGGGGTAGGAGGGCATCTGGATCGAGGCCCAGACGTCCAGCAGCGCTTCGCCGGCATCCCAGCGGGCGACGACGCCGAAGGTCTCGATCGGCACCGTGGCGCTGCGGCCCCAGCGGGCGCGGAATGCGAGGCGATGCGGCTGGCTTTCGAAGTCCGTTTCCACCGGCCCCCAGACGAAGGTCCGCCGGTAGAGAACGTTGGAGCCGTGCGCCGCGTGCACCACCGGCGAGGTGGGTTCCAGGGCCTCTTCCGGGTCGATGACGTAGGGCAGGGGCTCGTAGTCGACCTCGATCAGCTCCGCCGCGTCCTCGGCCAGGTGGCGCGATTCCGCCACCACCGCCGCTACCCACTCGCCGACATAGCGGGTGACACCGTCGGCCAACGGGTAGCACTGGACGCCCGGCGTATCGAGGGGGTTGGCGAGCGGGTTGGTCGCCGCCGCTAGCTCGGCCCCGGTCAGCACGGCATCGACGCCCGGCAGGGCCAGTGCCGCCTCGGCGTCGATGCCGACGATGCGGGCGCTCGGGTAGGGGCTGGTGACGAGGGCGACGTGGCGCATGTCGGGCAGGCGCACGTCGGCGACGTAGGTAGCGCGGCCGGTGATGAAGCGGCCGTCCTCCTTGGTCCGGCGTTTCCTCGAGATCCAGCGGTGCCCGCCCGCCTCAGCCATCGCCGCCGCCCTCCGCCGGCGATTGCCGCAGCCGTGCTGCCGCCAGGCGGATCGCCTCGACGATCTGTCCGTAGCCGGTGCAGCGGCAGAGGTTGCCGCCGATGGCCTCGCGGATCTGGTCGTCGCTCGGCGCCGGCGTTTCGGCTAGCAGGGCCTCGGCCGCGATCAGCATGCCGGGCGTGCAGTAGCCGCACTGCATGGCATGGGTCTCCCAGAAGGCGTCCTGCAGCGGGTTCAAGCCGCCGCTCTCGTCGCCCAGGCCTTCGATGGTGGTCACTGCATGGCCGTCGGCTTGCACTGCGAAGATGAGGCAGGCGCGGACCGCCTCGCCGTCGAGCAGCACCGAGCAGGCACCGCACGAGCCGTGCTCGCAGCCGACATGGGTGCCGGTCAGGTCCAATTCGTCGCGCAGGAAATCAACCAGGCTGAGTCGTGCCGACACCTGGCGGCTGAGGCGCTCGCCGTTCACGGTCAGGGTGACGCGATGCCGGCTCATCGCGCATGTCCCAGGGCATCGTCGCGGGCGGCGCGGATCACCCGATCCAGCAACGCCGGCGCCAAGCGGCGGCGATAGGCGGCGCTGGCGTGCAGGTCCGAGGCCGGCGCCAGCTGCGGCGCGACCTGTATCACCGCTCGCGTGATCGCATCATCGTCGAGGGAGCCGCCGACGAGCGCCGCTTCCACCGCTTCTGCCCGGAACGGTACCGGCGCCGCCCCCGCCAGCCCGCAGGCCGCCCGCTGGCAGGTGCCATCCGCGTCGAGCTGCACCTCCACCGCAGCTGCCAGAATGGCGAAGTCGCCCCGCCGCACCGCCACCTCTTCGAAGCCGATACCAAGCC
>JASLMY010000047.1 GCA_030746295.1 Alphaproteobacteria bacterium | reverse complement strand
GGAAGGCCACCGCCTTCTCCATTCCGAGTGCAGAGCCGATATCGGCCAGCACCACGGCCGCCGCACCGTCCGAGATCATCGAGCAGTCGGTCCGCTTCAAGGGCCCCGCGACGAAAGGGTTTTTCTCCGATTCCTGGCGGCAGAAGTCGTAGCCGAGGTCCTTCTGCATATGCGCATAAGGGTTGACCGAGCCGTTCTTGTGGTTCTTGGCCGCGATCCGAGCCAAGGCATCGCTCTGGTCGCCATAGCGCTGGTAGTAGAGCTCGGTGATATGGCCGAAAAGACCTGGAAACGACATCCCCGGCCGGTTCTCTTCCCTGACGTAGGAAGCTTTGATCAACACCTCGCCGACCGCGGCCGAGGACAGGGCGGTCATCTTCTCGACCCCGACCGCCAGCACCATGCGCGCGCGGCCGGCGGCAATCGCGGTCAGGCCTTCATGGATCGCGGCCGACCCTGTAGCGCAGGCGTTCTCGACCCGGGTCGCGGGCATGAAACGCATCCGCTCGTCCGCCTGCAGCACCAGGCTGGCGGCGAAGTCCTGAGGGTCCATGCCGCCGTTGAAGGTGCCGAGAAAGATCTCGTCGATGTCTTCCGGACCGATCCCGGCATCGCGGATCGCCTCGGTCGCGACCTCGACGATCAGCCCCTCGAGATCCTTGTCTTCCAGCTTGCCGAAACGGCTGTGGTGCCAGCCAACCATGCAGGCGGTCATGTGCCCTTCCTCCGTGTGGGCGGCGGTCGATCCGTCGCCTATGATGGGTTGCCGGATCATAGCCCCATGCCGGCCGACCAGACAACGAGACGCGGCCGAATGCCACACGGCGATTGGAGGAGTAGCATGCGCTTTTCGGACAAGGTTGCGATTGTTACCGGCGCCGGCAGCGGCATCGGCCGAGGCATCGCCGAAGCCCTAGCGGCCGAGGGCGCGCGGGTCTCGGTCGCCGACCGAAACGAGGCCGGCGCCGCCGAGACGGTGGCCGGCATCGAGGCCCCCGGCGGCCGGGCCTTGGCCATCGCCACGGACGTCTCGGTGCCGGCGGAAGCCCAGCGCTTGGTGGCGGAGACGCTTCAGGCCTTCGATGCCGTCGATATCCTGGTCAACTGCGCCGGCATCGGCGACCGGGCCGGCTTCTTGGAGACCACGCCCGAGAGTTTTGCCCGCGTCATCGCAGTCAATCTCACCGGCAGTTTCCTCTGCGGCCAGGCGGCCGCCCGCGAGATGGCGGCCCGGGGCCATGGCCGGATCGTCAACATCGCCTCGATCTCCGGCCAGCGCGCCAGTTGGGGCCGCACTGCCTACGGCACCTCGAAGGCGGCGGTAATCCAGTTGACGAAGCAGATGGCATTGGAATTGGGCGCCCTCGGGATCACCGTCAACGCCGTAGCACCCGGCCCGGTCGACACGCCGCTGACGGCAATCGGCCACACCGCCGAGACACGCGAGGCCTATGGCGAGGCCATACCGCTGGCCCGCTATGGGCGAATCACCGAGATGGCGGATGCGGTGCTTTTCCTCGGCTCGGAGGCCGCATCCTATGTCAACGGCCACGTCTTGAACGTCGACGGTGGCTTTGCCGCAGCCGGGATAAAGTATTGAATCGAATCACAAAAATAATTGAAATTGACTTCGATTGTTAAGTATTCATCAACAATTCGACAAATAAACTTGCGACCCTGTGGCGGCCGATTCATAGTGACGGCAAGTGGTCGTTGCCAAGAGGGATTTCGCGATGCGCACCAAGCTGCTGGTCACGTTGGTCGGCCTGATCGCCTTCCCCAACACCGCCGAGGCCGGCTGCGTCATGCGCGACTGGGTTGTCGCCGAGCTGTCCCGACAGTACGACGAGACGCCGATCGCCCGAGCCGTCACGCAATCAGGGGAGCTGCTGGAGGTTCTGGCCTCGCGCCATGGCGAAAGCTGGACCATGCTGATCACCCAGCCGACCGGCATGACCTGCACCCTGATTGAGGGCGAGGACTGGCAAGTCACACCCCCTGCCCTGGCCCTGAAACAGGCCGAAGAGTAGCCCGGCACCACCCCTGCCTCAGGCGGCGTCGATCGTCTCCCAGAATCGCAAGGGCCGACCATCGGCCTTGCCGACGAGTTCGTCCTCAGCCATGACGACGCGGCCTCGGATCACGGTCAGCTTGGGCCAGCCGCGAACGCGTTGGCCGGAAAAGGGGGTCCAACCGCATTTCGAGGCGATCCAGTCGTCTTCGATCGTCCGCTCGGCCGCCAAGTCGACGAGCGTGTAGTCCGCGTCGTAGCCGACGCCGAGTCGGCCCTTGGCGGCGATGCCGAAGATCCGGGCCGCTCCGGCGCTGGTGAGATCGACCAGCCGGGAAAGCGTCAGCCGACCGTGTGCGGCATGGTCCAGTAGGATCGGCAGCAGGGTCTGGACCCCCGGCATGCCCGACGGACTGGCGGGATAAATCGCCGCCTTTTCCTCGCGGCCGTGCGGCGCATGGTCGGAGCCGACGACATCGACGATGCCTTGGGCGACGCCGAGCCAGAGCCCGGCTTGCTCGGCCGCATCGCGGATCGGCGGATTCATCTGCGCCAGGGTGCCGAGCCGGTCGTAACAGTCGGGCGCGGTCAGTGTCAGGTGCTGCGGCGTCACCTCGACCGTGGCGATGTCGCGATGCCGGCCGAGAAACTCGATCTCGGCCGCGGTGGTGATGTGCAGGACGTGGACCCGGCGGCCGATCTCGCGCGCCAGCCCGATCAGTCGTTGGGTCGCCAGCAGCGCAGATTGCGCATCTCGCCAGTCGGGATGGGCGTGCGGCCGGCCCGCAGCCTCGGCGATGTGGTGGCGCTCCTGCATCCGGAACTCGTCCTCGGCATGGACGGCGCAGCGCCGACGGATCGAACGCAGCACCCGGGCCAGGTTCTCGTCGTCGGCGACCAGGAGATCCCCGGTGGAGGCGCCCATAAAGATCTTGACGCCGGCGGTCCCCGGCAGCCGCTCCAGCTCGCCCAGTTGGTCGGCGTTCTCGGCCGTGGCGCCAACATAGAAGGCGTGATCGCACCACATTCGCCCCTCGGCACGGCGCAGCTTGTCGGCAATGGCTTCGGGCGTGCTCGTGTTGGGCCGCGTGTTGGGCATTTCAAAGACTGCCGTCACCCCGCCCAAAACGGCGGCCCGGCTGCCGAACTCCAGGTCTTCCTTGTGCTCGGCCCCGGGCTCGCGAAAGTGGACCTGCGTGTCGATGACGCCCGGCAAGAGATGCAGGCCGTCGGCGTCGATCACCTGGGCGCCTTCGGCCTGGCCCAGATCGCCGATTGCCGCCGTCCGCCCATCCTTTACCGCGACGTCGCCGGGGCCGATGCCGTCGTGGTTCACGAGCGTGGCACCCCGAATGATCAGATCGTAAGCCGTCATGGCATCGCCTCCAGCAAGAGTTCCGTCAACGCCTCCGGCATCGTCACCATGGCGTCATGTCCCGTCGGCAAGGATCGGCCGACCCAGCCGGGCTCGCGCTCAGCCATCTTCGCATAGCGTTGGAAGGGACTAGGGTCGTAGGCCGCGGCCAGCACGAAGGTCCGTTTCGCGATCCTCGCCCCGGCGCCCGAGAGGCGGATCGGGGCGGTGAATGTCGCCCAGGGCTGCGGCGTGCAACGCCGGTCGACCCAATCCCGATCGGTCGGCGCCTCGACGCCGAAATTCGCCGCCGGGACCGGCGAGAGGCGCCAGCCGTCGCCGTTCTGCCCGAGGTCCGCCTTCATGCTGTCCAAGCGGTCCGGTAACAGCAGATCGACCACCGCCTCGCCGTCACGGGGCACGAAAGCGTCGAGATAGACCAGTGACGCCAGCCGTTCCGGCACCGTGTCGGCGACGCCCGCGATCACCATGCCGCCATAGCTGTGGCCGCAGAGGACGACATCGCTCAGATCCTCCCAGGCCAAGACGTTGACGACGTCCCGGATATGGGTGTCGAGATCGATCTCAGGGGCCAGCAGATGGGCGCGTTCGCCGAGACCGGTGAGCGTCGGCGTCAGCACCCGTTCGCCTCGGTCTTCAAGCATCTCCCGTACCCGCCGCCAGCACCAGCCGCCGTGCCAGGCGCCGTGAACGAGAACGAAGGTGGTCATGGCCTCTCCTCCGCCAACCTCAGGCTGATGGCGACCGACAATGAACAAGCCGCGCCGGTCCGCAAACTTCCGACACCGATCATCCGGGCGCAACCCTTCGAAAGAAAGCCCCATAAGCGTCGACCACGGCGCTCTCGGTAAAGGCGGCGAGATAGCTCTCCCGACCGGCTGCGACCAAGTCGCCTCTGAGTGTATGGGAGTCGAGCAGGTGCCGGATCGCAGCGGCCAGCTCGTCGGCGTCGTCGACCGCGACCAACAAGCCGTTGACGCCGTCGTCGACCAAGGCCGCCGGTCCCGGCGCCCGGGCAGCCACTACCGGCCGGGACTGGGCCCAGGCCTCGATGACGACGTTTCCGAGGGCCTCTTTGCGCGAGGGGCAGGCAACCACGTCGGCTGCGGCATAGTAGGCGGCCGGCCGCTCGGACCAGCCGAGGAAACGGACCCGGTCCGCCACGCAAAGCGTCTTGGCCAGGCCTTCCAGCCGGGCCCACTCGCGGCCCTCGCCCAGCAACCAGAGATAGGCGTCGGGCAAGGTGGCCAACGCGTGCAACAGGACGTCGAATCCCTTGTCGCGATGCAGGCGGCCGAGTGCCAGGATCAGCGGCGCCTCCTCCGGGGTCCCGTGTGCCTCGCGGGCGATCGCCGGCGCGGTCTCGTCAGAAACGAAGTTCGGCAAGTAGTGCACGCGCTCAGCCGCCCAGCCGCCCTCGATCAAATAGTCGCAGAGGTCCCTCGTGTTGGCGATCAGGTGGTCGCAGTGCCGGAAGCTCTCGACGTTGTAGTAGCCGCCGAGGCGGGCCGCATGGACGAAGTCGCCCACTGGACAGGCGGCGGTGGCGCGGCGCATCCAGGTCAAAACGATGTTGGGCCGGAAATCGCGGATCTGATGGCGAAATCGCCAGCGGCTCGGCAAATCGAGCGGCCCGCCAAAGCGCAGCGGCACCGCCGGCACCGCCGCATCCGCCAGAATTCGGAGACGTTCCGGGCTTGGCCGGACCAAGGCCCGCTGCTCCAGCCCCGTCCGTGCCAGGGCGGGCACCAGGCGATCGAAAAAGGCTTCGGCACCGCCGTGCTGGCCGCCGGCCATGGCCTGCATGAGGCGCAACCTTCAGCCCTCCCCGACCCGGCGCCAGAGGGCCGCCGCCGCCGCCTCGACCGCATCGACATCGAGGTCTGCCATCCAAGGCCCGGTGCCCCCGGGATCAAAGGCCGGATCGGCGGCGATCTCCTCATACGAGCGCGCGCCTCGGACCCAGGCCGCCTTCTCGCCCCACGGCGCGTAGAGCGCTTCACGGCTGGGCCCGAAGAGGCCGAGCGTCGGCGTGCCCACGGCGGCGGCGATATGCATGAGGCCGGAATCATTGCCGACGTAAAGCGCCGCCCGCGCCAGACAGGCCGCAGCCGTCGCCAATTTCACGGCACCGACGAGGTCGAGGCGGCGCGCTTCGGGAATGGACTCGATGACCGGCAGCGCCACCCGACGCTCCTCGCCCGCGCCCAAGACGGCGACGCGCGCGCCCGGCAAGATCCCCTCGGCCACGGTCAGGCGCTCGGCCAGCGTCGCGAAGCGGTCAGCCGGCCAAGCCTTGCCGGGCCAGTTCGCGGTCGGCCCCAGCGCCAGGATCGGTTCGCCCTCGGGCACGAGCTCCCGGGCCCTTGCCCGCGCCGCCTCACCGAGCCAGAGCCGGGGCGCCGGCGGCGGCTCCAAACCAAGCAGCCTGGCGAGATGGCGAACCCGATGCAGCGGTTCCCGTACCGGTCGCAAGATATGGCGCTCGCCCGTCGACACGGCCCGGCTCAAGGCCGAATTCCTGAGGTCGACCAGCAGGTCCCAATAGGTGCCCACGGTCTCCGTCCAAAGCTTCAGCCAGTGTCCGTTCAGGCGCTGCTTGCGCATCGGCACCAGTCGGCGAAGCCCAGGCGTGGCGGCGAAGAGCGGTGCTGGCAAGGCGCCGCAGGCGAGCGTGATCCGGGCCTCGGGATAGCGCTCGACGAGATGTGCCAAAAGGCCGCTCGACAGCACCGCGTCGCCGATCCGGGTATGGCTGATAAAGAGAATGTTCATGGGCGCCATGGCGTCGCGGGCATCGCCGCATCGCTCCTCGCCTTATACGGCCGGCCCGGCTATCTTGCCAAGCGTGGCGGTCTTGCTTAACTGGTAACCCAGTTGTGCCGAAACCAATCCGAGCTGTCGCATGAAAATGATGCATTACTCACGGCTACCCGAACGCGGCCTGATCCAGCTCTCGGGCGCGGAGGCGACGAGCTTTCTGCAAGCCCTCGTTTCCAACGACGTCGAGCGGGTGACGGCGGCGGAGGCGATCTATGCCGCCTTGCTGACGCCGCAGGGGAAATACATCTACGATTTCTTTCTCGCTGCGTCCGGTGATCGGCTGCTGCTCGATTGCGAGCAGGCGCGTCTCGCCGCCCTGGTCAAGCGGCTCTCGATGTACCGCCTCAGGGCCGAGGTCGAGATCGAAGACGCGTGCGAGGATCTGTCGGTTTTCGTCGCCTATGGTGAAGGGACGCCGGAGGCGCTGGCGCTTGCCGGCGAGCCCGGCCGGGCCCGTGAGTTCGCCGGCGGCGTCGCCTTCGTCGACCCGCGCCTCAGCCGGGCCGGGGTCCGCGTCATCGCGCCCGAGAAGGCCGCTGCCAACGCCCTCGAAGCGGCCGGGTTCCAGGCCGCACCAGCCGACGGCTACGACGCCCTTCGCCTCGGTCTCGGCCTCCCCGACGGCAGCCGTGATCTGGAGGTAGAGCGGACCATCCTGCTCGAAGGCAACTTCGAGGAATTGAACGGCGTCGACTTCCAGAAGGGCTGCTTCGTCGGCCAGGAGGTGACGGCGCGCAGTAAGTACCGTGGCCTGGTCAAGAAGCGGCTGCTGCCCGTCCGGGTCTCCGGGCCGCTGCCCGCACCCGACACGCCGGTGCTATTGGGCGACAAGGAGGCCGGCGTCGTGCGCTCCGGCAGGGACGGCCTGGCGATGGCGCTTCTCAGGCTCGAGCGATTGGAGGCCGCGCAGCTGAGCGGCGAGAGCCTCTTTGCCGGCGAGGCCCGGATCGAGCCCCTGACGCCCGAATGGGCCAACGTCTAGCGCCCCGTCGATGAACTTGGAGCAAAGCCGCTGTTCATGGTGCGGTGAGGATCCGCTCTACGTCGCTTACCATGACACCGAATGGGGGGTGCCGGAGTGGGACGACCGCGCCCTCTTCGAGAAGCTGATGCTGGACGGTTTCCAGGCCGGCCTGTCCTGGATCACCATCCTGCGCAAGCGCGACAACTTCCGCCGCGCCTTCGATGGCTTCGCGCCCGAGGTCGTCGCCCGCTACGACGCCACCAAGTGCCAGGCTCTGATGGCCGATGCCGGCATCGTCCGCAATCGGCAGAAGATCGAGGCCACGATTGGAAATGCCCAGGCCTGGCTCAAGATCATGGAAGAAGATGGCTCCTTCGCTGACTTCCTCTGGCGCTTCACCGACGGCCGACCGCTAATCAACCGTCGGACCCGAAGCGATCAGATTCCGGCCGAGACGGCGGAGAGCCGGGCCATGTCGAAGGCGCTGAAGGCGGCCGGCTTCCGCTTTTGTGGCCCTACCATATGTTATGCGGTCATGCAGGCGTGCGGCATCGTCAATGACCACGTCGTGGACTGCTTTCGCCACGGCGAGGTCTGAGGCCGCGATGCAGCCCAGGGTCAAGGCCGAGCTCTGGATCAAGGCGCATATCCGGCGCTGCTGGTCCCAGGACGTCATCGCCGTGGTGGCCCGCCGGGGCGACGAGATGGCGGGAACGGTGCTGATCAAGCTCAACACCTTGGATGACGGCTGCAGCGTCCTGCAGCCCGCACCCAGCCCGGAGGGTGGGCGTATCTGGCTCCGCGCCACAGGGCCCGAGCTTGTCGACGAGTCTGAGGCCGACGCCTACATCAGCCGCCAGGTGAACTTCGACCCCGACCTCTGGGTGCTGGAGATCGAGGACCGCGACGGCCGCCATTTCCTGGACGAGCCCGTGGAATAGCGGCCGACGGCGTGGAGGACCAGCCATGAGCGACTATCCCGAGTTCGCCGACCCGATGCAGCGGCCCCGCTATTCGGGCATTCCCACCTTCATGCGGGCACCTTTCACCGAGGACTACGGCAACGTCGACATCGGCTTGATCGGCATCCCCTTCGACGGCGGCGTCACCAACCGCACCGGCGCCCGTCACGGCCCGCGTGAGATCCGCAACCAGTCGAGCCTGATGCGGACCGTGCACCAGGCCTGCGGCATCAAGCCTTACAAGCTGGCCCGCGTCGCCGATTTGGGCGATGCCTGGGTGCAGCGGCCCTTCAAGCTGGAGGACAGCCTCGACGAGATCGCGGATTTCTTCGCCAAGGTGCACGACGCCGGCGTGCTGCCGATCTCCGCCGGCGGCGACCATTCGGTGACCCTGCCCGTGATGCGGGCCATCGGCCGGGACCGCCCCGTCGGCATGGTCCATTTCGACGCCCACTGCGATACCGGCGACGACTATCTCGGCTCCAAGTTCCACCACGGCACGCCCTTCCGCCGCGCCGTCGAGGAGGGCGTCCTGGACCCGAAGCGGACCATCCAGATCGGCATCCGCGGCGCCTTGAACGACCTGGACGCCTGGAAGTTCAGCCACGATTCCGGTATGCGCGTGGTCTATATGGAGGAGCTCTACGAGATCGGCGTCAAGGCTGTGATCGAGGAGGCGCGCCGCGTCGCCGGTGACGGCCCGACCTACATTTCCTTCGACGTCGACGGCCTCGACCCGGTCTACGCGCCCGGCACCGGCACACCCGAGATTGGCGGCTTCACGACGCTGGAGGCGCAGCTGATGCTGCGGGGCTTGCGCGGCCTGAACCTCATCGGCGGCGACGTCGTCGAGGTGGCGCCGCCCTTCGATCCATCCGGCACCACGGCGCTCGTCGGCGCCAGCGTGATGTTCGAGATCCTTTGCCTCGTCGCCGACTCCCTGGCGGCACGAAGGTAGACCGGCCCCGTTGTCGTGCCGGGCGCGGCACCCGGCTGCTATACTCGACACCCCGCAACCGCCGACAGCACCGATGTTCCAAGAGTTCCTGCCCGCCCATCTCGTTCCCTTCCCCGGCCTACCGCTCTGGGTCGTGGCCGCGGTCGCGGCGACGCATTTTCTCGGCTTCTTCATTCGCGGCGCCTTCGGTTTCGGCTCCAACATGCCGATCGTGCTGTTGGCGACTTGGCTTCTGGAGCCGCATCACTCGATCATCCTGGTGATGCTGACGGCGACCGTGGCCCAGGTGCACCTGCTGCCGCAGGGTATAAAGACCGCCGACTGGCGGGTGACGGGCTCGGTGATGTCGGGACTCTTGCCAGGCATCGCGCTCGGCACCTGGATCTTCGCCGAGCTGGAGGCCGACTGGCTGATCGTGGTGATGGCGGTTCTCATCGTCGTCATCGTCGTCCTCGACCGCCTGCACCTGATCGAGCGGATCTCGTCGATCCTGCCACTCAGATCGCCTCTCGTGGTCGCCAGCCTCGCCGCCACCGGCGCCACTGCCGGCACCGTCAGCGGTGGCGGCACCGTCTATTTCCTGGTCGTCTACATGCGCCTCGTCTGCGCTTCGCCCATCACCCTTCGCGGCACGAATATCGCCGTCTCGGGCGTCTTCATCCTGTGTCGCGTCGCCGGAATCGCGCTCGCCGGCCTGATCGCCCCGCGCGTTCTGATCGAGGCGGCCCTGCTCATCCCCGTGGTCTTCCTCGGTACCTGGTCCGGCACCCGCGCCTTCCATACCAGCACCACTGAGGGCTTTTACCGCGCCCTTCAAATCCTGCTGCTCGTGGCGGCCGTCGCCCTTCTGAGCAAGGGCCTCCTGCGCCTCCTTTGAGAGCGGTTGGAGGGCAGCGCGGGGTGGCGCTAGACTGTCGCCCGAACCAAGGAGAGAGGGCCCATGAAACTCCACTACGCCACCGCCTCCCCCTATGCCCGCAAGGTCCGCGTCGTCGCCCGCGAGTGCGGCCTTCTCGACCGGATCGAGGAGCTGGAGGGCGCGGTCTCGCCCGTGGACCTGAACGAGACGGTGGCGGCCGCCAATCCGATCGCCAAGGTGCCGACGCTGGTCCTCGACGACGGCACCGCCCTCTACGATTCCCGCGTCATCGTGGAGTACCTCGACAGCTTGCAGGCGAGGCCATCGCTGTTCCCGGCTGGCGGCAACGCGCGCTGGACCGTGCTGCGGCGCCAGGCGCTCGCCGACGGCATTCTGGATGCCGGAGTGAGCATCCGCTACGAGACCTTCCTTCGACCCGAGGGGTTGCGCTGGGACGATTGGGTCGCGGGCCAGAAGGCCAAGATGGCGCGCAGCCTCGACGCGCTCGAAGGCGAGGCCGAGGGCATCTGCGAATCGGTCGATATCGGGTCGATCACGGTCGCCTGCGCGCTTGCCTATCTCGACTTTCGTTTTGCCGACGACGATTGGCGCGCCGGTCACCCCAAGCTCGCAGCCTGGCTCGACGACTTCGCCGCCCGCCCATCGATGCAACAGACCCGGCCCGATGGCTGAGGGCATCGGATCGATGGCTGGCGACAACATCCAGGCTCTCACCTTCGACGTCTTCGGCACCGTCGTCGACTGGCGCAACTCCATTGCCCGTGAGGGCGCAGCGCTCGGTGATCGGCTCGGGATCGACCTCGACTGGCAGCGCTTCGCGCTCGACTGGCGCGCCCTCTACCAGCCCGCGATGGAGCGCGTCAGAAGCGGCGCCGAGGACTTCGTCAAGCTGGACGTGCTGCACCGCCGCAACCTGGACGAGCTGCTGGCCCGCTACGAGCTGAGCGGTCTATCCGAGGCCGAGATCGACGACTTCAACCGCGCCTGGCACCGCCTCGACCCCTGGCCGGACACAGTTCAGGGCCTCGCCCGGCTGAAGCAGCGCTTCATCCTCGCCACGCTGTCCAACGGCAACATGCGGCTGATCGTGGAAATGGCCAAGCGTGCCGGCCTACCCTGGGACGCGGTCCTGGGCGCCGAGGTCGCGCGGGCCTACAAGCCTCAGCCTCAGGCGTACCTCAACGCGGCCGACTATCTGAGCCTGAACCCGGGCGAGTGCATGATGGTGGCGGCGCATAACGACGACCTGGTGGCCGCCGCCGCCTGCGGCTTCAGGACAGCCTTTGTCCTGCGTCCCGATGAATACGGCCCCGACCAAGCGAAGGATCTCAGGGCCGAGCACGACTTCGACGTCGTCGCCGACGACTTCTTGGACCTCGCCGACAAGCTCGGCTGTTGAGGACGGCGGCTGGGGCGGACGGTGTCGACGCGGCGCATCGTCTGGGTCGTCTGCACGGCACAGTTCCTGGCTCAGGTCGGCGCCTTCGCCGTGCCGGCGCTACTGCCGACCTTCATCCAAAGCTGGGATCTTTCCAACAGCGAGGCCGGCTGGATCACCGGCATCTTCTACGCCGGCTACACGGTCACCGTGCCGGTCCTGGTGGCCCTGACCGACCGTCTGCCGGCGAAGTGGATTTACCTTATCGCGGTGGCGATGACAGTCGCCGCTCATCTCGGCTACGCCCTGTTGGCCGAGGGCTTCTGGTCGGCGCTCCTCTTCCGTGCCCTTGCGGGGATCGGCTGGGCAGGCAGTTACATGCCCGGCCTCAAGGCCTTGAGCGACATCACCGAGGGACCGGGCCAATCCCGCGCCGTGGCGGCGCACGCGGCCAGTATCGGTGTCTCCGGTGGCCTCTCCTTCGCCATGGCAGCCATGATCGCGGCCTGGCTCGGCTGGCGCTGGGCGCTCGGCGGTGCCGCTTTCTCGGCCGCGGTCGCCTTCGTACTGATGGCCATCGCCCTGCCGACCCGGCGCGTCCCGGCGGCGGCCAAACGCGGCGCCCTGCTGGATTTCCGGCCGGTGTTTCGAAACCGCTCGGCCATGGCCTACGCCCTGAGCTATTGCGTTCACACCTGGGAGATGTCGGCACTTCGCCAGTGGGCGGTGACCTTCCTCAGCTTCGCCGCTGCCGGAGAGGCGGGTGCCCGGGGCCTTTTCGCACCCGCTGCCGTGGCCGCCGCGATGGGTCTGATCGGCGTCGTCACCAGCGTTACCGGCAACGAGACCGCGAGCCGCTTCGGCCGGCAGCGCTTCATTCTGGCGGTCATGTTCGCGGGCATGGCCGCGGCACTTCTGATCGGCTTCTCCGCCGCCCTCTCCTACTGGATCGCGGCGGCGATGGTCTGCCTCTATGCCATGCTGATCTGGGCCGACTCGTCCTCGCTGACCGCGGGCGCCGTCGGCACTGCCCGCCCCGGCGAGCGCGGTGCCACCATGGCCGTGCATTCGACCTTGGGCTATGCCGGCGGCTTCCTGGGCCCACTCGCGGTTGGCCTGATTCTCGACGCCGCCGGTGGCGAGAGCGTCCTCGGCTGGGGCCTCGCCTTCGCCCATTTGGCACTCGTGACCGCCGTTGGTCCGATCGCCATGCTGGTCCTGCGGCCGAGCGGCCTTGCCGGCGACCGGACGGAGCGGCGACCGCTACCATCCACCAGAGACACGGACTAGACTCGGGTCACAGAGATCGAGAGGGGATCGAATGACGAACGATAGCAAGGGCTCACGGTCGCCGGGACCGCTGGTCGAGACCGATTGGCTGGCCGCGCAGTTGGGCGCACCCGACCTCCGCGTCTTCGACTGCACCACGCACCTGATTCCCAATCCGGTGACCGTTTACGACGTCGAGAGCGGCCGCGCCGGCTATGACGAGGGACATATCCCGGGCGCCGGCTTCCTCGACTTGCATGGCGAGCTCTCGGATCTCGAAAGTGACCTCCGTTTCACCCTGCCCTCGGCGGACCAATTCGCCGCCGTGATGTCCGGCCACGGTGTTGGCGACGGCACCCGGGTCGTCCTCTACAGCCAGACCACGGTGCAATGGGCGACCCGAATCTGGTGGATGCTCAAGACTTTCGGCTTCGACGATGCCATGGTGTTGAACGGTGGCCTGACAAAGTGGCGCCAGGAGGGCCGGCCCTTGGCTACCGAGCCGGCCAACTACCCGTCGGCCCGTTTCGCCGCCAAGCCGCGGCCAGAGCTGATCGCCGACAAAGCGTCGGTCCTGGCGGCCCTCGATGACCCCGACAGCCTGGTCCTGAATAGCCTGTCGCATGAGCAGCACGCCGGCGGCGGGCGGAACTACGGACGCCCGGGGCGGATCGCCAACTCGGTCTGCGTGCCGGCGGCCGAGCTTCTGGACGGCGACAGCGGGGCATACCTGCCGCTCGACGAGCTTCGCACCAAATTCGAGGCCGTCGGCGCTCTCGACGCACCTCGCGTCGTCGCCTATTGCGGCGGTGGCATCGCCGCCTCCAGCGACTCCTTCATCCTCAGCCTCTTCGGCCACGAAGGGGTCTCGCTCTACGACGGCTCGCTTTCCGAATGGGTGCGAGACCCGGCCCTGCCGATGGAAATCGACTGAGAGGATGCGACACCGATGAGCACCATCTACATCTGCGCCCTCGCCGACGTCGACGATCATGCGGCCCGCCTCGAACCCGGGCATATGGTCTCGCTATTGGGCGACGACCCGTTCCCCGAGACGCCTGCCGGCATCGAGCGGGAGCGGCACCTGCAACTTCGCTTCCACGACATCGACATGCCGATCGACGGCTACGACCCGCCGCAATCGCACCATATCGAGCGCCTGATCGACTTCGGCCACGGCTGGCGCGACGAGGCGAGCGTCATGGTCCATTGCTTCGCCGGTGTCAGCCGTTCGACCGCGGCGGCGCTGACGCTGGTGGCGATCCGCAACCCCGGCCGCGAGCTCGAGGCGGCCGGGCTCTTGCGCCAGCTGGCACCGCACGCCAAACCCAACCGCCGCATGATCGCACTCGCCGACGAGGCACTGGGCCTCAGCGGCCGCCTCGCCGGCGCCGTCGAGGCCATGGGAGAGCCCGATTTCAGCACCATGGGCGCCCTCGTCGCCCTGCCCGTTGTCTTCGACTGAGGCGGAGCCGCAAACCCTCTTGGACCGGGATCAGCGTTCAGCGCGGACACCGCCGTAGGTGTGCCAAGGGCCGGCGGTGAGCCAGCCGGCATCGACCGGCAGGTTGATCCCGGTGATTGCACTGGCCTCGTCGGAGGCCAGGAACGCGGCTGCCCTGGCGATCTCCTCCGGCAGCACCATACGGCCGAGGGCCGAGTTCTGGTTCAAGAGCTCCGGGTCGCGCTGGCCGCGCTGGATCGCGGTCTGCAGCAATGGCGTCAAGGTATAACCCGGCGAGATCGTGTTGACGCGAACGCCCGATCGGCCCCACTCCGCCGCCAGGCCCGCCGTCAGATTGATTACCGCCGCCTTGGCGGGGGCATAGGAATGCAACGGCGTCGCCCGCATGCCCGTGATCGAGGCGATGGTGATGATGGCGCCACTGCCTCTGGCCGCCATTCGCGCCCCGAAGGCGCGGCAGGTGAGATAGGTGCCCTTGAGATCGACCTCCAGGACCTTGTCCCAGGTCTCTTGCCGCAGCTCTTCCGGCGGCAGCGGCCGTTGGGTGATGCCCGCCGAGGTGACGACGATATCGGTCGGCCCGAGCTCGGCCTCGACCCTCTCGGCCATGGCCTCGACGGCGGCCTCGTCGACGACGTCGACCGTCGCCGCCAGGCCCGAGATCTCGCCCGCCACCGCCTCGGCACCGCCTTCGTTTCGATCGGCGACGACGACCCGGGCACCGCGCGCCGCGAAGAGCCTGGCCGTCGCCTCGCCGATGCCGCTGGCCCCGCCGGTGACCACCGCGATCCGGTTCTCGAGCGTGCCGTGCATCGCCCTCTCCTCTCTCTATCCAACAGCCGCGATCACAATTCGACCGCAATCTTCACACCCTTTGGTCACGTGGGCGCCCCTATGCCGTCACGCCGTGGCGCAAGACTTGTCGCTCCGACCAAAGCTTCGAGCGCAACTCCACCACACTATAGGGGGCGTCCCATGACCGAAGAAACCGGCATCGTCACGAACCTGATTGTCCAGACGGGCGCCATGCTGAAGGGCGCCGCCGAGCGAATTCGCCGCTCGGTGCTCTGCCGCTTCGCGATGATCGGCGCCATCGTCCTGGCGATGCTGGTGCCGATGTCGATGGTCGAGGACGTGGTCTCCGAGCGGGGCGGCCGTCACAGGGCCGTGCTGGCCGAGATTGCGGGCCTCTGGGGCCACCAGCAGAGCCTGATCGGGCCGATTCTGGTGTTGCCCTACCGAGAGAAGATCGTCGCCGAAAAGCAAGCCATCGACAAGCTCGGCCGCTGGAAGAAGACCGACGAGATCGCCTACCGGGAGCGCACCGCGATCGCGCTACCGGCAACGCTCGACCTCGACATGCGCCTCGAGACCACGCAACGCAGTCGCGGCATCTACGAGGCGCTGGTCTACGGCGCCGATGTCTCGCTGAAGGCGGCCTTCGCCAAGCCCGAGATAGCGAAGTTGGTCGACGAAGAGGTCGAGTTCGAGGTCGATTGGAACAAGGCCTATCTCGCCGTCGGGCTCTCGGACATGCACGCGATCAAGGAGGTCACGACACCGACCTGGGCCGGCGAGCCGGTCCGCGTGGCGCCCGCGACCCGGCTCGACAAGCTGTTGAAGAGCGGGTTTCATGTCCCTCTCGAGGCTTGGACCGGCGAGGGCGAGCGTTTCGAGTTCACGCTGGCGCTTAAGCTGAACGGCAGCAACGGTTTCTCCTTTGCCCCAGTGGCCGAGCGGACCGAGGCGCGGATCGCCTCCAACTGGCCGCACCCCAGTTTTCAAGGCACGACCTTGCCGGCCAGCCACCGGATCGACAAAGCAGGCTTCGAGGCGACTTGGCGAATTCCAGCGCTCGCCCGCGGCTTGCCGTGGCTGTGGAGCCTGGGTGCCGAGAGGCACCGCCTGGCGGGGTTCAGCACCGGCGTCGTTATCGCCGAACCGGTGCACCTCTACGCCAAGGTCGAGCGGGCGGTGAAGTACGCCATCCTCTATGTCGCCCTCACCTTCCTGGCCTTTCTCGTCTTCGAGCTTCTGCTCGGCGCCCGCCTGCATCTGGTGCAATACGGTCTCGTCGGCCTGGCGCTTTCGCTCTTCTACCTGACCCTCTTGTCACTGGCCGAGCACATCGCCTTCGGTGCCGCCTATCTGGCCGCGGCGGCGGTGATCGTCGTCATGATCGCAGGCTATGCCTGGGCGGCACTTCGAAGCCGCAGCCAGGCCGCCATCGCCGCGGTCGCCCTCTCCGCCCTCTATGCCGTGCTCTACACCATTCTGCGCATGGAGGACTTCGCGCTCCTGGCCGGCACCGGCCTCTTGATCCTGGTCACCGCGCTTTTGATGCTGGTCACCCGCAATCTCGGCCGGGCCAACGCGCCCGCTGCCGAGGCGGCGGGCTAGCAAGTTGCCCTTCGAGGAATTCTGTATGACCATCGGCCTCGCGACGCGGCGAGAGGGAGGATGCGTCCGATGGCCGAATGGTACGCCAAGAAGACCTTTGGGTCGTTGCCCGCCCTGATGGCGGACCGATACCCTGAGCGGGAAGGCCTCGTCTTCGGCGAGCAGCGCCATACCTTCAAGGCCTTGGATCAGGCCGTCGATCGGGTCGCCAAGGGCTTGCTTCGGCTCGGCGTTGGTCCCGGCGACAAGGTCGCGATTTGGCTCTTGAACCGGCCCGAGTGGGTCCACCTGCTCTTCGCCATCGCCAAGATCGGCGCCGTGCAGGTGCCGATCAACACCCGCTTCCGCACCAACGACCTCGAGTACGTGCTGGCGCAATCGGACAGTGCCTACCTGATCACGCACGACCGCTCCGGTCCCATCGACTACCTCGCCATGGTGCGCCAAGTCGTGGCCCTGCCCGAGACCGGTATCGAGATCGACGATCCCCGACACCCGGAACTGCGTCGGGTCGTGGTCCTGGGCAAGGGCGACCATCCGGGCACTGTCGGCTGGCAAGCCCTGTCGGAAGGGGCCGACGAGATCGCGGACGAAGCACTGGCGGCGCGCGCCGCCAAGGTCGATCCCGACGACCCCGTCTTCATCATGTACACCTCGGGCACGACCGGCTTTCCCAAGGGCGTGATGCACAACCACAACATGCTGCGCCTGGTGGAGGAGCGGGGCTTTCGTCTGTCCATCACGCCGAACGACGTGATCTTGAACTACCTGCCGCTCTTCCACCTATTTGGCTATTCCGAGGGCGCGCTCATGTCGATGCTGACCGGCGCCAAGCACGTCCTGACCGAGACTTTCGACGCGGCGGAATGCATCCGCCTCATCGAGGCCGAGCACGCCACCCTCATCAACGGCTTCGAGACCCACGTCAAAGACCTGACCGAGGCCCAGGAGCGCTTGCGCCTGGACGTCTCCAGCCTCAGGACCGGCCTGATCGCCGCCGGCATGCACAGCGCCACCCCGATCCTGCACCGGGCGGCAGAAGTGCTGCCGACGCTACGCTCGGTCAGCGGCTACGGCATGAGCGAGATGGGCGCCGGCACCCTGGTGGGCGCCCTCGACGACGACCTCGCGCACCGGGCGGAGACCTCCGGCTATCCCGCGATCGGCTACGAGGTCCGCATCGTCGATCCCGAAACCGGCGCCGACCAGCCGGCCGGCGTGCCGGGCGAGATATTGTTCAAGGGCTACAGCCTGATGATGGGCTACTACAACAAGCCCGAGGAGACGGCGGCCAGCTTCGACGACGGCGGCTGGTTCCACACCGGCGATACCGCCTTGTGGCTGGAGGATGGCTACATCCGCTTTCTCGGCCGCTATAAGGACATGCTCAAGGTCGGCGGCGAGAACGTCGACCCGATGGAGGTCGAGGGCCTGCTCCTGCAGCTGCCCGAGGTCCACCAAGTAGCGGTGGTCAGCCTACCGGACCCGCGACTGACCGAAGTTCCTCTCGCGTTTGTCCAACGGGTGCCCGAGGCAACCATCGGTGAAGACGAGATCATCGGCTTCTGCCGCGGCAAGGTTGCGAGCTTCAAGATCCCGCGCCATGTCGTCTTCGTCGACGACTTCCCCATGACCGCCTCGGGCAAGATCCGAAAGATTGAGCTGAGGGAGACTGCAAGAGGGCTCGGCCTCGGCGAGACCCGGGCGCAAGGCCAGCCGGCGGAGGCCTGAGCCATGGGGCCAGAGGGCGGCGAGAGCGAGCGCTCCGGCAAATGGCGGGCCTACTACGAAAGGCTGAAGGACCGGCCGCCGCGCGAGACCCTGACCTTCGCCCTCGACCGGTTTGCCGACGAAGGGCTGGACCAGGGCAGCGCTGTCGACCTCGGCTGTGGCGGTGGACGCGACGTGATCGAGCTCTTGAGGCACGGCTGGAAGGTCTTGGCGATCGATTCCGAGCCGTCCGCGGTCGAGGCCCTGCTGGCCCGCCCCGACCTCCCAGCCGATGCCCGACTGGAAACCAGGGTCGCCCGCTTCGACGAGACCGACTGGCCACCTGTCGACCTCGTCAACAGCAGCTTCGCCCTACCGCTCTGCCCACAGAAAGGTTTTCCCGACTTTTGGAGGCGACTCCTCGGCTCGCTCAACCCCGGCGGCCGCTTCGCCGGCCAGCTCTACGGCCCGCTGGACGACTGGTTCGGCGATCCCAGCATCACCTTCCTCGCCCGCGACGAGGTCGAGGCCTTGTTGGCACCGCTCGAAACCGAGATGCTGCTAGAAGAGGAAGATGACAGCACCACCCCGCGTGGCAAGACCAAGCACTGGCACATCTTCCACATCGTCGCCCGCAAGCGCTGACCATGGACCGGCGGCCGACGGTGATGCGACAATGCCTTACTCGCGCAGTTCGCGTTTCAGGACCTTGCCGGTGGCGTTGCGCGGTAGCTCGGCGATGAAGCGGGCGGACTTCGGCTGCTTGTAGCGGGCGAGCTTTCCGTCGCAGAAGCGCAGCACGTCGGCCTCGCCCAACCGCTCCCCTTCCTTCAGGACGACGACGGCCTCGCCGACCTCGCCCCAGCGCTCGTCCGGGACGCCGATCACGGCCACTTCGGCGATCTCGGGCATCTGGTAGATGACGTTCTCGACCTCGGCTGGATAGACGTTCTCGCCGCCGGAGATGTACATATCCTTCCAGCGGTCGACGATGGTGTAGAAGCCCTCCGCATCGCAAGTGGCGGCATCGCCGGTGCGGAGCCAGCCGTCGCGGATGGCCTCCGCCGTCTCCGCCTCGCGGTTCCAGTAGCCGGGCGTCACGTTCGGTCCCTTGACCCAAATTTCGCCGACGGTGTCGGGCTCGGTCACGTCGCGGCCGGCCTCGTCGACCAGGCGGACCTCGGTGTGCAGCACAGGCTTGCCGCTGGAGCCGGCCTTGCGGACCGCGTCCTCGGGATTGAGCACCATCACCACCGGGCTCGTCTCGGTCATGCCGAAGGCCTGTTGCAGCGGCACGCCCTTGTCGGCCCAGGTCTCCAGGATCGACACGGCGCAAGGGGCACCTCCGACACCGGCGATCTCGACGTGGGAGAAGTCGGCCGACTCGAAGTCGGCGAGCTGGCTCATGAAGAGGAAGTTGGCCGGCACGCCCAGCGTGTGAGTGATCCCGAGACTGGGGTCGGCCAGGTAGCCGAGGGTGCGGCCGGGATCGAACTCGCGCAGTACCATGACCGTGCCGCCGGCATGGGAGGCGACGTTCGAGTAAGCGTTGAGGCCGCCGGTGTGAAAAGCGGCAGGATCGAGAGGTGCACCGTCTTCGGCGTCACCAGCGCTGGCAGACCCAGGTTGACCGCGTTCCAGAAGTTCATGCCGTAGGTGATCATCGCCCCCTTCGGCAAGCCCGTGGTGCCGGAGGTGTAGAGGATGGTGACGATGTCGTCGTGGCTCAGTTCGACCGGCGCCACCTCACCCTTGGCATGGCCGATGCCGTACTCGAACTCACTGGCCGAGCCATCGGGGTGCATCTCGACGGTCAGCGGTGCGACGCCGGCCTCATTCAAGGCGCTCACCGAATCGGCGAAGAAATCGTCGAAGATCAGCACCTTCGGCGACGCGTCGGAGATGATGAACTCCAGCTCCGGCACCGCCAGGCGCCAGTTCAGGGGCAGCATAATCGCGCCCAACCGCTGGCAGGCAAACTGCAAGTCGAAAATGTCGGTCGAGTTCCGCGCCAGTATAGCCACCCGGTCGCCCCGCTCGATCCCGAGGCTCCGGCTGAGAAACTGCGCCAGGCGCCCGACCCGACGGTCCATCTCGGCGTAGGTCAGGCTGCGCTCGGAAAAGAGATCGACGCTCGCAACCTTGTCCGGCGTGCGGTAGGCGTGGTTGGCGATCCAGTCGTAGGCCTTGATACTCATGCTCTCGTCTCTCGTGCCGCGCCTTTCTTCGGCGCCTATTCGACGTTCAGTCTATCGGAGCGAGGAAGGCATCATAGTCCCCCTCGCGGACCCGAAAGTAATGCTTGCCTACCTCCTTGGCGCCAAGGGCACGATAGAGGTGGGCCGCCGCCTGGTTGTCGGTCTCGGTGGTCCAGTCGACACGGGCGAAGCCACCTGCCGCGGCATGGCCGATCACGGCTCCGATCAGTGCTCGCCCGATGCCCCGGTTCCGTGCCGCCGCGTCGACGAAGACGTCCTTCAGGTAGATGCCGAGCCTGAAGTCGGCCGTCGGAAAGAGGTAATTGCAGACGGCAATCCCGACCGTCTCGCCGGCCTCGACGGCGATGAAAGCCAGCGCCGCCGGCCGCGGACCGAACATGGCCGCCCCGATCCGTCTCCTGGCCGTGTCCTCGTCACAGGAGAAGGCCGCGTCGTAGTGCTGCTCCATCCGCCGCAATATGGCGATCAGGCCCTCGTGATCGGATGCCGCCGCCAAGCGTACCTGGAATTCGGCCACACCAAGCCTCAAGCCGTATCGCGGCCGCTCGTGCCCATGCCAATTGCGGCCTGTGCCGCCGCCAGACGGGCGATCGGCACGCGGAATGGCGAGCAGGAGACGTAATCGAGACCAATCTCCTCGCAAAACCAAACCGACGCCGGGTCACCGCCGTGCTCGCCGCAAATGCCCAGCTTTATCTCCGGGCGACGGGCCCGGCCGCGGTTCGTGGCGATCTCCACCAACTCGCCGACACCGTCGGCGTCCAGGGTCGCGAACGGGTCCATCTCGAGGATGCCGGCCTTGCGGTAGTCGTCCAAAAAGCGCGCGGAATCGTCGCGGCTGATGCCGTAGGTCGTCTGGGTCAGATCGTTGGTGCCGAAGGAGAAGAACTCGGCCGCCTCGGCGATCTCGCCAGCCCTGAGGCAGGCCCGTGGCAGCTCGATCATGGTGCCGACGAGGTAGGCCAGTTCACCGCCACGCGCTTCGATGGTCTCGGCCGCGATCCTTTCGATCAACTCCTTCAGCAGTGCGAACTCGCCCTTGGTCGCGATCAGCGGGACCATGACCTCGGGCAGCACCGCGCCGACGCCCTCGTCCCTGACCTCCAGCGCGGCCTCGAAGATGGCGCGGGTCTGCATCTCGTAGATTTCGGGATAGCTTATGCCAAGCCGGCAGCCGCGATGCCCCAGCATCGGATTGGATTCCTTGAGCTGCATCACCCGGTTGCGGATCACGTCGACACCGACGCCCATGCCAGTCGCCAGCTCCGCCAGCTCGTCTTCGCTCTCGGGCAGAAATTCGTGCAGCGGCGGATCCAAGAGGCGGATCGTCACCGGCAGGCCGGCCATGATCCGAAACAGCTCGACGAAGTCCTGACGTTGCATGGGCAGGATCTTGGCCAGGGCGGCGCGCCGCCCATCGGCCTCCTTCGCCAGGATCATCTCGCGCACGGCGACGATGCGGTCGGCATCGAAGAACATGTGCTCGGTGCGGCAAAGGCCGATGCCCTCGGCACCGAAGTTCCGCGCCGTCTCGGCGTCGGCGGGGGTCTCCGCGTTGGTTCTGACGCCGAGCCGCCTGACCTCGTCGGCCCAGCCCATCAAGACGCCGAACTCACCGGAAAGCTCGGGCTCGACCGTCGCCACCCGGCCCAGCATCACCTCGCCCGAGCTGCCATCCAGCGTGATCACCTCGCCTTCCGCGACGGTGACGCCACCGGTGCTCATGGTCCGCTGCTGATAGTCGATCTGGATGCCGCCGGCGCCGGCGACGCAAGGCCGACCCATGCCGCGCGCGACCACGGCGGCGTGGCTGGTCATGCCGCCCCGGCTGGTCAGAATGCCCTCCGCCGCGTGCATGCCGTGGATGTCCTCGGGGCTGGTCTCGACCCGAACCAGGATCACCCGCTCTTCCTGCGCCGCCAGGGATTCGGCCTCGTCGGCGCTGAAGACGACTCTGCCCGAGGCCGCGCCCGGACTGGCCGGCAGGCCGGCGGCGATCACCTGGCGCTCGGCCTCGGGGTCCAGGGTCGGATGCAAGAGCTGGTCCAGCGCGGCGGGATCGATCCGGGCCACCGCCTCGGTCCTATCGATCAGGCCCTCCTCGGCCATCTCGACGGCGATCTTCAAAGCCGCCTTGGCGGTGCGCTTGCCGGACCGGGTCTGCAGCACGTAGAGGCGACCCTGTTGGATCGTGAACTCGATGTCCTGCATGTCGCGGTAGTGCGCTTCGAGCCGCTGGTAGACTTTGACCAGATCGCCATAGACCTCGGGCATGGCCTCTTCCAGCGAGATCTTGTCATCCCCGGCCAGCTCACGCCCGGCCTTGGTCAGATGCTGTGGCGTCCGCGTGCCGGCGACCACGTCCTCGCCCTGAGCGTTGGCGAGATACTCGCCGTAGAATCGCTTCTCGCCGGTGGAGGGATCGCGGGTGAAGGCGACGCCGGTGGCGGAGCTCTCGCCCATGTTGCCGAAGACCATGGCCTGAACGTTGACTGCCGTGCCCCAGCCGGCCGGTATGTTGTGCAGACGGCGGTAAGTCACCGCGCGCTCGTTCATCCACGAGCCGAAGACGGCGCCGATCGCACCCCAGAGCTGGTCGCGCGGGTCCTGTGGAAAGGGCGCGCCTAATTCGCGTACCACCTGGTCCTGATAATCCGAGACCAGCTCTTCCAAGTCGTCGGCGCCGAGCTCGGTGTCGAGAATGACGCCACGGTCGAGCTTGCGCTGTTCCAGCATGTCTTCGAAGTGATAGTGGTCGAGGCCGAGGACAACGTGGGCGAACATCTGGATGAAGCGCCGGTAACTGTCGTATGCGAAGCGCTTGTCGCCGGAACGGGCGGCGAGACCGATCACCGTCTTGTCGTTCAGACCCAAGTTCAAGACCGTGTCCATCATCCCCGGCATCGAGGCCCGCGCGCCCGAGCGGACCGAGACCAAAAGCGGGTTGCCGGCTGCGCCGAAGCCGGCGCCGGTGCTCGCCTCGATTTGCCGAAGTGCTGCCTCGACGCTCGCTTCGAGTCCGACGGGATAGCTGCTGCCGTTCTGGTAGTAGTGGGTGCAAAGCTCGGTCGTCAGCGTGAAGCCCGGCGGCACCGGCAGGGCGAGATTGCTCATCTCGGCCAGATTGGCGCCCTTGCCGCCCAAGAGGTCGCGCATCTCGGCCCCGCCCTCGGCGGCACCTGTACCGAAGCTGTAGACCCATTTGCTCATGAAAGCGCCTATCCCTCGATCTGACTGAAATCGGCCACCTGATGCAGGGTGGCGCGGATCCGCGACAACAGCGCCAGCCGATTTTCGCGGGCGGCGGCGTCCTCGGCATTGACGGTGACCTCGTCGAAGAAGTCATCCACGGGACGGCGCAGCTTGGCCA
>JASLMY010000046.1 GCA_030746295.1 Alphaproteobacteria bacterium | reverse complement strand
GGCCGCGTCCGAGGGGGTGACGTCGGCGAGGTCGGCATAGCGGCCCTCGGCCTTGGAGACGATCTTCTGCGCCATCACCAAGACGTCGCCTGGGCTGAGGCTGGTGCCGGCGGCGGCGATGCCGTCGAGAATGATTTGGGCCAGGCCGTCCCCCGGCTCGACCAAGGGCAGGCCGGGCAGTGCCGTCAGCTCCAGCTTGGCGGCGTCCACGTCAGCCCTTGCTTTCCGGGTCGAGGGTCGGCTCGCCGGTGATGCGGACGCCGGCACCATCGATGCCGTAGCGGCGGTTCATGAAGATCAGCACCGAGGTCAGGGCCTCGGCGACGGCGGCGTTGTCGATCGGGCCCGCATGCCAGGCCCGCATGCCCGCGGCTTCCGCCAGGCGGACGACGGCGGCCCGAGCTTCCAAGCTGTTGCCGCTGACGAGCACGTCGCAGTCGATGGCGTGCGCCAGGTCCTCCAGGTGATCGGCGGCGACGTTCTGGAAGGCGGAGACCACCTGCACGCCGTCACCCAGGATCGCCTGCGCCGCCTGTCCCGCCGAGCCCTCGGCCGGCAGTTGTACCCGCATCACCTTGGGCGGTACCAGCGGTACCGTGACGTCGACGAAGATCTTGCCCTGGGATTCCGATTTAACGCTCTCGACCGTGGCCCGATGCGAAGCGAAGGGCACGGTCAACACGACGATCTCGGCCGCCGCGGCGGCGGCCGGGTTCTCCAGGCCGCGCAGGTTCGCTTCGCCCAACACCGCCAGCGCCCGGGCCACCGCGTTGTCGGCCTTGGCCTGCTGGCGCGAGCCGATGATCACCTCGTAGCCGGCCTGGGCCCATCTCAGCGCCAGGCCGAAGCCGAGGTTGCCGGTGCCGCCGAGCACCGCCAGGGAAGGTTTCTGTTCCGCCATCCGAGAACTCCAGATCAGATGCTTGGGGGCCGCTCAGGCGGCGGCCTTATGGCCGGTGAAGGGCGAGGGGATGCGTTGGACCTCTTGCACCACCTCGCGGTGGATGCCGACGTCGGTGCCGGGGCTGAGGTCGAGGCGCACGGTGTCGGAGGCGCCGGCGAACATCTGCTCGATCTCGGCCCCGATCGCATCGTAGGTGCCGACGGCGGTGAAGAGGCGGACCACGTCGTCCGGGATCTCGGCCGCCATCTCGTTCCATTTGCCGGCGACCGAGAGGGCGTGCAGCTTGCTGCCGAGCTCTTCCAGCCCGTGCACCGCGAAGACCGGCAGATAGGTCCGGGTGGAGCCGTAGAAGGCGACCCGGTAGCGGGCCCACTCGAAGCGCTCGGCGACGGCGTCCGCATTTCCACCCGTGGCGATAAAACCGCCGCCGACCACCTCGAAGCTGGCGCGGTCACGGCCGGCCAGCGCCAGGCCCTCGGCGACCCGCTTCAAGGTCACTTCTTCCATGTACTTCCGCGTGTTGAAGGAATGCAGCCGCACCCCGTCGGCGACCCGGCCGGCCAGCTTCAGCATCGCCGGACCGAGCGCCGCCAGCAGGATCGGTGGTGGCGCCAGGCCGGTCGGTGGGGGTGAGAACTCGGGCGTCATCAGGGTGAACTGGTAGTGCTCGCCCCGGTAATCGAGCTTCTCGCCGGCTTCCCAGCAGCGCCAGATGGCGCGGAGCGACTCGACGTACTCGCGAATCCGCGGCACCGGCGCCGTCCAGGGCGTGGAGAAGCGGCGCTCGTTGTGGCCTTTGACCTGGGTCCCGATGCCGAGCTGGAAACGGCCGCCGGACTGCGCGTGTAGGTCCCAGGCCTGATAGGCCACTGTCATCGGGCTGCGTGGGAAGGCGACCGCGATCGCGGTGGCGAGTTCGACCCGCTTGGAGGCAAGTGCGGCCAGGGGCAGTGGCAGAAAAGGGTCGTGCGCCAGCTCGTTGGTCATGACGCCGTCGTAGCCGGCCGCCTCGGCCAGCTCGACCGCCGGCGCGATCGCCCGCCAATCGTCCATCGGGATCGTCGTCGCGACGCGCATGAAAGCCCTCCTCCTCGTCTCGTCGGCGGGATGTTATACCAAGACCCTTGGTATTACAGGAGCTTCAGGCTTTCCGCGCTAGGAAATAGGTGGTCTGGCCGACCTCGGAACGCTTGGCGTCTTGCTCGGCGAAATAGACCTCAAGGCCGCCGCTCGACCTGAGGTCGCGAAGCCTGGCGAGCGCGGCTCGGAGCTCCGAGTCGGGGGCCAGGGACCAGCTCGATTCACCGCGCCGCCAGGCCGGGTCGAGCGGTGCCTCGGCGTCGAAATAGGACGGGCCCTGGAAGACATCGTCCAACGGCACGAAGCGGCCCGAGAGGTCGAAGCCGAGATTGCTCAAGACGGCTTCCAGTTGCGGGCCTGAGATGCAGCGGCGGTAGAGAGTGTCGAGCGCCGTCGGCAAGAGGTGCATGTACCAGTAGCCGTCTCTGAGCTGCGCATGCGTCGTGCAGTTGACGACCACGAGACCGCCCGGCCGCAGCACCCGATGGGCTTCGCCGAGGGCGCGGCGATGACCGTCGAAGTGGTGGTCCTCGCCACTTTCCAAGTGATGCAGGACTTGGTTAAACATCACCGCATCGAAGTGGCCATCCTCGAACGGCATCCGGTCGATGCTGCCCTGGTGCCAGTGGATGCGGCCGGCCGTCGTCTCGTCGGCGAGCTTGGCCCGCGCCACCTCCAACATGCCCGGGTTGATGTCCATGGCGTCGACATGGCCGACCAGGTCGACCGCCAGCGCGGAATAGGCGCCGGTGCCGCAGCCGGCGTCCAGCAGGCGAGCCTCGCCGAGCGGCCGGTCCAAGCGCAGCAGGGCGCCCAGCAGGACCTCCGCGCCTAAGGGCACGCGGGTATTGTCATAGTGCTTTGCGACTTCGGAGTAGTTCTCGTATTTGCTCATCGTCAAATAAAGCTAGGCCGGGGCGGGCGAAGCTGAACTTCGGCGCGCCAGCGGTTAGGATCTTCGGCGGGAACCAAAAGACGGTGGAGTAGGGACTATAGCGCCGATGAACGCGGCGGGTCAAAGCGGCGACCGGCTTCATGCCTTGTTGGAGGGTGCGCTTCGGGCCTGGCGGCTGCAGGACCGCGCCACGCTGACGGAGGCAGAGGACGCGGTCACAATCGCCATGGCGGGTGGCATCTGCGTCCGGGTGTCGCCGATCGCCGATCGCGACGAGCCCGACCGCTGGCGGGTCGAGGTCGTGCGTCCGCCGCTCTCGGACGGCCAATCGCCGCGCCGCCGCGTCACCTCGCATGCCGGCATTCCGGGCATGCTCCGGACCGTGCGCGCTGCCCTCGACCCCGGCCATCGCGCCGCCCGCATGATCGTGACGCCGGGCGGCGGGTCGCCCGGTGCGCGCTGAGGGCTGGCCACGCCGTCGCTCTGGCGCGTATGCTCGGCCCCTCGAGGGAGAAGATGTCGACGCTACCCGTTTCCGTCATTACAGGCTTTCTCGGCAGCGGCAAGACGACGCTGCTGTCGGCGCTGCTCGACCGCCCCGAGATGGCCGACACCGCCGTCGTCATCAACGAGTTCGGCGAGGTCGGTCTCGACCATTTCCTGATCGAGAATGCGGACGAGAATGTCGTCGAGCTCGCCAGCGGCTGCGTCTGCTGTACCATACGGGGCGACTTGGCGCTGACCCTGGTCGATCTCCTTTCGCGGCGCCGGGAGGGATCGGTGGCGCCCTTTCGGCGGATCGTCGTCGAGACCACGGGCCTCGCCGATCCGGCGCCGATCCTGCACATGATCATGAACGACGCGGCGCTGGCCGAAGGGCTCGACCTCGACGCTGTGATCACCACCGTCGATGCCGTCACCGGACCGGCGACGCTGTCGTCACAGCCCGAGTCGCTGAAGCAAGTGGCGGTGGCCGACCGCCTGCTGGTGACCAAGACCGATTTGACGGGCGGCTTGCCGCCGGGATTGCAGGATAGGCTTCGGGCATTGAATCCGATGTCCCCGATCGAAGTGGTGGTGCGCGGCGAGATCGCGCCGGGGCTGCTCTTCGGTCAGGTCGGACCGGCGTCTCGGCTTGTCACAACGGAGATGCATGGCCACCACGGCCACGCCCATGACGACGGTATCGCCGCTCATGCGATCATCCGCGATGCGCCAATTCCGGCGGCGGCGCTGTCGCTCTGGCTCGAGACCCTGGCCGAGCACGCGGGTGCCGACCTGTTGCGCCTCAAGGGCCTGGTCGACCTGCGCGAGAGCCCGGACCGGCCGGCCGTGATCCACGGCGTGCAGCACGTCTTCCACCCACCGGAGTGGTTGGAGGAATGGCCGAGCGAGGACCGACGGAGCCGTATCGTCCTGATCACGCGCGACGTCGCGGGCAGTTGGGCCGAGCTTCTGCTCGATACCTTGGTTGCCGAGGTGCGGGCTCTCGAAACGCGCGCGGCGGATGCCGCCTGACGGCAACGATTGAGGGAGGGAAATCGAGATGTTCGATCTGCTGGTGCAAGGCGGTACGGTTGTGACCCCGCATGGCGTCGACACGCTGGATGTGGCAGTCAAGGGCGAGAAGATAGCGGCGCTGGAGGCCCCCGGCAGCCTTGGCGCCGATGCCGCGGCCAAGACCATCGATGCCACCGGCAAGATCGTCATGCCGGGTGGGATCGACCCCCACGTCCACTGCGCCTGGTACATTCCCTCGTTGGAGGAGGGGGGTGAGCCGACGCCTAGCGGCTCGGCGGCCCAAGTTAGTCGCGCCGCGCTCTGGGGCGGCACGACGACGATGCTCGACTTCGCTTCCTGGCAGCACGGCGAGACCATCCAGCAGACAATCGAGCGGCGCGACGACGACTGGGTCGGCAAATGCTACTGCGACTACGGCTATCACATCATGCTGATGGGCGACCCGCCGCCGGAGCTGCCAGGCCAACTGGCCGAGGCGATCCAGGCCGGCTATCCGACGGTGAAGATCTTCACCACCGACATCACGCCGAGCCGCCGCGGCCGCATGGTCGACTTCGGCGACATCTGGGAGGTCTTCCAGGTGCTGGCGGCGGAAGGCGGTCTCGGCGTCATCCACTCCGAAGACAACGACATCGTCATGCACATGTACGACAAGCTCTTCCGCGAGCAGCGCACCGGCTTCGAGCACCTGTCCGAGGTCCACAACGCGCTGTCGGAGGACATCTCCTTCCGCCGCGTCATCCGCTTGGCCGAGAAGATCGAGGGCACGGCCCTTTACATGATGCACGTCTCCGCCGGCACGGGGGTGCAGGCGATCGCCGAGGCGCGGGCGAAGAACCTGCCGATCTACGGCGAGACCCTGCACCAATACATGCTCTTCACCGAGGAGGACTACAAGCGCCCAAACGGGCAGATGTACCACACCTACCCTTCGCTGAAGTCGAAGGCGGACCAGGCCGCTCTCTGGCAGGGCACGCTGGAGGGCAACATCCACGCCGTGGCCACCGACGAGGTCTGCTGCAACTTGGCGGTCAAGGTGCAGGGCAACCGCATCGACGACACCACCGGCGGCAACTCCGGCGTCGAGCCGCGGCTCGGCGTCATGTACACCGAGATGGTCTCGAAGCGCGGCTACAGCCTGGAGCGTTTCGTCGACCTGGTTTCCTCCAACGCCGCCCGGATCATGGGGCTCTATCCAAAAAAGGGCGCGCTCGCCGCAGGCAGCGACGCCGACATCACGCTGATCGACCCGAACGAGAAGCGCACTGTCAGGAAGGAAGACCTGCACGAGACCGACTACAGCCCCTGGGAGGGACACGAGGTCACGGCCTGGCCGGTGGTCACCATCCTGCGTGGCAAAGTCATGGTCGAGAACGGTGAGTTCTTCGCCGACGAGAGCGACGGCCAGTACCTGAAGCGCAAGATCCCGGCCGAGATCATCGCCGGCGCGGCGCTCTAGGGAGGTGCGCCAGCCGCGCCCCGCCGCCGGCGAGGCGGCGGTCGATCCCGCCACTTTCGCCGTCGTTCGCAACGCGCTCTATGCCATCGCCGAGGAGATGGGGGTGGTGCTGGCGAAAACCGCCTATTCGCCATTGTTGAAGGCGGGCGGCGACTATTCCTGCGCCCTCTTCGACTGCGCCGGCGAGATGGTGGCGCAGGGCAACAACATCCCGACCCATCTGGGCTCGATGCCGCTGGCGGTGCAGGCGGTGATCCGGGCCTGGGAGGCGTTTCGCCCGGGCGACGTCTTCATCCACAACGATCCCTATTTCGGCGGCGCGCACTTGCCGGACGTCAACGTGGTGACGCCGGTCTTCCACGAGGCGAGGCAGCTCGGCTTCGCCTGTGTCCGCGCCCATTGGCCCGACGTCGGCGGCGCCGTTCCCGGCAGCTACGGGACCACGACCGAGATCTTCGGCGAGGGCCTGCGCATGCCGCCGGTGCGTCTGCGCTCCGGCGGCGAGGTCAACCGGGACGTCGAAGCGGTGATCTTCGCCAACGTTCGGGTGCCGGCGGAGCGGCGCGGCGACCTTAGAGCCCAGATCGCCGCCAACCGGCGGGCCGAGCAGCGAATGGCGGCGCTGGCGGCAAAGCACGGTGCGACGCGACTCATCGCCATTATGGATGAGGTCAAGGACCACTCCGAGCGGATGATGCGCCAGGCTATCGCCACCCTGCCCGACGGCAAGGTCCGCTTCGAGGCCCGGGCCGACGGCGACGGCATCGCCGACGACGCGGACGGCAGCGATGCCCCGATCCGGCTGGTGATGACCGTGACCAAGGCCGGCGACGCCTTGGAGGTCGACATGACCGGCAGCCAGGCGCAGGTGGCGGGGCCGATGAACGCGCCCTTGGCGGTCACCGCCTCGGGCGTCTACACCGCGGTCAAGATGGTCGCCGACCCGACCAACCTGATCCCGCCCAACTCCGGCTGCTGGCGGCCGATCCGGGTGACCGCCCCCCAAAGCACGGTCACCAACGCGACCTATCCGGCACCCGTGGTCTACGCCAACCACGAGATCTCGCACCTCGTTTGCGAGATGTTCTTCGGCGCGCTGGCGCAAGCGGTGCCGGATCGGGTCATGGCCTGCTCCAACGCCACCGGCGGCATCCTGACGCTGGGCGGCGTCGATCCCCGCACCGGCGGGCGCTACGTCTCCTACGAGAACGTCAAGGGCGGCATGGGCGCCAGGCCCAACAAGGACGGCGTCAACGCCATCTACACCGGCATCTCCAACGGCATGAACGTGCCGGTGGAGATCCTCGAGACCAGCTTCCCGGTCCGCGTCCGGCGCTACGAGATCGTCCCCGACAGCGGCGGCGCCGGCCGCTACCGGGGCGGCTGCGGCGTGCTCAGGGTCTGGCGCATGCTGGGCTCGGACGGCATGGCCAACGTCTGCCTGGAGCGCACCGTCGATGCGCCCTTCGGCCTCTTCGGCGGCGACGACGGCGGCCGCGGCCGGATCACGCTCGTCATGCCCGACGGCGAGCGGCGCGAGCTCGCCAGCAAGGCCTCCTTCGCCGTGCCCGCCGGCGCCGAGGTCTGGCTCCAAGCACCGGGCTCGGGCGGCTATGGCCCGGCGGCGGCGCGGGCGCCCGAGGCGTTGCGCGACGACCTGCTGAACGGCTATGTCAGCGAAGACGCGGCCAGCCGCCTCTACGGCCGTTAGGAAGGGTTCGGGGGAAGGGACAGCATGAAGATATTGATCTTGCCGGGCGACGGCATCGGGCCCGAGATCGTCGCCGCCAGCGTCGCCGCGCTGGGCGCGCTCGACGCCCGCTTCGGGCTCGGCCTCGAGTTGCGCCACGACGAGGTCGGCCTCGCCAGCCTGGCGGCGCACGGCATCACCGTCCGCGACGAGGTGATGGCGATGGCGCGGGCGGCCGACGGCGTCGTCCTGGGGCCGATGTCGGTCTCCGACTACCCGCCGCCGGCCGAGGGCGGCATCAACGCCTCGTCGCGCTTTCGCACCGGCCTCGAGCTCTACGCCAACATCCGCCCGAGCTACGTCCGCCGGGGCGTGCCGGCGACGGCGGCAGCCATGGACCTGGTGATCGTGCGCGAGAACCTGGAAGGCTTCTACGCCGACCGCAACATGGCGGTGGGGTCGGGCGAGTTCATGCCGACGAAGGACGTCGCGCTCGCGGTCGGCAAGATCTCGGCCGAGGGGGCGCGCCGCATCGCCGTCGCCGCCTTCGAGCGGGCCCGGCGCCGGCGCAACCAAGTCACCGTCGTGCACAAGTCGAACGCGCTACGCGTCTTCTACGGCTTCTTCCTCGAGGTCGTGACCGAGGTCGCCCGGGACTATCCCGACGTCGCCTTCGACGAGGTCATCGTCGACGCCATGGCCGCCCTCCTGGTGCGGTCGCCTGAGCGCTTCGACGTCGTCGTCACCACCAACATGTTCGGCGACATCCTGTCGGACGAGGCGGCCGAGCTGTCGGGCGGCCTCGGCCTCGCCTCGTCGCTGAACCACGGCGACGATCATGCCGTGGCCCAGGCGGCGCATGGCTCCGCCCCCGACATCGCCGGCAAGGACCTCGCCAACCCGACGGCGATGCTGCATTCGGTGGCGATGCTGCTGGAGCATCTGGGCGCCAAGCGTCAGGACAACGCCGCCACCGAGGCGGCCGCTTGTCTGGTCCAAACCGTGGATCGGATGTTGGCCGAGCCCGCCACGCGGACCCGCGACCTTGGCGGCGCGCTGGGCACGGCGGCATTCGGCGAGGCATTGGCCGCGCGCATCGCGGGAGGTTGAGAGGCGGTGGCGATGGCGGTGGAAACAAATGTTCCGGTGGTCGATATCGGCCCCTTCCGAGACGGCTCCGCGGGCGAGAAGCGACGCCTCGCGGCAACGGTGGGCGAGACCTGTGAGGCGCACGGCGTCTTGGTGGTCTCGGGCCACGGCGTGCCCCAGGATCTGATCGACGAGGCCTTTCGGGCCAGCGATACCTTCTTCGGCTTGCCGGCGACGGAAAAGCGACGGTTCACGCCCGCCGACCCGGCGATCCCCCGCGATTACACCGCCTTCGCCTCCAAGAGCCTCGGCCGCACCCTCGGTCTCGACACGCCGCCGGACCTGAGGGAGCAGTTCTACATCGGGCCCGCGGCACCCGACCTCGAGCGTCTCGCCCGCTTCCCCGAGGCGGCCCGGTTCTACGAGCCGAATGTCTGGCCCGACGAGCCGGCCGACTATCGCCGCGTCTACTCCGAGCTCTACCGCGAGATGGAGGCCTTGGGCGCGGTTATGATGCGCCTCTTTGCCGTCGCGCTGGATCTCGACGAGGACTTTTTCGACGACAAGATCGACAACCACTTCTCGACCCTGCCCGCCAACTACTACCCCGCCCTCGACGGGGCACCGGCACCGGACCAGATTCGCGCCGGCCCGCACACTGATTTCGGCAGCCTGACACTCCTCGCCATCGAGGGCGAGGCGAGCGGTCTGCAGGTCCAGCTAGGCGATGGCGCCTGGCACGATGTCGCGCGGCCCGCCGGCAGCTTGGTCGTCAATCTGGGCGACATGATGGCGCGCTGGACCAACGACCGCTGGCGCTCGACCCTGCATCGGGTCGTCAATCCGGTACAGGCAGGCTGGGGCACCAGGCGCCAGTCGATCGCCTATTTCCTGCATCCCAACTACGACGCCGAGATTGCCTGCCTCGACAGTTGCGCCGACGCCGCGCGGCCGCCGCGCTACGCGCCGATCCTTGCCGGTGCCCACATGGCCGAGAAAATGGAGCGCCGGGTTGCCTATTGAGGCTTTCCGGGGCGACGACTCGAGCGGCCGCCGCAGGCGTCCGCGTCGACGAGGCGGCCCGCGTCCTCGACACCGCACACGAGCCCATCGCCGGTCTCTTCGCTTATGGCGAGATGGTCGGCGGTCTCTTCCATCACAACTACCCGGGAGGTGCTGGGCTGGTCTCCGGTGCCGTCTTCGGGCGGATCGCGGGGACTAGCGCGGCCGGCAACCGTTAGATGGGCCCCGATCGCTCGGCGGTTCGAGCCTCATTGAGGACTTGGAAAGTCGCACAGGTGCCGTGTAGAGTACGCCCTCGGACCTAGACGACGTCCGATCGTAAGGGGGCAAGGCTGGGCTGAAAGGCGATCTTCAAACCGGCCTCGTGAAAACCGCGATCGGGTTATTTTGGTGAAGCAGGGAGGAAATCCTATGGAATTCGGAAAGCTATTGCGCACCGTCGCCGTCGCTGCCGTGACGGCCGGCGTTGCGGTTAGTCTCGGCACCTCGGCCGAGGCGCAGAAGCGCGTAAAATGGAAAATGCAGAGCGCGTTCGGCAGCAAGCTGTCGATCGTCGGCGAGGTCGCGGCACGCTTCGAAGGCGTGATGGACGACCTGTCGGCAGGCTCGTTCAAGGTCAAGTTCTTCGAGCCGGGCGCGCTGGTTCCCGCGCTGGAGGCCTGGAGCGCGGTGAAGGCCGGCTCGATCGAGTCGTCCTGGACCACGGCCGGCTACCACACCGGCAAATTCCCGGCACTGGCCTGGTTCTCGGCGGTGCCGTTCGGTCCCGAGGTGGGCGAGTACTTCGCCTGGCTGGAATATGGCGGCGGCGACGAGATCTATAACGCCCTCTACAAGGAGCAGGGCGTCAAGGGTCTGCACTGCGCCGCGATCGCGCCCGAGACCTCGGGCTGGTTCCGCGAGCCGGTCGAGTCGCTGGAACAGCTCAAAGGCCTGAAGATGCGTTTCTTCGGCCTGGGCGCCAAGGTGATGACCAAGATCGGCGTCTCCACCCAGCTTCTGGCCGGTGCCGACATTTACCCGGCGCTGGAGCGCGGCGTCATCGACGCGACCGAATTCTCGATGCCGTCGATCGACCTCGACCTCGGTTTCTATCAGATCGCCAAGTACAACTACTTCCCGGGCTGGCACCAGCAGGCCTCGCTCGGCGAGCTGCTGATGAACGGGCCGAAGTGGGACGCCCTGAACAAGCAGCAGAAGGCGTGGGTCAACGCCGGCTGCAGCGACAGCGTCAAATGGTCCTTCGTCCGCAGCGAGGCGCTGCAGTTCAAGGCGATGCAGGAGCTGCAGAAGAAGGGTGTCACCTTCAAGCGCTGGTCGGATGACGTTCTGGCCGTGTTCCGCGCCAAGTGGCAGGAGGTCATCGCGGAAGAGTCGGCGAAGGATCCGCTCTTCAAGAAGACCTACGAGAGCTACAAGGCCTTCCGCGCCGACTACAAGATCTGGCTGGACAACGGCTACATGCGGAAATAAGACTTAAGGCTCCTCGAGAGCCGAAGGAATCATGCCTGGCCCGTTATCGGGCCAGGCATTTTCTTTGCTCGGACGAGCGCGTTCAGCTCGCGGCGACGACAGGGTTGGTCAGGACGCCGATGCCGTCGATCTCTACCGCGACGGTGTCGCCGGCTTTGATGTTCTCCGTCGGCCCGTCCGCCCCCATCCAGACGACGTCGCCCGGATAGAGCGTCAGATAACGTGACATCCGGGCGATGAAGGTGGCGACCGAGAAGATCATCTCATTCGTGGCGAAGGCGCATTTGACCTCGCCGTTGACGCGGACCGTGGTCCGCAGCGCATCGAGGTCGACCTCGGTCTCGATCCAGGGGCCCATCGGCTTGAAGGTGTCAGTGTTCTTGGCCCGCCAGAGGGTCCGGTCCGAGGCCTGCCAGGTCCGCTCGCTGACGTCGTTGCCGATCGTATAGCCGAGCACGCAGTCGAGTGCCTCGGCCTCGCTCAGCCCTTTCGCCCGGCGGCCGATGACGACGACGAGCTCGCCTTCGTATTGCACCTTTTCGCTGGCATCCTTCGGGATGACGATCGCCTCGCCGTCGGCCACGAGCGCGTTGACGGCGCGATAGCCGATGTCGGCGTTGGCCGGCACGTCGACCGTCGTGCCCAAGAGCTCCGCCGCTTCGGAGATGTGCTTGATGTAGTTGAGCCCGACCGCGTAGAAGGTCCGGGGCTCGACTGGGATCAGCACCTTGACGGCGTCCATGGCCAGGCGTCGTCCCGAAGCCTCGAAGTCATCGAAGGGCGTGCCGCGCACGGGTTGCACCTCGTCGCCCTCGACGAGGCCATAGGAGGTTTCGCCCTGATACTCGTAGCGGAGCCATCGCATTGCGTTCTCCTCGCCGTCGCCCTCTGGTGCTCCCGCCGGGGAGGGGGCAAGATTAGCGGTGGCGGAGGCCGGGCGACAAGGGAGGGGTGCGATGGTAGACGCGTTGGGCCAGCGGGCGAAGATCGGTGTCGTGGTGCCGTCCACCAACACGATCGTGCAGCCGGACTTCGATGCCCTCCGACCCGACGGGGTTACCAACCATGTCGCCCGGATCATGATCCCTAACATGGCGATCCAAAACGACGACGATTTCCTCGAGCTGATGAAGAAGGTCGAGGGCGAGCTCTACGCGGCGGTCGACCGGGTTATGACTGCCGCACCTGACTATCTCGTCATCGGCATCTCGTCGACGATCTTCTGGGACGGCTATGACGCTTCGGAGAAGCGCCGCCAAGCATTGGAAGACCACACGGGCATCCCGACCTCGGGCGGCTCCTTCGCGCTGGCGGCCGCGCTCGAGGCTTACGGCGTCAAGAAAGTGGCCGCGTTCTCGCCCTATCAGCCGATCGCCGACGCCCAGGTCACCAAGTTCCTCACCGACCGAGGTTTCGAGGTCGTCCGCTTCAAGGGCCTGAGGTGCGCCGATCCGCATGCCATCGCCGCCGTCAGTGAGGACGAGTTGCGCCGCCTGTTGATCGAGATCGATGGTGACGATGTCGAGGCCATTGTCCAGGTCGGCACCAATCTGTCGATGGCCCGGCTGGCAGCCGAGGCGGAACGCTGGCTCGGCAAGCCGGTGATCGCGATCAATCCGGCGACCTACTGGCATACGCTCCGGCGCCTCGGCATTCGAGATCGGATCGCCGGCCACAGCCCGCTCTTGACCGAGCATTGACGGATTGGATGAGGAGCGAGCGATGATCCCCTGCCAACGGCATCTCTTCGACCTGCCGGACGACGTCGCCTACTTCAATTGCGCCTATCTCTCGCCGTTGCTGAAGTCGGTGTTGGAGGCGGGGCTCGACGGGGTCAGGCGCAAGGCCCGGCCCTGGGAGATCCTGACGCCCGATTTCGATACCGAGGTGGAGAAGGCGCGCGGCCTCTTCGCCCGCCTGATCGGCGCCGAGGCGGACGATGTGGCGGTCGTCCCGGCGGCCAGCTACGGCACCGCCAACGCCGCAGCCAACCTGCCGGTCGACGGTGGCCAGCGGTTGATCGTCCTGGAGGACCAGTTCCCTTCCAACGTCAATCCCTGGGTGCGGACGGCGCAGAAGCGGAACGCCGAGCTGGTGACGATCCCAAGACCCGAAAGCGGCGGCTGGACCGACCCGGTGCTGGCTGTGGTCGACGAGCGGTGCGCGGTCGTGGCCTTGCCGAACTGCCATTGGACGGACGGCACGCTTATCGATCTGGTCGCCGTCGGCCGGCGTTGCCGCGAGGTCGGCGCCGCCCTGGTCCTCGATCTGACGCAGTCGATCGGTGCCATGCCCTTCGACGTCGGCGAGGTCCAACCCGACTTCATGGTCGCCGCCGGCTACAAATGGATGATGGGCCCCTATTCGCTGGGCTTTATGTATGCCGCGCCGAAGTATCACGACGGCGAGGGCTTCGAGCACAACTGGGCCTCGCGGGCGAGCGACCCAGACTTTCAGCGCCTCGCCCACTACGCGCCGCGCTTTCCCCTGAAGGCAAGACGCTACGACGTCGGCGAGGCCGGAAACTTCGCCCTGATGCCGATGGCCGTCGCTGCCCTCGGCCAGCTCATCGAATGGGACCCGGCGGAGACCCAGGCGACGCTACGGGCGATGACGGACGCGATCACCGGAAGGGCCGAGGAAGTCGGTCTCGTCGCCTCGCCAGCGGCGGAGCGTGCCGGCCACTTCCTTGGCCTCCGCTTCCCCGACGGACCGCCGGACGATCTCGTTGCCCGGCTCGCCGCCCAGAACGTCCACGTCTCGCTACGCGGCGATTCCATGCGCATCACCCCGCATCTCTACAACAACGAGGCCGACATCGAGCGTTTCTTCCAGGCTCTGGACGCCGTCATCGGGGGCAATTGAACCCAGGCCTTCCACGCGTCATTAAGCGTTCGGCAACTATATCCCGGTAGTCTGCGTTTCAGCCTGTCGTCTTGCAGTCGTGTACCATGATCAACAAGAAGCGAGCCTCCCTCGCGCCGCATTGTCCCGGCACGATCAACCCACCCGCCCAGCACCGGACGGCGGCGGCGATGGTCGACGCCAAAGGCGTCATCGACTTCTCCTGCATCCCTCGAAACGAGCCGAGCGTCCTCAGCCGGGCTCGGTCCGAGTTCCTCGCCAACGTCTCGCACGAGCTTCGCACGCCGCTCAACGCCATTCTCGGCTTCTCCGAGATCATGGCCTCCGAGGCGCTCGGCCCCATCGGCAACGAGCGCTATCGGGAGTACATCCGGGACATCCACCTGAGCGGCCAGCATCTCTTGGATATCATCAACGAAATCCTCGACTTCTCGAAGATCGAAGCCGGCGAGTACCACTTGCAGGAAGTCGACCTGGACGTCGCCGGCGTCTGCCAGGCCGTTGGCGATTTGATGCGGCCGCAGGCGGACACTGCCGGCGTCCGGATCGCCATCGAGACGGCACCGGAATTGCCGGCCCTGCGCGCCGACGAGACCAAGTTGCGACAGATGCTTCTCAATCTGGTCGGCAATGCGATCAAGTTCACGCCGGGTGGCGGCCGGGTCGTGGTCCGCGCCACGATCGGCTTCGATTCTTCGCTGACGCTCGCCGTCATCGATACCGGGATCGGCATCGCGGCGGAAAACATCGACAAGGCCATGGCGCCCTTCGGCCAGGTCGACAGCGGCCTCGACCGCAAGTACGAAGGCACCGGGCTCGGTCTGCCGCTCGCCCGAACCTTTGCCGAGATGCACGACGCAGACTTCGCCCTCGAGAGTAAAGTCGGCGAGGGCACCATGGTGAGCGTCCGATTTCCGGCGGCTCGCGTACGGGCCCAAGCAGCCCCCAACCGTCAGTCGAGGTAGCCCAGCTTACTGTCGCGAGCGCTCCGCGCAGGCTCGCGCTCGGTCTCGGCGCCATAGCCGCCGCCGCCCGGCGTTCGCATCACCAGGCTGTCGCCTTCCTCCAGGTAATACATCTCGCGGGTATCGACGTTCTCGCCGTTGATGATGACGGCGCCCAGGCCGCCGGTGCCGCCGCCGGCGAAGCCCGGTGCCGGAATTCGGGTTCGCTCGCCCAGGAAGGTGACCGTGATCGGGGTCTTGGACTCCGAGATCATCGACATTTCCTGTCCGAGGCCGCCGCGGTGTCGGCCGGCACCGCCCGAGCCCGGCGTCAGGCGCTTGTGGTGGACGAAGAAGGGCGAGATCCGCTCCGCCACCTCGACCGGGGTGGCGGAGATGTTGGATGGCCAGGAGAGCGTATTTTCCCCGTCTTGGGAGATCGTGGCGCCCATGCCGCCGTTCATGAACAAGACCGACGTGTAGGGCCGCCCGTCCTCAGCCACCCCCGACTGGGTACAGTTCCAGAGCGGCGAGCCGGCCCCCGCCATGACCCGGTTCGGCAAGGCCTCGGCCAGGGCGCCGAAGACCACCACCGGCACGTAGTGGCCGGTATTGGCCCGACCGCCGACCGCGGCCGGCGGCAGCGGGTTCAGGAGCGAGTTCTCGGGTGCGAAGACGCTCAACGGGCGCAGCATGCCGGCGTTGTTCGGCAGCTCGGGCAGCAGCGCACATTTGATCGCATAGGCCGACATCGCAAAGGTGTAGCAGTAGGGGCAGTTGATCGAGCGCGGCTGCACGGGCGAGGTGCCGGTGAAGTCGAAGTGAGCGCTGTCGTCCCGAATGGTGAGCTTCAGCTTGAAGACGAAGGGTGCCTCCGGGCGGATGCCGTCGGTTCGAAGCTCGTATTCGTAGTCGCCGTCGGCGAGGCCTCGGATGGCGGCCCGCATCGCCGTCTCGCAGCGCCCGTTGAGCTCGTCCGACAGCGCGTCGACCTCGTCCAGGCCGTATTCCGCCATCAGCCCGAGGAGGCGGTTCTCCATCAGCGCGTTGGCGCTCATCTGGGCCTGGATGTCACCCTCCGTCTGATCCGGCGTGCGCACCTGGGTTCGCAGCAGGTGGAAGAAGGTCTCGTCCGGGCGGCCCTCGTTGACGATCTTCATCAGCGGGATGTGGAAGCCTTCCTCGTAGACCTCACGCGCCACCATCGAGCGGATCCGCCCGCCGATATCGGGCACGTGCGCCGTGGTGGCCGAGAAGGCGATCAGGCGCTCGGCCATGAAGATCGGCTTGACGATGCAGACGTCGTTCAAGTGTCCCGTGCCCTGCCAGGGATTGTTGGTGCTGAGGATGTCGCCGGGGCGGAAGCCGTCGGCGCCGAAGGCGTCGAGGAAGTGGCGCACGGTCGCCGGCAGGGTGCCGATGAAGGAAGGGATGGCGCCCGAGTTCTGTGCGATCAGCTGGCCCCGGCTGTCGGTCAGAACGCAGGCGAAATCGTTGGCCTCGTTCGACAGGTTCGAGAACGAGGTCCGAACGATCGCCTTGGCCGCCTCGTCGACGGTCGAGATCAGCCGCGTCCAGAGAACCTCCAACGTCACGGCGTCGAAGACCGCGCTTCCCTCCGTCATAAATTGTCCTCCGGCAGGGTGACGACGATGTTGCCGCTGTCCCGGACATCGAAGCGGCCGCCCGGCCCCACCACAAGCGTCGATTCCCGCTCCTCGACGATGGCCGGGCCCTCGAAGGCATCGCCGATGCCGAGCGCATAGCGGTCATAGACCGGCGTCTCGGCGCGGCCATCGAACTCGGGGAAGTAGACGGGCCGGTGCCCCTTCAGGGCCTCACCGCCGCCGCCCGCCACCAGGCGTCGCCCCAGCTCGCTCTCGGGTACCTCGGCGCTGAGGCTGGAACGGATGTTGACGATCTCGACCGGCACCGGCGGTGGTGTTCGGGTGAATTTCTCGAGATAGCTCTCTTCGAAGGCGGCCACGAAGCCCTCGGCAGCGCCGGTCGCGTAGGGACCAGCCGGCAACGGCACCACGATCTCGAAGGCCTGACCGACGCAGCGCATGTCGGCCAGGCGCTCGACCTTGGCGGCCGCGCCGTCGAGGCCGGTCTCTGCGATCACCTCGCGAGCCTCCGTCTCCAGGGCGCCGTAGGCGGCCTCCAAGCCGGCCCAATCGACCGCATCGAGCCGCACCGCCAGGGTTGCCATGCGGTCGACCTTGGCCGGCGCCAACAGCAGACCGAGCGCCGAGGCGACGCCGGCCGCCGGCGGGCAGACGATGCGGCCGATGCCGAGCTTGGCCGCGACGTAGTAGGCATGCACCGGCCCCGCGCCGCCTGTGGCGAAGAGGGTGTAGCGGCGGGGGTCGCGGCCCCGTTCGGCGATGTGGACGCGGGCCGCGCTCGCCATGTTCTCGTTTACGATGTCGTAGAGGCCCCAGGCCACCTTCTCGGGCGTCAGGCCGGTCGCCTCGACGAGCGGCGCCATCGCCCCGGCGGCTGTGTCCATGTCGACCGCCATGCCGCCGCCGGCGAAGAAATCCGGGTTCAGGTAGCCGAGCAGGAAGTCGGCGTCGGTCACGGTCGGCGCAGTGCCGCCCTGGCCATAGGCCGCCGGGCCCGGCTCGGAGCCGGCGCTCTCCGGCCCTACTTTCATCAGGCCGATGTCGTCGATGTGCGCGATCGAGCCGCCGCCGGCGCCGATTTCGATCAGCTCGATGGTCGAGATCCGGATCGGCAGGCCGCTGCCCTCGACGAAGCGCCTCTCGCGCGCCGCCTCGAAGCCGTAGGCGATCAGCGGCCGGCCCTCGTCGACGACCGAGAGCTTGGCCGTGGTGCCGCCCATATCAAAGGCCAGCAGGTTGTCGCCGCCATCGCCCGCGCCCAGGTGCGCCGCCGCCAGGGCACCCGCCGCCGGCCCGGATTCCAGTAGTTGCACCGGGCTTCGCTTGGCCTCCTCGATGCCGGCGAGGCCCCCGCTCGACAGCATCAAGAGCAGCGAGGCGGCCACGCCTTGGCCCTCCAGCTCCTGCGCCAAGCTGTCGAGATAGCGGCTGGCCAGGGGTTTGATGAAGGCGTTCGCGGCGGTCGTCGAGGCGCGCTCGTACTCGCGCACTTCCGGTGCCACGTCGACCGAGGCGCTGACCGCGAGATCGGGGTGGCGCGCTTCGATGAAGGCCGCCGCCTCGCGCTCGTGCGCTGGGTTGGCATAGGAGTGCAGGAACAGGACGGCGATCGATTCAGCACCCTCCGCCCTAAGCGTCGCCACCGCGGTCTCCAGTGCGTCGAGGTCCAGTGGCGTCTCTATGCGGCCGTCGTGGCGCATCCGCTCGGCCACCTCGGCCCGTAGGTAGCGCGGGATCAACGGTGCCGGCTTGGTGATGGCGATGTCGTAGAGGTCGTACTTGCGCTCGCGGCCGATCTCGAGCGTGTCGCGGAAGCCGGCCGTGGTGACGAGGCCGGTGACCGCACCCTTGCGCTCGATCACCGCGTTGGTGAAGAGGGTCGTGGCATGCACCACGCGGCCGATCGCCGCCGCCGGCACGCCATCCTCGGCGATCAGGTGGGCCACACCGGTCATCACGCCCCGGGAGGGATCGTCGTGCGTCGTCAGCTCCTTGCGGGCCAAGTGCCGTCCCGCCTCGTGGTCGTAGACCACGATGTCGGTGAAGGTGCCGCCGATGTCGATGCCGAGGGAGTACTTACTCACGAGACCCAGGCCTTGCCTCTATGGCGTGGCCTCGCAAGCGCTGCCACAGGTGATCGAATGATACTGCATTCGCCGTTGGAATGAAGGCGCCGTTTGGGTCAAATGGGGTTCGGCCCGCTGGGCGCTGTGGTTCGAGAGGGAAGGGGCGGAGATGGGACGTCGGGTGCTGGTGATCGGGGGCTCGGGCTTCATCGGTCATGCCGTGGTGCGCCGCCTGGCCGCGGCAGGCGACGAGATCTGGGTCCTGAACCGGGGCTCGCGTCCGTTGCCTGAGGCGACGCAGCTGACCGCCGACCGCGACGACCCGGCCCAGGTTGCCGCCGCCCTCGACGGGCATGCCTTCGATCTCGCCATCGACACCGTCTGCTATACTCCGGTGCAGGTCGAGGCGATACTGGCCGCCCTCGACGGCCGGACACCCCGCTACCTCGTGATCTCCAGCGTCGCTGTCTACACCCGGCCGACCAGCGCGCCGCCCGGAGAGGCTCATCCCGGCGGTGGGCCGCCGATCTGGGGCGACTACGGCCGCAACAAGGCGGGCGTGGAAGAGGCCACGTCCAGGGCGGCGGGGCGCTTCGAGGCCGTCACCGTGGTCCGGCCGCCCTATGTCTTCGGCCCCGGCAACAAGCACGACCGCGAGCGCTGGTTCTGGGCCCGCCAGTTGGCCGGACGGACGGTGCTCCTGCCTGGCGCCGGCGACGCGCCCGTGCAGTTCATCCACGAGGACGACTTGGCCGCCGCTATCGACGTCCTGGGCTCGGCGGCGGCAGCGGGGTACCAGATCTACAACACCGCCGACGCCCAAGTGCTGACGCTCTCCCAACTGGCGACGCTGCTGGCCGGCGTGGCGGGCGTCGAGGACCGGCAGGTCGCGGCGGGCCCCGCCGCGGGCGATCGCGACCCGCTGAGCTGGTTCCCCTTCCGCGACTACCCCTGCCTCGGCGATCCGGCCCGGATCATGGCAGAGACCTCCTGGCGCCCCGACGGCTCGCTAGATGATCGCTTCAAGGAAACCTTCGAGGCCCTCGGCGCCGACCGCCTGCGGTCTCACCCGATCGACACCGCGATCGAGGACGAGATCCTGGCGCGTCTCGGCCGGAGGTGATCCGAGCCGGCGCTCAATCGTCGCCGGCGGCGGCCTCGTGTGCCGGCAGGTCGTCGAGGCTGGCGCCGTGGGCCAACATGTCCTCGACGACGCCCTCTTCCATGCCGATTTGGAGGGCGTCGTTGAAGCGGTTGAAGAAGCCGCAGAGTGCGGTGCGCAGGGTCAATTCGACGATCTGCTCTTCGCTGAAATGTCGCTTCAGCTCGTCGAAGATAGCATCGCGCATGTATTGGGCGTTGTTGGTGACTTGCACTGCGTAGTCGCGCACCAGGTGGTCGACCTCGTCGAAACCCGGCACCCGGTCGTCCAGGATGTGGGTCGCCGCCTCGGGCCCGAGGCCCTGCTCGACCAGCCTCGGCGTGTGGTGGGCGACGCAATAGGTGCATTCGTTGAGCTTGGAGACGACGACCAGCACGATTTCCAAATAGCGCTTCGGCAGCACCGCCTCGTCGGCGAGCTCGAGCAGCATCCCCATGATGTGCTTCACCGCCACCGGCCGGTGGGCGAAGACCTTGACCTGGTTCAGGAACGGCCCGTAGTCCTGGGCGAAGCGCTGATAGATCGGCTTCACCGCCTCTGGCATCTCGTCGATTCCGACGTCGCGGACACGGGCCATGGTCATTCCTCCATTTTCGTTCCGGTTCAGAGCCGGCCGTCGTAGGCGGCCCGCTCGATGCGGCAGGCGAGCACGGTGAAGCGATCGGCAGCCAACGCCGCCTCCATTTCGGTGGCCAAGCTCTCGCGGTCCCCGACCAGCCGGCCCCGGCCGCCGAGCGCGTCCGCCAAGGCGGCGAAGTCGGTCTCGGAGAAGTCGACGCCCAGGTTGTCCTGACCGACGCCGCGCTGCTTCAGCTCGATCAAGGCGAGGGAGGCGTCGACGAAGACGACGACCACCACCGGCAGGGCCAGGTCGCGCAGCGTCACCAGCTCACCCAGCACCATCTCCAACCCGGCATCGCCCGTGAAGGCGACGACGGCGCGTGCGGGCTCGGCCAGCTTGGCGCCGATCGCCAGCGGCAAGGCGCAGCCCATGGTGCAGAGCCCGGTCGACTGCAACAACGTCCGGGGCTCGTAGGCTTCCCAGACCTGGCTCAGCAGAATCCGGTGCGCGCCGCTGTCGACCGTGGCGATGGCGTCACGCGGCAGCGCGCCCCGGACCGTGGTGGTGATCGCGGCCGGACCCCAGTCCTCGTTCTGCCCAAAGGCGCCGGCGAGCGTCTGCTTGACCCTGCCCGGCGCGCCGTCAGGCCAAGTCGGGCGCGGCGCCACACCCTCGCGTAGTGCCTCGATGCCGGCGCCGATATCGGCGATGAAGCTGAGGCTCGCCTGATGCATGTAGTGGTCGTTCGCCGACGCCGCGATTTCGACGACGCGCTGCGCACTCGGGCTCCAGGCCTCGCGCCAGCCGGTCCGCATCTCAATCGGATCGTAGCCCGCCAGCAGGATGAGGTCGGCCGACTGCACCAGTGGCAACAGCTCCGCGTCCGCCGTCGGCGACAGGCCGGCACCGCCCAGCGCCAAGGCTTCGTCCTCGGGCAGGACCCCTTTCGCCTTGTAGGTCGTGACGACGGGGATTTGGAAGTCGCGGGCGAAGGTCGCCACCGTGTCGGCGGCGCCGTGGTTCATGACGTCGAGGCCGGCGACCAGCAGCGGCCGCTCCGCCTCGGCGAGCCATTGTCGGGCCTCTTCCAGCGCCGGTCCGGGCGCCGGCGCCGCGGGTGCCGGCCGGGCTCGTCGGACCGGCCGCTCCGGCTCTCGCGCGACCTCGGTGGCGGCGATCGGCAGGTCGATATGCACCGGCCCCGGCCGGTCGTCGAGCGCCAGCGCCACCGCCTTGTCGGCCAGCACTTCGATGCCGCCGTCGCCGACCCGGAAGCTCGCCTTGGTGATCGGTCGAAAGAGCGCCTGATGATCGAAGACCTGATGTGTGTAGGTCAAGGCCTCGGCCTCGTCGACGCAACCGGTCAGCACGATGAGGGGCACCCGGTCCTGCTCGGCATTGGCGGTGACGTTGACGGCGTTGGCCGCACCCGGCCCCAGCGTCGCCACGAGGATGCCGGGCGCGCCGGTGCGCTGGTAGACGCCCTCGGCCATGAAGCCGGCGTTGTTCTCGTGTTTGGTCAGTACGAAGCGGATGCCGGCCCAATTCAGGGCCTCGATCATCGTCAACACTTCGCCACCGGGAATGCCGAAGGCGTAGCGGCAGCCGGCCTCGTAGAGCCTGGCCGCGATGATCCGGGCAGCAGTCGTCGTGGTCCCCATCGGCCCGGTTTTACAGCGCTTTTGGGCGCTCCGAAAGTGACTCAGCCATCGAGGCTGTCGCGAAAGGCCTCGTCGAGAATGGCGATGCCGCTGTCGATCTCCTCCTTCGAGGCCGTCAGTGGCGGTGCCATCCGAAGCGTGCTCTGGAAGTCGGCCCGGACCGCGTGCAACACCAGTCCCAGCTCCAGGCAGCGGCGTTGGAACTTGGCCGCCAGGTCACGGTTCGGCTCGCGGCTCTCGCGGTCCTTGACGACTTCCAGACCAATCAGAAGTCCCCGCCCGCGCACGTCGCCGACGCACTCGTAACGCTGTTTCAGGTCGTTCAGACCAGCCATGAAATGGTCACCGAGCTCGCGCGCCCGCTCGGCCAGCCGCTCCTCCTGCAGCACCCGGACGACGGCGACGCCGACCGCGGCCGGCATCGGATCGGACAGGTGCGAGGTGTAGAAGAGGAAGTCGTGCTCGTAGCAGTCCGCCTCGATTTCGTCGCTGGTGACCGTGGCCGACAGCGGCACGCCGTTGCCCAGCGTCTTCGAGAGGCTCAGGATATCCGGCACCACGCCGGCCTGCTCGAAGGCGAAGTTGCTGCCGACGCGGCCGAGCCCGGTCTGTGCCTCGTCGAGGATCAGCAGCATGCCGCGAGCCTCGCACTCGGCCTTCAGGCGCTTGAAATAGCCATCCGGCGGCACCACGACGCCGGCAGAGCTCTGGATCGGCTCGGCGATCACCGCCGCCGGCGCGCCCACCGACTGGCTGTCGTAGAGCTGGAAGCCGATCGTCAGGCACTCTATGTCGCAGGTCTCGCGGCACTTGCCGACGGGGCAGCGGTAGCAGTTCGGCGCCGGGATCGCCCCCGTCCCCGGCAGCATCGGCCCATAGCCGCGGCGGCCGCCGTTGAAGGTGCTGGAGCCGGCCCCGGCGGTCTGGCCGTGCCACGAGCTGGTCAGGCCCAGGACCTCGTAGCCGCCGCTCTTCAGCTTGGCCATGCGCAGCGCGGCCTCGTTGGACTCAGCCCCGGTAGAGAGGAACATCATTTTCTGCAACCCCGGCGGCAGCAGGGCCGCCAAGTCGCGCGCTAGCCGTGCCACCGGCGGCGACATCAGGCCGCTGAAGAGATGAATGACCTCGCGGCAGCTCTCCTCGATCGCCTCGCGCACCGCCGGGTGGTTGTGGCCCAGCGTGGCGCACATCTGGCCGGAGCAGAAATCAAGGATGGCCCGGCCGTCCTCGTCGTAGATGTAGCTGCCTTCGGCGCGGACGCCGAAAAAGGGCGCGAAGGCGCCGCCGTAGCGAAAGACGTGGCGCTCGACGGCGTCGCGCAGGTTGTCGATGTCGTGTTCCGATGAGACTGTCACTTGGCGCTCCCGAGGAAGGGCGGGCGATGACCCGATCCTGTGGCAGAATAACACTATAATGGCGCGGCGCATCCGTCGCGTCGGCCCTGAGTCAGAAAAGGAAGAGGCATGTCCCAAGCCAGCCTGCACGAGTCCGCCATTCTCATCGACGGCCTGATCATCTCGAACTGGAGCCGCGAGGTCTTCGAGGACATGGCCAAGGGCGGCGTCACTGCCGCCAACTGCACCTGCTGCGTCTGGGAGGGCTTTCGCGACACCATGTCGAACATCGCCCGCTGGAAGCAGTGGTTCGACGAGCACGACGACCTGTTGCTGCAGGTGCATGCCGCAGACGACATCCGCCGCGCCAAGGCCGAGGGCAAGGTCGGCATCATCCTCGGCTGGCAGAACACCACCGGCATCGAGGATCGGATCGAGTATCTGGCTCTCTTTCACGCCCTCGGCGTCCGCGTCATGCAGTTGACCTACAACACCCAGAACCTGGTTGGCACCGGCTGCTGGGAGAGCCGTG
>JASLMY010000045.1 GCA_030746295.1 Alphaproteobacteria bacterium | reverse complement strand
AGGCGGCGAGCAAGGCGCCGACCACCGAGACCGAGACGCCGAGCCCGCCCCTGATCGAGCCGAACAGCATGCCCATGGTGTCCAAGAGCTCTTCCGCCACCTTCGAGCGTTCCAGCATGATGCCCATGAAGACGAAGAGCGGCACCGCGACCAGGATCTCGCTGATCATGGCGTTGCCGTAGACGCGGTTCGGGAAAATGCCCAGAAACGCCGGGTCGAAGACGCCGAAGAGGAAACTGATGCCAGCGAACATCAGGGCCACGCCAGCCAGTGAAAAGGCGACCGGAAAGCCGCCCATCAGCATGACGCAGACGCCGAAGAACATGGCCAAGACCAGGACTTCGTTGGTCGTCATACGCCGACCTCGTCGCCGTCGTGACCGGGGGCCGACGCCGGCTTCGCCCCGGTCATGACGAAGTACGAATTCGCCGCCATCGAGAAGCCTTGTAAAATCAACAGCACGGGGAACGTCAACAGCATCGCCTTCAAGAGCCAGAAGGGCATGAAGGTGCCTTCGGGCGAGCCCTCGAAGACCCGGACCGACGCGCCGACATAGGTCCACGACATCCAGATCATGACGACGCAGAGCGGCCAGAGGAAGATCAGCACGCCGACGAAGTTGACGAACGCCTTGGCCTTGGCGCTGGCACTGCCGTAGAAGATATCGACCCGGACGTGGCCGTCGTGCAGCAGCGTGTAGCCCGCCGCCACCAGGAACAGCATCGAGTGCATGAACAGGATCGATTCCTGCATCGGAATGAAGCCGAGCCCGAAGACGTAGCGCAGCAGCACCACGGTGAACTGCACCAGCACCATGATCAGGGCGAACCAGGCTACTACCCGGCCGACATGCTCGTTCAGGGTATCGATCGCATGGACCAGAGCCGAGATGCGGCGCACCCGAGTTCTCCCGCTGATCCGCAGCCGAAAGGCTAGGCCCGCGCCGATATCGGCGCGGGCCGCCCCTTCAGCGCTTCAAGGACGAAACGTCGGCAACCGCCGATCAACCATACTTGAACGGCAACAGTCGGGCGTTCATGAAGCCCTGCTCGCCGATCTTGGCCCAGGTGATGGCCTGCTTGCGATAGGTCATGAAGCTGTCATAGACCCGTTTCGCCATCGGGCTGCTGTTGCCGACGTCCTTCACCACTTGTCCCGCGATCTCACCGATCTTGATCAGCATCTCGTCAGGATAGCGGTGCATCTGGACGCCGTGCTTGGACAGCAAGACGTTCAGCGAGCCCAGGTTGCGAGCGTTGAACTCGGCACCCTGGATCTGTGCTTCCGCCTCGATCGCCATGGTGATCAGAAGCTGATCGTCCTTGCTCAACGATTCCCAGAGCTTGCGGTTGATGGCGAAGCTGCCGCAGGTGCCGGGCTCGTGGAAGCCGGGATAGTAGTAGTGCTTGGTGATCTTGTAGAAGCCGAAGGCGAGGTCGTGCCAGGGCCCAACCCATTCGGCAGCGTCTATCGCGCCCGATGCCAACGACGGATAGATCTCCGCCACCGGCAGGTTGACGACGGTGACGCCGAGCGCCCGCAATACCTCGCCGCCGATGCCGGGCATCCGGAACTTCAAGCCCTTGAAGTCGTCCAGCTTCTCGATCGGCTTGCGATACCAGCCGCCCATCTGAGTGCCGGTGCTGGCGCCGAGAAAGCCCTTGATGCCGAAGTCGGCCGACAGCTCGTCCCAGAGCTCCTGGCCGCCGCCGTACTTCATCCAGGCATGCGTTTCCAGCCCGGTCAGCCCGTAAGGGACCGCGGTGAAGAAATTGAAGGCCTTGTGCTTGCCCTGGTAGTAGTACTCGGCCGACATGTACATGTCGGCATCGCCTGCGCCGACCGCATCGAAGACGCCGAAGGGGGGCACCAGTTCGCCTCCGCCGTAAACCTTGACCGAGATCTTGCCGCCCGAGAGCTGCGTGATCCGCTTCGCGACACGTTGGCCCGAGGTGCCGAGCCCGGGCGCGTTCAGCGGCCAGGACATCGCCAGCTTCCACTGCTTCATGCCTTGCGATATCGCCGGCGCCGGAAATGTCGAAGCCGCGGCCGCAGCGGTCGCGACGCCAGCGGTGGCGGCGCCCTTTACGAATGTACGACGTTTCATTTGCAACCTCCCCATATCAGTTGCGTTGGGACGCTATTCTGCGTCATCGCCGGACACGGGAGCGATCTTCGAGATCTTGCTTATTCTGCTCGCTATCCAGCCGAGACTAAAGATTAGAGCAGCGCCTAACTTGTCACAAGCTGGCACGGCCGGTGAGCCGGGGCCATCTCGTGATGGCCCGCGCACCTTCGCCCGGAATGGCAAATCGAGGCCTGCTGCGCGACAATCGATCCGAGCCAAGAGAAATCGGTTTGGGAGGGGATGCATGTTGGATACGACGGTCGCCGGCAGCTTGCCGAAGCCGGCCTGGCTGGCGGAGCCCGAGCGGCTTTGGGCACCGTGGCGGATGGCGGGCGAGGCGCTCTGGCAGGCGCAGTGCGACGCCGCTCTGGTCGTCTTAAAGGAACAGGAAGACGCGGGCATCGATATCGTCAGCAACGGCGAGGTCTTTCGCCAGCACTTCGTGCACGGCATTCTCGAGCACATCGAGGGCGTCGACTTCGACCGCAAGACCGTTATCGGCATTCGCGCCGACCGTTACAAGGCGGAGGTGCCGACGGTGACCGGCCCGATCCGACGCCGTGGGCCGATCCACGCCGAGGAAGTCCGCTTCACCCGCGCCCATACCCGACGCAAGCTGAAGTTCACCATGCCGGGGCCGATGACCATCGTCGACACGCTCGCCGACGCGCACTATGGCGACCGGCCGAAGCTCGCCATGGCCTTTGCCGAGGTCTTGAACGAAGAGGCGCGGGAGCTGGAAGCCTTGGGCGTCGACGTCGTTCAATTCGACGAGCCGGCCTTCAACGTCTACATGGATGCGGTCAAGGGCTGGGGCATCGAGGCGCTGGAACGCGCCGCCGAAGGGCTCGGCTGCAAGACCGCGGTCCACATCTGCTATGGCTATGGGATAAAGGCGAACATCGACTGGAAAGCGACGCTGGGCGACGAGTGGAGCCAGTATCGGGAGACCTTCCCCGTGCTCGCCCGCAGCCGCATCGATCAGGTCTCCCTCGAATGTGCCAACTCGAACGTGCCGGTCGAGTTGATCGGGCTTCTCGACGGCAAGGACGTGCTCGCCGGCGCGATCGACGTGGCGACGAACGAGGTCGAGAGCCCGGAGACGGTCGCCCAGACGATCCGCCAGGTGCTGGCCTACGTCCGGCCCGAGAAGCTCTATCCCTGCACCAATTGCGGCATGGTGCCGATTCCCCGCGAGGTGGCGGCGCGGAAGTTGCAAGCCCTTGCGGCGGGCGCGGCTCTGGTCCGAGGGGAGTTGGCGGCGGACTGAGACGCGAGGCGGCCGCGCATCGCTGGGCTTAGGCGGCGAGCACCGGACCGTCGCCGGCGATGGTGGCGCGGTGCATGACGCGGCGCTGTCCGAGGTCGTAGGGCGTCACCCGGTGCATGGTGCAGCGGTTGTCCCACATGACGATGTCGTCGGCGGTCCACTCGTGGCAGTAGACGAACTCGGGCCGGCCCGCGAGCTCGGTCAGCTCGGCCACCAGCGCCACGGCATCGTCGTCTTCCATGCCCTCGATGGCATCGTTGTAGATCGGGCTGATGAAGAGCGACTTCCGCCCCGTCACGGGGTGGCGGCGCACCATCGGCTGCCAGACCGGCGGCATGGCCCGGCGCTCGTCCTCCGACAGCGGCTTGATCGGCGCCAGCGTCGTCAGGTGGGCGAAGTCGTGCCGCGCCCGGCGGCCCTCGATGCGCTGGCGCTGATCGTCCGATAGGGCCTCCAAGACGCGGTACATGTTGGTGTAGCAGGTCTGGCCGCCGCTCTCGGTCACCTCGATCCCGTGCAGGATCGAGCCGATCGAGGGCACGGCGCGGAAGCTCGAGTCGGTATGCCAGCGCTGTGCCAGCGAGATCTGTGAAACCGAGGGGTGGTCGGACGCCATCAGGTTGCCGTCGTCGTCGACGTTGGCGACGCGGAAGATCTCGGGCGCCGAGGCCGACTTGATGATGTCTTGGTGATGCACCTCCAGCTCGCCGAACTGGCGCGCGAAGGCGATCTGCTCGCCATCGCTCAAGGCCTGATTCGGAAACACCAGCACCAGGTGCTCCATCCAGGCGTCGTGCAGGGCCCGGACGGTTTCGGGATCGAGCGACCGGGCCAGATCGATGCCGGTGACCTCGGCGCCGAGCGCCGCGTCGAGCCGGCGGATCGTCGGCGGCAGTTGGTTGTTGTCGCTGGCGATGGACATCGGACAGTCTCCCTTGCGCATTCCTCGCTCTCAGCTTAGCCCGGACTCGGCGAGCACTCTACCAAGCGGCTGCCCGTCTCCAAACGGCCGCGCCGCCGTGCTTCTACGCCTCGGCCGGTTGGAAGTCTCCGCACCAGTCGTCGGGCTTCACTGACATCCATGTGGTGGTGAGCGCGGCCGGCGCGGGGGCGTAGCGGTGGCACTCGCCCTTCGATGCAATGCGTCGTCGCTCGTCGTCCGATTCGACTTGCCTGACCTTTACGAGCGGCATCCAGAAGCGGCAGTTCCGACAAGCGACAGCGCTTTCCATGGCACACCTGCAATGGCGAATTGGGAGGTCGACACGCCGGATGGTGACCGGAATTGGAGCGGCGGGCAACCTATCATTGGCGGCGCTTCGAGCGACGCGGGCGATTCACCTCTCGGGCACCAGGGCGACGCGGCTGCCGAGCTTGATGCCGACCGTTGCGCCGACCTCTCTCGGCGCGTCGACGTCGCGGTCGATGACGAACAGCTCACCGATCGGCGTCTCGAGCGAGTATTCGAGATGGCCGCCGAGATAGGCCGCCTTGACGATTTTGCCGGCGAGGCCGTCGCCATCGTCGGTGAGGAGCACCGATTCCGGGCGGATCGCTGCCTTGACCGGCCCGATCGGCAAGCCGCGGCTGGGCAATTCGATCCTGAGGCCGCCGATCGACGTGGTCGCCCGCTCGCCGTCGAGCGCCACGATCTCGGCCTCGACGATGTTGGCATCGCCGATGAAGTCGGCGACGAATAGATCCTCCGGTCGCTCGTAGAGGGCGCGCGGCGAGCCTTCCTGCGCCACCTCGGCGTTGCGCATGACGATGATCTTGTCCGAGACCGCCAGCGCCTCTTCCTGATCGTGGGTGACATAGACCGAGGTCAGGCCAAGGTTCTGCTGGATCTCTCGGATCTCTTCACGGACCCGGCGGCGCAGCTTCGCATCCAGGTTCGACAGCGGCTCGTCGAAGAGCAGCACCTCCGGCTCCAACACCAAGGCCCGGGCGACGGCGACCCGCTGCTGCTGGCCGCCCGACAGCTCGCTCGGCAGCCGCGCGTCGTAGCCTTTGAGGCCGACCAGCTCCAGCCCCTGGCGGGCGCGCTCCTGCGCCTCGGCCTTGCGCATGCCGGCGACGACGAAGCCATAGGCGACGTTCTCGATCACCGTCATGTGGGGGAAAAGGGCGTAGGATTGGAACACCATCGAGACATCCCGGTCGGTCGCCGGCAGCAGCGAGACGTCGCGATCGCCGATCCGGATGCAGCCGCGGGTCGCCATCTCCAGGCCGGCGATGAGACGCAATGTCGTCGTCTTGCCGCAGCCGCTCGGCCCCAGGAGCGTCACCAGTTGTCCGGCCTCGATCTCGAACGAGACGTCGTCGACGGCGACGATGTCGCCGAAGGCCTTGGTGACGCCCTCGAAGTGGACCGAGGCCGCGCGGCTTCCGAAGCCCTTGTTCATGCGGCCTGGCCTCCCAGCGCCGGTCCCGCGCCGTCCTGCTCGGTGCGTCGGCCGATCTTGCGCTCGCCGACCGCGAGCTGAACCAGCACGACGGCGGCGAACATGACCAGGATCAGCACCGAGCAATAGGCGATCGAGATACCGTAGTCGTTGTTCTCGACGCGGCCCAGGATATAGCTCGTCGCCATGTCGTATTCGGCGCTAACGAGGAAGATCACCGCGCTGATCGCCGTCATCGCGCGGACGAAGCTGTAGACCAACGCCGCCACGATCGCCGGCCGCAAGAGCGGCAAGATCACCCGCCGGACCGTCGTCCAACTGTTGGCGCCCAGCGTCAGCGAGGCCTCGTCGAGGCTTTGGTCGAGCTGCGACATCGAGGCGATCCCGGCCCTGACGCCGACCGGCATGTTCCTGAAGATGAAGGAGATAACCAGGATCGCGCCGGTGCCGGTCAACTCGAACGGCGGCACGTTGAAGGCCAGCACGTAGCTGACCCCGATCACCGTGCCTGGGATCGCGAAGCTCAGCATGGTGCCAAACTCGAAGGCGTTCTTGCCGAAGAACCGTTGCCGCACCAAGAGATAGGCAGCGAGCAAGCCGAGGCCGGCGGTGAGCGGCGCCGAGACCGCCGAAATCGTCAGCGTGGTCCAGAAGGAGTTCCAGGCGCCGCCGCTCCAGACCAACCCGTGCTCGCCCTGGGTCACGGCGAAGGCGTCGAGATAGTGGCGAAGCGTCAGCGTGTGGTTCCGTCCCCAGGTCTCGACGAAACCGCCGAACATGATCATGACGTAGATCACGGCGGTCATCAGCGCCCAGGGAATGGCGCTGCCGAAGACGAGCCAGTTCAAGCGTTGCGGCAAGGCGACGTGGACGCCGGCATCGCCCTTGCCGGTGACGGTGGTGTAAGACTTGCCGCCGAGCCAGCGCCGCTGCGCGTAGAACGCCAGCAGGGTGAAGAACAGCAGCACCAGCGCCAGCACGGCGGCACGTCCCTGGTCGTTCTGGGCGCCGACGATGGCGAAGAAGATCTCGGTCGACAGCACGTCGAAATTGCCGCCGAGCACCATGGGATTGCCGAAATCGGCCATGCTTTCGATGAAGCCCAGCAGGAAGGCGTTGGCGAGACCGGGGCGCATCAAGGGAAACGAGACCGTGGAGAAGGTCGTCCAGCCGTCGGCGCGGAGCGTCTGCGCAGCCTCCTCCATCGACGGGCTGACGCCTTGGACGACGCCGATCAGGACCAGGAAGGCGATCGGCGTGAAGGCCAGCATCTGCGCCAGCCAAACGCCGGTGAAGCCGTAGAGCCAGCGGCTGGGCGTGATGCCGAAGGCCCAGTCGAGGAAGGTGGTGACCGCACCCGACTGCCCCAGCAGCAGGATCAGCGCCAGCCCGATCACGAAGGGCGGGGTGATGATCGGCAGCACCGTCAGCGCCCGGATCGCCTTCTTGTAGCGAAAGCCGGTGCGGGTCACGATCAGCGCGAAGGCGAGGCCCAGAAGGGTCGAGCCGATGCCGACCGCCACCGCCAGCATGAACGAGTTCCAGGCGACGCCGCAGCCGCGGCCGCTGTAGAGGCAATAGAGGCCCCAGATGTTTGCGTTGAATAGCTTGGAGGCGAAGAGGTCGAAGGCGACTGCGCCGTTGTTGTCCTGCACCGCGCTGATCAGGATGCGGGCAACAGGGAAGAAGATGAAGACCGCTACGACGGCGACGATCAGGCCGATCGACCCGACGACGAAGACGTCGCCGTTGACGGCGCCGCGCGCGGCGAGGGCTTGCGTGAGCAGGAAGAAGAGCCCGCCCGCGATCAGAAGAGCGCCGTAGCCCATGCCGAATTGGCGCTCGCCGAACGGGCCGAATGCCGTCTCGAGGAACTGGTACTCCCAGCCGTCGATACCGATGGCAAAGCCCTGCAACAGGGCGTAGGCGAAGCCGCCGCCGCCGCCGACCAGCAAGGCGACGGCATAGCCCGGACGATCTCTTTGGAAGAAAAGCGCAGCGGCGGCGATGGCGAGGAAGATGCCGAGCGGCCAGAGCCACGGCGCCTCGCCGCCGAGCATCAAGAACAGGAGCGGTGCGTACTCCGGCTCGAACGGATAGCCGTCGAAAGCCCATTCGAGACCCCAGAAGCCGTCCTCGATGGCATACCACGGAAGCAGCGCATAACCCGCTAGCCCCGTCAGCAGCCAAACGAGGACGGTTCTGTTCGCCATCCGCAACGGCGACGCCTAGGCGCTCGCGATCACTTCGGCAGCGGCTTCACGTCCTTGTCCCATTTCGCCAGCAACCGGCGCCGCTCGGCCGACGAGCCGTATTTCTTGAAGTCGTAGTCGATCAGCTTGATGGTCTCGAGCTTCGGCGCTTCCTTCGGCGGGATCGCGGCCTTGTTCGACATCACCTGATAGGCCTTGGCTTCCTTGGCCCGCTCTTGGATCCCTTTGCGCAGCGCGAAGTCGTAGAACTTCTTCGCCTCGTCCAGGTTCCGCGCCCCCTTGATGATGCTCATCGAGCCGATCTCGTAGCCGGTGCCCTCGCAGGGTGCGACCGGAACGATGGGGAAGCCGTTGACGGCTTGCGTCACCGCGTCGTGCAGGAAGACGATGCCGATCGTGTTCTCGCCGCGTCCCGCGGCCTTGATCGGCGCCGAGCCCGACTTGGTGTAGGTGTTGATGTTCTTGTGCAGGCGCTTCATGAAGTCGAAGCCTTTGTCCTCGCCGAGGATCTGCACGATCGTCGCCAGCGTCGTGTAGGCGGTGCCGGACGAGTTCGGGTTCGCCATCTGGACGTGGCCCTTGAAGGCTGGCTTCGTCAGGTCCTCCCAGCACTTCGGCACCGGCAGGTTGTTCTTCTCCAGGATCTCCTTGTTGTAGCCGAAGCCGAGCGCGCCGGCGTAGATGCCGATGGTCTTGTCATTCGCCGACTTAGCCTGATTCAAGGCCCATGCGTGCAGCTCCTTGCGCATCGGCGAGAGGTAGGGCTGGGTCAGGCCTTCTTCCGCGGCCTGCAGATGCGGATCGCCGGTGCCGCCCCACCAGACGTCGCCCTTGGGATTGCGCGATTCCGCCTTGATCTGCGCGAAGGTCTCGCCAGAGCTCTTTCGCGTCATTCGCACCTTGATGCCGGTCTCCTTCTCGAAGGCCTCGACCATCAGGTTGCACCATTCGATCTGCGGGCTGCAGTAGAGCGTCAGTTTGCCCGCCGCTTGCGCCGCCGGCATCGACATTCCAGCCAGCGCGGTGACGGCCGCCAGGGCCGTAAGACATCTCTTAAGCATCTCTTCCTCCCATGGTTTCATGCCCCTCGTTCTTGCCCGCGGTTCCACGCGCTCCTCGTGCGAGGCCGACGCGTCGCAGGCGCTTTGGCTCCTGAATGACACCATCTAGCCGGAGTGGGTGCAACAGCTTTGCGGTCGGTCGGCGGCTCGCTCCGGTCCCCATCCGATTGCCGCGATGCGGTTGCCGTCGGCGCTTAGGAGGCGGTGTTCTTGGGCACGTCGCGGAACGGGCGGTCGGTATCGAAGCGGGGCTCCTTCGGCATCTCTAGGACCCGCTCGGAGATGATGTTGCGTTGGATCTCGTCGGTGCCGCCGGCGATCGAGGTTGCCGGTACGGAGACCAGAATCTCGGCGATCAAGCCGTCCTGGGCGCCGTCCTCGCCGGTGAGCATGGCGTCGGCCCCGGAAATCAGCGTGTGGACCTCTGCCGCGGCACGGGCGACGTTGCTGGCGGCGAGCTTGCCGAGCGAGCCTTCCGGCCCCTGCGGCCGGCCGAGCTGTTGCGCCTCCCGCGCCCGTCGCGCGGTCCATTCGGCCGCCTTCGCCATGGTCAGCAGCTTGGCGATCTCCTGGCGCACGGTCGGATCGGTGTTGCGGCCGGTCTCCTTGGCGCGGGCCACCACCAGGTCGACCCGGCCGGCCCGCTGCGGGTACCACTTGTAGGGCTCCATCACCGTGGCGGTCTCGGCCCGCTCCTCGTCGTAGATCCGCCCCTCCCGGTCGGTGGCCTGCGCCCAAGTGCGTAGCGCGTCCGCCAGGCGGCGCTCGTGCATCAGCGTGGTGGTCGCCACCTGCCAGCCGTCGCCGAGATCGCCGACCATGAATTCGGGCTCGATCACCGCGTCGGTGAAGAAGACCTGATTGAACGAGGCGTGGCCGTTCATCTGACGCAGCTGGTGGACCTCGACGCCGGGCTGCTCCATGTCGAGGACGAAGTAGGTGAGGCCCTGGTGTTTGGGCAGGTCCCAGTCGGTGCGGGCCAACAGCAGGCCGTATTGGGCGTGGTGGGCGCTGGTGGTCCAGACCTTCTGGCCGTTGACGACCCACTTGCCGTCGACGAGCTCGGCGCGGGTCGTCGCCCCCGCCAGGTCCGAGCCGCTGCCGGGCTCGCTGAAGAGCTGGCACCAAGTATCCTCGCCGGTCAGGATGCGGCGCAGGAACTTCTCCTTGTGCATCCGGCTGCCGTGCGCGAGCAGGGTCTGGGCGGCGAGGATACGGATGCCCGCCCGAGCGACGCCGACGGCGCCGATACGCTGGAACTCCTCCTCGACGACCGTTGCCAGTGCGGCGGAAAAGCCCTTGCCGAACCATTCCGCGGGCCAGGTCGGCATGCCCCAGCCCGAGTCGGCGAGCCGGTTGCGCCAAGCGACGAGGCTTTGGTCCGGGCTCCAATTGGCTTCCAGCCAGGCCCTGACTTCGGCTCGAACGGCGGTTTCGGTCGGCTCGGCCATCTTCGGGGCCTCCCTCTCTCAGACGTCCCAGCGCTGCATCAGCAGCTCGCGGTGGTAGCTCGGGTCGCCCAGAAACACTTCCGAGCTCTTGGCCCGCTTGAACCAGAGGTGGGTGTCGTTGTCCCAGGTGAAGCCGATGCCGCCGTGGATCTGAATGGTGTGAATGGCCGTCCGCATGTAGACCTCGGAGGCGGCGGCCTTGGCCAGCGAGGCGAGCGCGGGCAAGTCGTCGTCGTCCTCGGCCGCGGCGGCGGCGGCATAGTAGGCGGCGGACTTTGCCAGCTCGACGTCCAGCAGCATGTCGGCCGCCTTGTGCTTCATCGACTGAAACGAGCCGATGGCACGGCCGAACTGCATCCGCATCAGCGAGTAGTCGACCGCCGACTCACGCAACCACTCGGCCCCGCCCACCATCTCGTTGGCGAGACAGACCGCCGCCTGGTTCAAGGTCTTGGCAAGCGGTGCCGCCGCCCCGCCTTCCTCACCCAGAAGCTCGGCCGGCACGTCTTGGAACTCGAGGCGGGCTTGCTTGCGGGTCATATCGACCGTCTGCAGCGCTTGCCGCTCCAGGCCGTCGGCGTCTCCGGCCAAGGTGAAGAAGGAAAGCCCCTCGTCGCCCGTAGTGCCGGGCGCGCGGGCCAAGACCACGATCAGATCGGCGGTGTGTCCATCGAGGACGAAGCTCTTGGCACCGTTCAGACGAAAGGCGTTGTCCGAGGCCGTCGCCGTCAACCCGACCCCGGCGCTGTCCCAGCGGCCGTTGTCTTCCGTGAAGGCGAGCGTCGCCACCGTCTCGCCGGCGGCGATGGCGGGCAGGAGCGCTCGCTTCTGCTCTTCGCTGCCGGCGTTCAGGATCGCGCTGGCTGCCAGCACCGTCGAGGAAAAGTACGGCGCACAGAGCAACGAGCGCCCCATTTCCTCGACCGCCAAGGCCAGCTCGACGAAGCCGAAGCCCTGGCCGCCATAGTCCTCGGGGATGTGGATCGCCGTCAGCCCCAGCTCGCCCGAGAGCTGATGCCAGACCTCCCGGTCCCAGCCATCGTCGGTCTCCATCAGGCGCCGGACTTCGGTGGCCGGAGACTTGTCCTGCATGAAGCGTCGGAGCTGGGAGCGGAACTCCTGCTGCTCCTCGGTGAAGCTGAACCGCGTCACGACGTCCTCCCGGGCGGTCTGGGCAATGCGGATACACGCGGCGCGGCGGTGTTGGCTCAGAGAACCATTTTTATGAGCTCGACCGGCCAAACCGCCGCCCTGAGCGCGGCTTCGCCGACCGCGTCGACGTCGGAGTATGTGGTCTGACGAACCTTGCCGACTGTCACAAAGAACGTACCCATGACGCCGAGCATGTAGACAAAGCCGGCGATCAGCCATTTCGTCTTGCTGTCCATGACGGCACCTCATGTATAACGCAATGCACCGCAAACGCCCTACAATGGCGGCGTCCGGTCAGGGCTCTAGCAGGCGCCACCTATGCTACCGCTGCGGCGTCGCCCATGCACTTTGTCCTCCACGGCTCTCGTAGGCAGAATAACGCACCAGTGAAGCTCGGAAAAGAACTCTCGGCACTCCGATGAACACCGCGCGGTCCGACAGGAAACGCGGTTCTCGTCGCTGCTGATACCGGCGAGATAGTCTTCGATCTGATGACGAGAGCTCGACTACAGCGTCGCGTTCGGGCGCTTATCGCGTGGAGCGGTATTGTCTTCGCCATATACTCGGCAAGTCCAACGCGATTCGCGGTGTGCCGGTGGCAGTATGGGCGGTCGGGAGGTCTTGATCGATGACGACATCCAGTATGGACGTGCCAGCATTTCAAGCCCGCCCGGCTGGAGGGCTGACGGGACCTGTCTTTCTTCTCATGGTTATGAGCGCACTCGTCATTATGGCGGTCATCATGGTCGCGACCCGGGTGCAGGACGATCGCGCGGTGGAGCGGTCGGTTCAACTCACGACCACCGCGCTCGATAACGAGAAGGTCGAACGCACGCTCGTCACCGATGCCGCCTGGGCGATACTGTTGGACACCGAGGGGAAGCCCGCAGACGCAGGCCACCGTGCGTTGGTGGAGGTCACGGTGGTCGACGAATCGGGGCGCGTGCTCTACGGCCGCCCGCCGGCGGGCGTCAAGCCGGACGAGCTGGTCGCGACCGCGGCCACGCTTCTGGCGCGGACGGTGGCAGGCGACAGCGCTTCGGGTTTGGTCGCCCTCGGGAACGTTCCCCATGTGGTTGCCGCCCGCAGAGTCGAGACCGATGCCGGCAGTGCGGCGGGAACCTCGGCATATGTGATTTCCGGCAGTGCCTTGGATGGACCGACCCTCGCGCGAATGTCGGAACGATATTTCCTGCCCGAACTGCGCCTGGCGACGCAGTCTCCCGATGAGGACTGGGCAACCCTTCCTCTCAGGGATGCGGACGGGGGCATTCTCGGCAACCTGTCCTGGCTGCCGGACCGGCCCGGGCGCGAGAGTCAGCGCCATTTGACGGGTGTGGCCGGACTCGTCTGGATGGTCATGATCGGCCTCGTCTGGGTCTACATACGTCGGGCCTTGCGGTTGACGAGCGAGGTGGAACGCGGGCGCGCGGCGCGTCGGGAGGCCGAGATCCTTCGCCGGGGCCAACGCGCGCTGGAGGAGAGCGAGGCGCGATACCGCAACCTCTTCGAGGAATCGCCAACGTCAATTCGGGAAGAGGACTGGTCCGAGCTCAAGAAGGCGCTGGACGACGGCGCTAGCGACGTCGATTCTCGGATCCAAGTCGATTCCCTGGCCGACCGAAGGCCGACAGTGCGGGTTCTGGACGTCAATCGTGCCGCCCTCGACATTCAGGGCACGCGTGACAAGGTTTCCTGCATCAATCGGATGACGGCTACCGCCAACGATCCGGCCAGCGATGTCCTCGCGGCCATCGTCGCCGATCTCCGACAAGGGGCCAGACGCACCACCATCGAGCATGAGGACAGTACCGTCGATGGTCGCCAGATCATCGTCCGCAAGCAGGTCCAGATACCGACCGCCCACGTGACGGATTGGGGACGAGTCCTGGTAACGGAAGAAGACATCACCGAGCGGCGCCACCAGCAGGAGCAGATCGAGTTCCTGGCACACAATGACGTACTGACCGGGCTGCCCAATCGCGAGCTCTTCCGCCAGATGCTGTCGCATGCGGTGGGTACGGCACGGCGCGCGGAACGGCGGCTGGCGCTCCTCTATATCGACATTGACGATTTCAGGAGCATCAACGAGACCTTGGACCAGCAGACGGGCGACACGGTCTTGCAAGCGATCGCGGACCGGCTCAGGGATCACATGCGCGCGGGCGATACTCTGGGCCGTGACACACGCGAGGCACTCTCGCGACTTGCCGGCGACGAGTTCACGATCATCCTCTCCGACATCGACAGGCCGGACGATGCCGCCAGCGCGGCCGAACGCGTGCTGCAGATCATAGCGGAGCCCCTACAGGTCGAGAGCAACCGCATCTTCCTCACCGCCAGCGTCGGCATCTCGATGTTCCCGGAAGACGGCGAGGAAGCGGAAGGCCTACTGCGAAGCGCCGGCCTCGCTCTCAATAGATCGAAGACGCAAAAGGTGCGGAAGTACAACTTCTACATCCCTCAGATGGATGCCGAGGTCTTGGCCCGAAAGTCCTTGGAGCAAGACCTTCGCCGCGCCGTCGATCAGGACGAGTTGTGGCTCAGCTACCAGCCGCTCGTCGATGCCGAGAGCGAGCGAATCATCGGCGTCGAATCCCTCGTCCGCTGGACCCACCCCGAGCGTGGCGGGGTCTCGCCGGCCGAGTTCATACCCATTGCGGAGCAGACAAATCTCATCATTCCGATCGGGGACTGGGTTCTTCGCAATGCTTGTGCGCAGGCGAAGGCCTGGCAAGACGCCGGCTATCCGTCGGTTCCCGTCTCCGTCAACGTCTCGGTGGCGCAGATCCTGCACCAGGACGTCGTCGCCACGGTGGAGCAAGTCTTGGCGGAGCCCAATCTTGATCCTGGTCTGCTGCATATCGAGATCACTGAGAACATCCTGATGAGCAATTTCGAGGCCGGCCTGGCGATGATTACCGAGTTGCGCAAGCGTGGCATCGAAGTGCTGCTCGACGATTTTGGTACCGGCTATTCCTCGCTCAGCTATTTGAAGCGCTTTCCGATCAACACGGTGAAGATCGATCAGACTTTCGTTCGAGACATCCCAGATGATGCCGACGACGTCGCCATCGTCAGAGCGATCATCCGTATGGCCCGAGCCCTCAACCTCAAGGTCACCGCCGAGGGCGTCGAGAATCAGAGCCAGCTCGACCTGCTACGCGAGGAAGGCTGCGACACGTTGCAGGGCTACCGTTTCGGACAGCCGATGCCGGTCGGGGAGATCACTCGGCACCTGGCTGAAAGAGGTGGCTGAGCGGCGGCTGGACGATGGCGTATGGTCCCCCGGGTGGGGATCGGCGTGGGAGCGCCGCTCGATGATCAGCCACCTATTGGACGACACCGCACGTCGGCGCCACAAGCGGCGCAACCTGCTGCATTCGGCGTTGCTGCTGATCGGTATCGTTGGCCTGCTGAGCCTCACCAGTTGGCTCGCCCTCGGGCCCGTGGTCGCGGTCTGGTTGCTTCTGATCTGGGCCCTGATGGCCGTCGTCTCGCCCCGGATCTCGCCGCGCGTGCTACTGCGTCTCTACCGGGCGCGTCCCTTGCATCCGACGGAGTTTCCGGCCGGCTACGAGCTGCTGCAGGGCCTCGCCCGACGGGCCGGCCTCGCGGCGCCGCCCCGGCTCTATTACTTGCCCAGCGCCACGGTCAACGCCTTCACCATCGGCGGCAGAAGCGACGCTGCCATCGCGGTCACCGACGGCTTGTTTCGGGTCCTGACGCTGCGCGAGCTGGCTGGCGTCCTGGCGCACGAGATCAGCCACATCGAGAACAACGACCTGTGGGTGATGAACCTGGCCGACGGCATCAGCCGGCTGACCAGCTTCCTCTCCTATTTCGGCATCATCTCGCTGTTCTTCAGCCTGCCGATGCTGTTCATCGAGGGCAGCTTCGCCCCGGTCCTAGCCTCGGCGGTCCTGATTCTGGCGCCGACGGTGGCGAGCCTGTTGCAGTTGGCGCTGTCGCGGGCGCGCGAGTTCGATGCCGACCTCGACGCCGCCGGCCTGACCGGCGATCCGGTCGGCCTTGCCCGGGCGCTGGCCAAGTTGGAGCAGCGCCACGCCGGCGCCTGGGAGCGCATCTTCCTGCCGGGCCGACGCGTCCCCGACCCTTCGATCCTGCGCTCGCACCCCAAGACCGAGGACCGCGTCGAGCGTCTCTTGTCGTTGCGGGCGAAGGAACGGCCGGAGGGTTTGCGGCCGGCGGAAGTCGTGGCGCTGCCCTCGGCTCTGCGCCCGGTCGAGGCGCGGCCACGCTGGCGCCGGTCCGGGCTTTGGTATTGAGGCGCCGGCCGCCGCTCGACCGATGCGATGATTGGTGACATCATGGCGTCGAAGCCGACGCATGGGGATCAGCGGCCGCGCGGTTTCGAACCGGACCAGGGAACGCTTGCCACCACGTCTGCGGCCCGATGGGCGAGGTCGCCGGCAGCAAGGAGAACTGGAATGGCGACGAGACGATTCAGAGGCGTTTTCGCATTCAACGCGACCCCGACCAAGAACGACGGTGAGTATATCGACGAGGACCGTCTGCGGGAGCTGGCGGACTATCAGATCGACCATGGCGTTCATGGCATCGTGGTTTTCGGCAGCACGGGCGCCAACGGCTCTTTCACCTCGGAAGAGCGGTTCGCTGCCGCCAAGGTGGCCGTCGCCCAAGTCGACGGCCGGGTGCCGGTGCTTTGCGGCGTCGGCTCGATGACGACGGCGGAGACCGTGGGTTTGGCTAAGGCGGCGGCGGATGCCGGCGTCGACGGCGTCCTAGTCGTACCGATCACCTACTGGCCGCTGACCGACGACGAGGTCTACGCCCACTACGAGACGGTCGCGGCGGCGGTCGACGTGCCGGTCTGTCTCTACAACAACCCTTGGACCACCGGCATCGACATGAAGCCGCCGCTGGTCGCCCGCCTCGCCGAGATCGACAACATCCGCTACATCAAGGAAAGCTCCTCCGACCTGACGCGGATCACCGAGATTCGACGCCTGACCAACGACGAGATGACCGTCTTCTGTGGCTGGGAATCGCTGACGCTCCAGTCCCTGATGGCCGGTGCCGACGGTTGGTTCTCGGGCATGACCAATGTCTGCCCGACCGAGTGTGTCGAGCTCTTCGACCTGGCGGTCGAGCAGAAGGACGTCGCCGGGGCTCGGGCGCTCTTCGACCGGATATTCCCGCTCTTCGACTTCATGTGCCAGAAGAGCCATGTCCGCGTCGCCCATGCGGCGCTGCCGCTCTTGGGCATTCCGGCCGGGCCGCCCCGGCGTCCGATCCGGGAGCTCGGGGCCGAGGACAAGGCCGAGCTCGAGCGCCTGATGCGGGCCTGCGGTGTCCTCGACGGCGAGGCCGGCACGATCCAAGCCGCCGAATAGCGGCCGGCCGCGGGTGGCGGACCGGCACCGGGTGAAGGACATGCGGTTTCTGGTTTTCCAGCACATCGCAGTCGAGCATCCGGGCATCTTCCGCCGCTTTTTGGCCGAGGACGGCATCGCCTGGGACGTGGTCGAGCTGGACGCCGGCGAGCCGATTCCGGCGCTCGACGGCTACGATGCGCTCTGGGTTATGGGCGGCCCCATGGATGTCTGGGAGGAGGCGGACTACCCCTGGCTCCCGGCCGAGAAAGCCGCGATCCGCGAAGCGGTCGAAGATCGCGCCATGCCGTTTCTCGGCTTCTGTCTCGGCCATCAGCTCTTGGCCGTGGCCTTGGGCGGCAGCGTCGGGCAAATGGCCGAGCCCGAAGTCGGCTTCATGCAGGTGACGGCGCAAGCGGCGGCCCGTCAAGACCCCTTGTTCGACGGTGCCGAACCCGCGCTCATCTGCTTTCAGTGGCATGGCGCCGAGGTCACGGAACTGCCGCCGGGTGCCCAGATCCTGGCCTCCTCGCCCGGCTGTCCGGTGCAGGCCTTCCGCGCTGCGCCACGGGCCTGGGGCTTCCAGTACCACGTCGAGATCACCGCCGAGACGATACCCGAATGGGGTGCCGTCCCGGCCTATGCGGCATCGCTGGCCGAGGTCATGGGCGCGGGTGCCTTGAGCCGGCTCGCTGCCGAGGCGGAAGCCGCGCTGCCCGCGCTGGAGCAAACGGCGCGCAGGCTCTACGACAACTTCAAGGGCTGTCTCTGAAGGCTCGGCCTCAGGCGCGGATATCGGCCCACCAGCGGCGGAAGGCTTCGAGCTCGAAGGGCAGGGTGTCGCCGAGCGCGCCGCTCCGTTCCTGCCAGAGCGCCAGGGCCGATTCGGGCACCGCGATCAGCAACGGGATCTCTTCCGCGATTGCTTGAAAGATCTCGTCGCTCAAGCCCGCGCCCTGCTGCTCCTGCTCGCCGAACTTCTCCAATACGATCAGGTCGACCCGATCGCGCACCGCGCGTCTGACCGCCTCGGTCGCCTCGGCCAAGGCGCCGGTGTTGAGAGAGCAAGTGTGGTTGAGCAGGTTTTCGCGTGTCGGCCGGTTGATCGCGATGCGCCGGCCGGTGTCGATCTCCACCATGTCGATACCGGCACGCCGGCCGTCGGCGCCGCTCAGGCCCTCCTGGACCAGACCGCCGACACGCACCCCCTCGGCGCGAAGTTCGGCGGCGAAGCGGGTCAAGGCATCCCGTTCGGGCTCGCCCGGTCTATAGACGGCTGCCGCGAACGGCGCCAAGTCTTCGCGCGCTATGACGATGTCTTCGCTCATCGCACCCCAATTGGACGGTGCATGGTCAATGCGCCTCTTCTTATAGAAGATCCGAGGCCGCTTCAATGCGCTCGGTCATGGCGGCACTGGTGGCGTCGCTGCCCAAAGGTTAGGCTGGCGGCCGCTGATGGCGCCGGCAGCGAGGAAGACATGCCGATACGTGGTTTGGGGCCGATGCAGCCGGGTTTCGGGCAACCGGGTTCGTCGTTTGCGGCGACACAGGCCTTCGACCGGGGCCGCGCCCTGCACGCCGCCGGCAAGCTGGAGCCGGCGATGGCCGCCTATCGCCAGGCGGTGGCGCTGAAGCCGGACTTCGCCGGGGCGATCTTGAGCCTCGGCATCGCCTTGAAGCAGTCGGGGCGGGTCAACGAGGCGCTCAAGGCCTATCGGCGGGCCATCGCCGTCGCGCCCGACCTCGCGGAAGCGCACTACAACCTCGCTATCGTTCTCGACACGGTCGGCTGTCACGGCCAAGCCGCCGACAGCTATCGGCGCGCCATCGATCTCAAGCCCGACTTCGCCGAGGCCTACAACAACCTGGGTCGAGACCTGCAGGCGGCGGGCGAGACCGACGCGGCGGAGACCGCCTTCCGACGAGCCATCGAGATCAAGCCGGATCATTTGGGCGCGATGGTCAATCTCGCCGGCGCGCTGAACGAGCAGAGGCGCCATGGGCAAGCCAAGGCGGTCTGTCGGCAGGCGTTGAAACGGGACGGCAATTTCGTGCCGGCGCTCCAGCGGTTGGCGGAGAGCTATCTCGGGCTCGAACAAGCGGAACAGGCACTGGCGGCGGCGCGACGGGCGGTGAAGGCGGGTCCGAGCAGCCTCGACGCCGCCGACCTCGTCGTCAGGGCACTGCGCCAGCTCGGCCGCGACGGCGACATCGCCGACGCCTACCAGCAGGCGGTCTTACGCAATCCGGCCTCGGCCAAGGCGCATCAGAACCTGGCCCTCCACCACCTCGACCGAGGCGCGCTGGAGGCGGCCCTCGAGGTCTCGGAGAACTATCTCGCCCGCGAACCGGGCGATACCGGAGCGCTGGCCATGAAGGCGACGATTCTGGCCGAGCTCGGCGACGACGCAGCTTTGGCGCCGTTGCTCGATCTCGACGGCCTGATCGGCAGGTATGAATGTCCGCTGCCGCCGGGATACGACGACATGGGGGCCTTCAACGACGCGCTCGCCGGCCATGTTCTCGGCCATCCGAGCCTGGTGCCGAGCCCCAAGGGTCGCTCGACCCGCGCCGGCAGGCACACCGGCTCGCTGCTGATCGACCCGAAGGGGCCGATCGAAGCGCTGGAGAAGATCATCCTTGCAAACGTGGAGAGCTACCGCGCCGACCATCCGCCGACGCCGGCACATCCGTTCCTGAACCGGACGCCCAAGTTCTGGAGCCTGAACGTCTGGTCCGTCGTCCTGGGCGAGGAGGGCTATCAGGCGCCGCACATCCACCCCTCGGGCTGGCTCAGCGGCGTCTACTACGTCGAGGTGCCCTCGGCGGTGCGCAATGCCGAGGTGTCCACCGACGGCTGCATCGAGTTCGGCCGGTCGGGACACGAGCGCCGGCCGACCGCCGATCGATGGCTGCGCGTCTTTCGGCCCCAGCCGGGCCTGATGCTGCTGTTCCCCTCTTATTTCTATCACCGCACCATTCCCAGCCGATCGGAGGAGCGCCGGATCAGCATCGCCTTCGACGTCGTGCCGCTGGGCGCGGAGGCTGCCTTTGCGCCCTGATCGATGCCGCGACTGAAACCGTCTTCTAGGACCGGCGCCGGCGCGCCTCGCGATGCAGGATGAAGAGGCCGCTGGCGATGATCAGGACGATGCCTGCGACGGCCCAGAGGTCGGGCAACTCGCGCCAAACCGCATAGCCGAACAGGATCGCCCAGACGACGCTCGAATAACGGAAGGGTGCCGCCAGGCCGGCATCGGCATGGCGAAAGGCCTCGCTCATCAGGAACTGCGCCAGACCGAACAGGAGGCCGGCGAGCGCCAGCAGGCCGACCTCGGCGAGGCCGATCGGCGGCCAGCCCAGCGTGCTGGTCGCCAGACCGCAAAGGGCGGAGACCGTGTTGGCGGTGAGCAGGATCGAGACCGAGGTCTCGGAGCTGACAAGGCGCCGCATCAGGATGTCGCGAAACGCCAGCAGCACCGCGACCACGAGGGGCAGGAAGACGACCCAGTCGAGGCGGCCACCTTCCGGCCGCATCACCAGCGCCACGCCGGCGAAGCCGACGACGACGGCCGACCAGCGCCGCCAGCCGATCTGCTCGCCCAGGAGCCTCGGCGCCAAGACGATGACGATGATCGGGCTGACGTAGATGATGACGATGGCATCCGCCAGGGGCATCAGCGGCAGGGCGGTGACGAAGAGGAAGAGCGAGACCGTCAGCAGCGCCGCACTGGCCGCCTGGCCTTTGACGTTGCGCACGCGAAGTGCGGTCCAGCCACCGGCGCGCCAGGCCAGAGCCGCGATCGGCAACAATACGAAGAGGCCGCGGACGAAGACGATCTGGCCGACCGGTTGGGTCTCGGCGACCCATTTCATCAGGCCGTCGTTGCAGGTCAAGAGGCCGCAGCTCAAGACCATATAGAGGATGCCGCGAATGGCGGGATCACGCGTGGTTGACTGTCGAAACATGGCGCCGGATCTATCGCGCTAGAGGAGCCGCAGCCGACACGGCCGTCCGGCTAGCTATCGGCCTCGTGACGATCGGTGGTGATGTAGACGGTGCCGGTGAAGCTCGCCACCAGGCCGCCGTCGTCGCGCCGGACCTCGACTGCGTAGGAGGCGAGGCGCTTGGACCTGGCCGTCTCGCGCGCGACCGCGGTAAGCCGCCTGCCCGCAGCCGCCGGCGCATGGTAGGCGATATTGGCGCTGATGCCCGGAGCGACGATGCCGTGCGAGTTGGCCGCCAGGCCGAAGGCCGTGTCGGCGAGCGTGAAGACGAGGCCGCCATGGCAGGTGCCGTTGAAGTTCAGGTGCTCTCGCGCGACGTCGAGGGCGAGCGTCACTTGGCCGGCGTCGCAGTCGACGAGCTTCAGCTCCAGCGAGTCGATGACCGGATCTCTCGCCATCAGGCGCTCGACGAGCTCTCGGGGGCTGGGCATTCGCCTTCCTCTCGACACCATGGGCGCTGTGCCCGGCAGCGGCCACGATAGCAGCTTGGCCCCCGGTGCGCGCAACGTTCGATCCCGCTTTCGCGGTGTTGACGGCGCCCGAGCGATCGGCGACCAATTGGACCGGCGCGAGCACCGCTTCCGAGCCCCCTTGTCCGAATTCGCGCTGCCATAGGAAGGTTCCGCAATGACCAACGTCGCCCTCGGTCAGTCCCTTGCCCGTTTCGAGGACCATCGCTTCCTCACCGGCGAGGGCAGGTACACGGCCGACATCGACCTCGACGGCCAGCTGCATGGCGTCGTCCTGCGCTCGCCCTACGCGCATGCCGCCATCGGGGGCATCGATACGGCGGCCGCGGCCGAGCAGCCGGGCGTCGCCGCCGTCTACACCGCGGCGGCGCTTCGGGCCGACGGCATCGGCGCCATGCCCTGCGTCGCTACCGTCGCCACCGTCGATCCCATCATCGTGCCGCCCAGATACGCCCTGGCAGCCGAGCGGGTGCGCCATGTCGGCGATCCGGTCGCCTTCGTCGTTGCCGAGAGCCGGCAGGCGGCGCTGGACGCGGCGGAGCTGATCGAGGTCGATTACGATGACTTGCCGGCGGTGACCGAAGGCGTCCAGGCCTTGGCGCCGGGCGCGCCCGAGCTCTGGCCGGAGGCGCCCGGCAACGTCGCCTATCGGTTCCTCAAGGGCGACCGAGACGCGGTCGAGAAGGCCTTCGCCGAGGCCGCCCATGTCGTCGAGCGCGACATCGTCAACCAGCGGATCGCAGCGGTGCCGCTGGAGCCGCGGGCCGCCATCGGCAGCCACGATTCCGGTACCGACACGCTTCGGCTGACGGTCACCGGCCAGGGCGTGCACGGCATCCGCAACCAGCTGGCGAAGGCCGTCTTCAAGCTGCCGAACGAGCGCATCGAGGTGGTGGCGCCGGATGTCGGCGGCGGCTTCGGCCTGAAGAACTTCGTCTACCCGGAATGGGTCCTGGTCCTCTGGGCGGCGCGACACCTGGGCCGGCCGGTGAAGTGGGTGGCCGAGCGCGGCGAGGAATTTCAGAGCGGCACCCACGGCCGTGACATCCGCACGAAGGCGCGCCTCGCCCTCGATGCGGACGGCAAGTTCCTGGCCCTCGCCGCCGAGATGACGGCGAACATGGGCGCTTACCTGTCGTCGAACGGGCCCGGCAGCTCGACCAATTCCGCCTCCACCGCCATGGGCGGCGTCTACGTCGTGCCCGAGGTCTACATGGACGTGCGGGGTGCCTTCACAAACACGGTGCCCGTCGATGCTTACCGGGGTGCCGGCAAGCCCGAGGCCAACTACATCATCGAGCGCCTGATCGAGGCCGCCGCACGGCAGACCGGGATCGACCCGGTGGCGCTGCGCCTGGCGAATGTGATCGATGCCTTCCCCTACCGCTCCGCGCTTGGCATCGAGATCGATTCGGGCGGCTTCAAGGCCAATATCGAGACTGCCGTTGCCGAGGCTGACCGGGCCGGCTTCGAGGCCCGGCGCCAAGCCGCGGCCAAGAACGGGCGTCTCCGGGGCGTGGGGGTCGCCTGCTTCCTGGAGACCTCGCGCGGCGCGCCGGAGGAGGGGGCCGAGGTCCGATTTCTCACCGACGGTACGGTCGAGCTGCTGCTGGGCACCGAATCGAACGGCCAGGGCCACGAGACCACCTTCCCGCAGATCGCCTCGGCCAGGCTTGGCCTGCCCATCGATGCCTTCCGCTACGTCCAGGCCGACACCTCGCGGGTCAGGGGCGGCCACGGTCACGGCGGCGCCCGCTCGATGCATATGGGCGGCGGGGCGCTATCGAAGGCGATGGACGCAGTGCTCGAGAAAGCGCGTCACGTCGCCGCTCAACTATTGCAGGCCGAAGCGATGGCGCTGGATTTCGCCGAGGGCGGCTTTGCCGTCAGCGGTAGCGAACGCTCGGTCTCGCTCTTGGAGGTGGCGGCGGCGGCGCGCAACCCCGAGATGTCGCCGGACGGTAGCGGTACCGGCCTCGACAGCTTCGCCAAGGTCGAGGGGGCGCCCTTCACATTTCCGAGCGGTTGTCACGTCGCCGAGGTCGAGGTCGACCCCGAGACCGGCGGGATCGAGATCAAGCGCTATCTGATCGTCGACGACTACGGCCGCCTGATCAATCCGCGCCTGACCGAGGGCCAAGTCCTGGGCGGCGTCACTCAGGGGATCGGCCAGGCGGCTGGCGAGGCCATCGCCTACGATCCGGACTCGGGCCAGCTCTTGAGCGGCTCGACGATGGACTATCGCATGCCCCGCGCCGACGACCTGCCCACCTTCGAGGTCCGCCTGGAGGAGCGTCCGACCGAGGTCACCCCGCTCGGCGTCAAGGGCTCGGGCCAAGCCGGCTGCATCGCGGCACCGCAGACCATCATGAGTGCTGTCCTCGACGCCTTGGCGCCGTTGGGGATCGACGACCTGGACATGCCGGCGACGCCCGAGCGCATCTGGCGGGCGATCCAGGACGCGAAGGGCGCCTGACGGCGACGCGCCTCAGGGCTGGCGGGCGAGGAAGTCGGTCAGCACCCGGTTGAAGGCCTCCGGCTGCTCGATCGGGCTCAGATGGCCCGCTGCCTCGATCACACGAAGCTCGGCGCCGGGGATGGCGTCGGCGATCTCTTCCGACATGGCGACCGGTGTCGCCACGTCCTCGGCCCCGGCCACGAC
>JASLMY010000044.1 GCA_030746295.1 Alphaproteobacteria bacterium | reverse complement strand
AGGCGGTCGGCTTCATCACCGCGCTCTACGAAACCATGCTCGGCACCGATGCCAGCATGGTCGAGATCAACCCGCTGGTCGTTACCGGTAGCGGCGATCTGATCGCCCTCGATGCGAAGATGAACTTCGACGACAACGGCCTCTATCGCCACCCCGAGATCGCCGAGCTGCGCGACCCGAGCGAAGAGGACGCGGCCGAGCTGGAGGCGACGGAAGCGGATCTCAGCTACATCAAGCTCGACGGCAACATCGGCTGCATGGTCAACGGCGCCGGCCTGGCGATGGCGACTATGGACATCATCAAGCTCAACGGCGGCGAGCCGGCCAACTTCCTCGACGTCGGTGGCGATGCCGACAAGGAGCGGGTCACCAAGGCCTTCAAGATCATTCTCGCCGATCCCAACGTCGAGGGCATTTTGATCAACATCTTCGGCGGCATCATGCGTTGCGATGTCATTGCCGAGGGCGTGGTCGCGGCGGCCCGTGAGGTCGATCTCGCCGTGCCGCTGGTGGTCCGCCTGGAGGGCACCAACGTCGACATCGGCAAGAAGATCCTGGCCCAGTCGGGCCTCGCGATCCTCGCCGCCGACGACCTGGGCGATGCCGCGGGTAAAATCGTGCAAGCGGTCCGGGAGGCGGCCTGATGGCAGTGCTGGTCAATGCCGAGACCAAGGTGATCTGTCAGGGCTTCACAGGACGCCAAGGCACCTTTCATTCGGAACAGGCGATCGCCTATGGCACCACGATGGTGGGCGGCGTCTCGCCCGGCAAGGGCGGCAGCCAGCATCTGGGCCTGCCGGTCTTCGACACGGTCGCCCAGGCGGTGGCAGAGACCGGTGCCGACGCCTCGGTGATCTACGTGCCGCCGCCCTTCGCCGCCGACGCGATCCTGGAGGCGATCGATTCCCAGATCGCCCTCGTGGTCTGTATCACCGAGGGCATACCGGTGCTCGACATGGTTCGGGTCAAGCGGGCCCTGCAGGGCTCCGCCAGCCGCCTCGTCGGCCCCAACTGCCCCGGCGTCATCACGCCCGAGGCCTGCAAGATCGGCATCATGCCGGGCCATATCCATGCTAAGGGCCGCATCGGCATCGTCTCGCGCTCGGGCACGCTGACCTACGAGGCGGTGGCCCAGACGACGGCGGCGGGGCTCGGTCAGAGCACCTGCATCGGGATCGGTGGCGATCCGGTCAACGGTACCAACTTCATCGACTGCCTGGACCTCTTCCTCGCCGACGACGAGACCCAGGGCATCGTCATGATCGGCGAGATCGGTGGCTCGGCCGAGGAGGACGCGGCTCAGTTCCTGACCGATTCCAAGGTCAAGAAGCCGGTCGTCGGCTTCATCGCCGGCGTCACCGCGCCGCCCGGCCGCCGCATGGGCCATGCCGGTGCGATCATCTCCGGCGGCAAGGGTGCCGCGGGCGACAAGATTGCGGCGATGCGGCAGGCCGGCATCACGGTCGCCGATTCCCCGGCCGAGATCGGCCGTACGATGTTGACGGTTTTGCAAGGATAACCGGCCCATGATCGGGCCCGAGGAACCGATGCAAGTGGGAGGCGCGGCCTGAACCGGCGCGCGGCATGAACCAATGACGGCAGCAGCGGAAGCCAGTTCCTTTCTCTACGGTGCCAACAGCGAGTTCATCGAGCAGCTCTACCAGCGTTATCTCATCAGCCCTCGCTCGCTCGACCAGAGCTGGCAGGACTTCTTCGACGGTCTGGGTGATGAGGCGGATTCGGTCCTGGCCGAGCTGAGAGGTGCCAGTTGGTCGCCCAAGGCCAGCCCTCGGGCCGAGCCGGAGCCGTTCGATCCCTTTGCCGAACAGGTCGAATTGATGGGCGTGGCGGCCCAGGCGCCAGCCGCGGTCGGTGCCGTTTCGGGCCTGCAGATCCGCCAGGCGACGCTCGATTCACTGCGCGCGCTGATGATGATCCGGGCTTACCGGGTCCGCGGTCACTTGAAGGCGACTCTCGACCCCTTGGCCTTGCACCCGGTGAGCGAGCACCCCGAACTCGATCCCAAGTCCTACGGCTTCGACGATGCCGCCATGGACCGGCCGATCTTCATCAACTACGTCCTCGGTCTGGAATCGGCGACGCTTCGGGAGATCCTCGACATCGTCAACCGCACTTATTGCGGCAACATCGGCGTCGAGTTCATGCACATGCAGGGTCCGGCCGAGAAGGCCTGGATCCAGGAACGCATGGAGGGACGCTACGACCAGCTCCGCTATCGCCCCGCCGAGCGGCGCGAGATCCTGGCCCAGCTGACCCAGGCGGAAGGCTTCGAGCGCTTCTTGCACATGAAGTACACGGGCACCAAGCGCTTCGGCCTGGAGGGCGCGGAATCGCTGATGCCGCTGATGGAGAGCCTGACCACGAGGGCGGCCGAGCTCGGCGTCAGGGAGATCTCACTCGGCATGCCACACCGCGGCCGCCTCAACGTCCTCGCCAACTTCATGGAGAAATCCCACACCGCGATCTTCTCGGAGTTTCAGGGCAACGTTACCCATCCCGAGGACGTCCAGGGCTCGGGCGACGTCAAGTATCATCTTGGCACCTCGGCCGACCGCGAGTTCGGCGGCTACACGGTGCATCTGTCGCTGTCGGCCAACCCCTCGCACCTCGAGGCCGCCGACCCCGTGGTTATCGGCAAGGCCCGGGCCAAGCAAAGCCAGCGCGGCGACGACAGCCGAAGCCAAGTGATGGCGGTGCTGCTGCACGGCGATGCTGCCTTCGCCGGACAGGGGCTGGTGGCGGAATGCTTCGCCCTTTCCGACGTCGCCGGCTACAGCGTCGGCGGCACCGTCCACATCATCGTCAACAACCAGATCGGATTCACCACCAATCCGATCTCCTCGCGCTCCTCGCCCTACGCCTCCGACGTCGCCAAGACGGTGCAGTCGCCGGTCTTTCACGTCAACGGCGACGACCCCGAGGCGGTCTGCCGGGTCGCCGAGCTGGCCGCCGAATACCGGCAGCGCTTCAAGCAGGACATCGTCATCGACATGTTCTGCTATCGCCGCCACGGCCACAACGAGGGCGACGAGCCGATGTTCACGCAGCCGATCATGTACCGGCAGATTGCCGAGCATCCGACGACGCGGCAGATCTACGCCGACCGCCTGGTCGCGGAAGGCCAGATGAGCCGGGAAGAGGTCGATGGGATGGCCGCCGACTGCCAGCAGCGCATGGAGCAGTCCTTCGAAGCGGCCTCGGGCTTCAAGCAGAATAAGGCGGACTGGCTGGAAGGGGTCTGGAGCGGCCTCGAACGGGCCCGCGGCGAGGCCCGGCGCGGCAATACCGATGTCAAGCTCGAAGTGCTGCGCGAGATCGGCCAGGGCATCACCCAAGTGCCCGAGAGCTATAAGCTGCATCGCACGGTGCGCCGCCTGATCGAGAACAAGCGCCGGGTGTTGGAGTCGGGCGAGGATCTCGACTGGGCGACGGCCGAGGCGTTGGCCTTCGGCTCGCTTTTGCGCGAGGGCTTTCCGGTCCGGCTTTCGGGCCAGGACAGTGCCCGCGGCACCTTCTCGCAGCGCCACTCGGCCTTCACCGACCAAGAGGACGAGCGCATCTACATACCGTTGCAGAACCTGTCGCAGGACCAGGCCGCCTTCGAGGTCATCAACAGCCCGCTCTCCGAGGCCGCGGTGCTCGGCTTCGAGTACGGCTACAGCCTGGCCGAGCCGCAGGGCCTGGTGTTGTGGGAGGCCCAGTTCGGCGATTTCGCCAACGGCGCCCAGGTCATCATCGACCAGTTCCTGGCCGGGGCCGAGAGCAAGTGGCTGAGGATGAGCGGTCTCGTCATGTTGCTGCCACACGGCTTCGAGGGCCAAGGCCCGGAGCATTCTTCGGCCCGCTTGGAGCGCTACCTGCAGCTCTGCGCCGAAGACAACATCCAGGTCGCCAACTGCACCACACCGGCCAACTACTTCCACATCCTGCGCCGCCAGATGCATCGCAAGTTCCGCAAGCCGTTGATCCTGATGACGCCGAAGTCGCTGTTGCGCCACAAGCGCTGCGTCAGTCGGATTGAGGACATGGCCGAGCGCACCACTTTCCATCGGGTGCTCTGGGACGATCTCGAGCTCAACGGCGACGACAGCCTGGTGCCGCCCGAGAAGGTGCGCCGCGTCGTCCTCTGCACCGGCAAGGTCTATTACGACTTGGCTGAGGCGCGCGAGGAGATGAAGCGCAAGAGCGTCTACCTGATGCGGCTGGAACAGCTCTACCCCTTCCCCAAGCGGCCGCTGATGAAGGAGTTGGCCCGTTTCCCCAACGCCGAGATCTATTGGTGCCAGGAAGAGCCCCAGAACATGGGTGCCTGGTGGTTCGCGATGCCCAGGATCGATCAGGTGTTGAAGAAGATCGGCCACAAGTGCCAGCGGACGCGTTATTTCGGGCGCCCGGAATCGGCCTCCACCGCGGCCGGCTCGCTGGCCATGCATCGCCAGGAGCAAGAGAAGCTGGTCCGCGACGCGCTCGGCATCCGCGGCAACGGTTCGGAAGGGTAGGGCGGGGCCATGATCGAGATCCAAGTGCCGGTGCTGGGCGAGTCGGTCACCGAGGCGACCGTCGCCCAGTGGTACAAGCAGCCGGGCGAGGCGGTGGCCCAGGACGAGCCGCTGGTCGAGCTGGAGACCGACAAGGTCGCGGTCGAGGTGCCGGCGCCGAGCGCCGGCGTGCTGAGCGAGATCGTCGCTCAGGTCGGCACCACGCTGGAGGTCGGCGGCTTGTTGGCCAAGTTCGATGAAGGCGCCACAGGCGTTGCCGCGCCGGCGCCCGCGGCCGTACCGGTGCCGGAAGCCGCGCCCACGTCGGCTGAGGCTCCGGTCGCCGTCGCCGCTGCGGCACCAGTAGCCGTCGCCGTTGCCCCGGCTCCCGCGCCGGCCCCAGCTCCGGCTTCTGTGCTGCTGTCGCCGGCGGTCCGCCGCCTGGTCGCCGAGCACAGCCTCGACCCCGCCAGCATCCCCGCCAGCGGCAAGGCAGGGCGGCTCTTGAAGGAGGACGTGCTGCGCTTTCTGGAGAGCGCTAGGACGGCACCGGCCCCCGCGGTCGCTCCGGCACCTGCGCCGGCTCCGGTAGCCGCGCCGGCCCCCGCCGCACCGCGTGCCTATCAGCCGCCGGGCACCCGGCCCGAGGCCGAGCGCGAGGAAGTCGTGCGCATGACCCGGCTCCGGCTCAGAATCGCCGAGCGCCTGAAGGAGGCGCAGCAGACGGCGGCGATGCTGACCACTTACAACGAGGCCGACATGAGCGCCATCATGGCGGCCCGGCGCACTTATCGCGACGTCTTCGAGAAGAAGCACGGCGTTCGCTTGGGCTTCATGTCCTTCTTCGTCCGAGCCTGCGTGCTGGCGCTGAAGGAGCTGCCGGCGGTCAACGGCGAGATCGACGGCGACAACATCGTCTACAAGAACTACTACAACATCGGCGTCGCCGTCGGCACGCGGCAGGGCTTGGTCGTGCCGGTGCTGAAAGATGCCGACGCCATGGGCTTCGCCGAGATCGAGAGCACGATCGGCGACTTCGGCCGCCGCGCCCGCGATGGCAAGCTCACCATCGATGAGATGCAGGGCGGCACCTTCACCATCTCAAACGGCGGCGTCTACGGCTCGCTTCTGTCCTCGCCGATCCTGAACCCGCCGCAATCGGGCATCCTCGGCATGCACAAGATCCAAGAGCGGCCGATGGTGGTCGACGGCGAGATCAAGGTCTTGCCGATGATGTACCTGGCGCTCTCCTACGATCACCGCATCATCGACGGCCGCGAGGCGGTCACCTTCCTGGTCCGTGTCAAGGAGATGCTGGAGGCGCCCGAGCGGCTGCTGTTCGGCATCTGATCGGCGCGTCATTCCCGCGTGCGCGTAACTTCAGGGATGCTAGACTCCCGCTTGCGCGGGGTGTGACGGCGGAAGAGGATAAACGTCGTCGAGTGCGCCTATCTGGGACCATGTCGAGGAAAGACCGGTCATGAGTGACGAGAAGTTCGATGTCGTCTTCATCGGGGGCGGCCCCGGCGGCTACGTCGGCGCCATCCGCGCAGCCCAGCTCGGCCTCCGCACGGCCTGCGTCGAGGCCCGGCCGACGCTGGGCGGGACCTGTCTCAACGTCGGTTGCATCCCCTCCAAGGCGCTCTTGGAATCGTCCCACCTCTACGCCCAGGCGCAGCACGACTTGGGCGCGCATGGTGTGTCGCTGGGCAGCATCGGCCTCGACCTTGGCGCCATGCTGGGGCGCAAGGACAAGGTCGTCGAAGACCTGACCAAGGGCATCGCCTTCCTCTTCAAGAAGAACGGCGTCGTCCACGTCGCCGGCCGCGGCCGCGTCGCGACGGCGGATCGGGTCGAGGTCGCGCTCAACGACGGCGGTACGCAATCGCTTGCGACCGAGGCCATCGTGCTCGCCACCGGCTCGGAGGCGATGGCGCTGCCGGGCATCGAGATCGACGAGAAGCGCATCGTCTCCTCCACCGGGGCGTTGGCGCTGCCCAAGGTGCCCAAGCACCTGGTGGTGGTCGGCGGCGGCTATATCGGCCTCGAGCTGGGTTCGGTTTGGGGCCGGCTCGGCGCCGAGGTCACGGTGGTCGAGTTCCTCGACCGCATCACCCCGAACATGGACGGCGAGGTCTCGAAGAACTTGCAGCGTTTGCTCCGGCGCCAGGGCATGAGCTTCAAACTCTCGACCAAGGTGACGGCGGCGAAGGCGACCAAGTCGATGGTGACGCTGACGCTGGAACCGGCGGCAGGGGGCGAGGCGGAGACCCTGAAGGCCGACGTCGTGCTGGTCTCGATCGGGCGCCGGCCCTACACCGAGGGCCTGGGCCTGGAGGACGTGGGCGTCGCCACCGACAACCGCGGCTTCGTGCCGGTCGACGCCGACTATCAGACCAACGTCGCCGGCATTTTCGCCATCGGCGACTTGCTGCCCGAGCGGCCGATGCTGGCCCACAAGGCGGAGGAAGAGGGCGTCGCCGTGGCCGAGCTGATCGCCGGCCAAGACGCCCACATCAACTACGACGCCATCCCCGGCGTCGCCTATACCTGGCCCGAGGCGGCCTCGGTCGGCAAGACCGAGGAAGAGTTGAAAGAGGCTGGCATCGACTACAAGGTCGGCAAGTTCCCCTTCCTCGCCAACAGCCGGGCCCGCGCCAACGCCGACACCGACGGCTTCGTCAAGATCCTGGCCGATGCCGCCACCGACCGAGTGCTGGGCGCGCATATCCTGGGGCCCGATGCCGGCACCATGATCGCCGAGCTGGTGTTGGCGATGGAATACGGCGCCTCAGCCGAAGACCTGGCACTGACCTGTCATGCGCATCCGACCTTGAACGAGGCGGTGAAGGAAGCCGCGTTGGCCGTCGCCGGCCGCACCATCAACGCCTGACGGCGGCTCGCCGCGCCGCGTCGTAGCCCGACGGACCGGCGCCGAGTAAGCTCACCTCCATGCGCCCCGCCCTGATGGTCGCCTTGATGTGCCTCGCCGAGGCGCTGGGGATGTTGACCTTCTCGACCTTTCCCGCCCTGCTGCCGACCTTTCTCGACGAATGGGCGCTTTCGGGCACGGCGGCCGGCTGGCTCTCGGGCGTCTTCTTTCTGGGCTACATGGTGGCGGTGCCGGTGCTGACCGCGCTTACCGATCGGATCGACGCGCGCCTCGTCTACCTCTGGTCGACCGTGCTGACCTTCGCCGCCGCCATGGGCTTCGCCTTCCTGGCCGACGGCTTCTGGTCGGCGCTGCCGCTCCGCGTGCTGGCCGGCGCCGGCCTCGCCGGCACCTATATGCCGGGGCTGAAGGCGCTGACCGACCGGATCGAAGACCCCAGGCTGCAGACCCGGGCAGTCTCGTTCTACACCTCCTCCTTCGGCATCGGCACCAGCCTCTCCTACCTCCTCGCCGGCGAGATCGAGGCCTGGCTCGGCTGGCGCTGGGCCTTTGGCCTGCCGGCACTGGGTGTCATCCTGTCCCTGGCCATCGCCCTTGCGGTCTTGCGGCCGAAGCCGGTTGCCCATGTCCCGGCCCACATCCTCTCCTTCCTCGATTTCCGCCCCGTGCTCAGGAACCGCCGGGCGATGGCCTATGTGCTGGCCTATTCGGCGCACAACTGGGAGCTCTTCGGCATGCGCTCGTGGATCGTCGCCTTCCTGGTGTTTTCCGCGGCGCTGCAACCCGAGCCGCCATCGGCGTTCTGGAGCGCCACCGCCATCGCCGCCGTGATCGGCTTCATCGGCACACCGTCCAGCATCATCGGCAACGAGATCGCGACCCGCTTCGGCCGCCGGCGGATGGTGAGCCTTTATATGCTGGTCTCGGCGCTGGTCTGTGGTCTGGTCGGCTTCTCCGCCGCCCTGCCTTTCGTCCTGGTGGTCAGCCTCTGTCTCCTGCACGGCATCACCGTGACCTGCGATTCCGCCTCGATCACCACTGGTGCCGTGCAGGCGGCCGATCCGGACCGCAAGGGGGCGACCATGGCGATGCACTCCTTCCTCGGCTTCGGCCTCTCCTTCCTCGGCTCGCTGGCGCCCGGCGTCATGCTCGACCTCGCCGGCGGCCGCGCCAGCCAGCTCGCCTGGGGCCTCGCTTGGCTGACCATGGCGGCGGGCGCGGCGCTGGGTCCGGTCGCGATCTGGCTGTTGGCCCGGAACGGTAGACCGGAGGACTAGGAGTTCGCGGTCGTCGCCTTCTTGGCCCGGGGGTGGGCGGCCTCGTAGACGCTGAGCAGGTGCGCGGCATCGACGCCCGTGTAGCGCTGAGTGGTCGACAGGCTGGCGTGGCCCAGCAGTTCTTGGATCGCTCGCAAATCGCCGCCGGCGCCCAAGAGATGGGTGGCGAAGGAATGGCGCAACGCGTGCGGTGTCGCGGTCTCCGGCAACCCGAGGCCGGCCCTGAGGCGCTGCATGGCGCGTTGCACCTGGCGCGGGTTGAGGCGGCCGCCGCGGACGCCGACGAAAAGCGGGTCGCCGGCCTGGAGCGCGAAGGGGCAGAGCGCCAGATAGGTGTCGACGGCCTCGGCCACCGCCGCCAGCACCGGCACCAGGCGCTCCTTGCCGCCCTTGCCGACGACCCTCAGCGCCTCGCCCAGGGGTGCCGCCTCGCGGTCCAGCGCCAGCGCTTCCGAGATCCGGAGACCGAGACCGTAGAGCAGCATCAAGACGGCCCCGTCGCGGGCCCCAACCCAGGCCTCGCCGTCGGCGTTGCTCGCCTGGTCGAGGGTCTGAAGGGTTTCGGAGACGGCGAGCGGCTTCGGCAGGGCGTGGGGCTGCTTGGGCGTCCGGACCGCCAGGATGGCGGCGCTTTCGAGCTCGCCGCGCCGCTCGAGAAAGCGAAAGAGGCTGCGCACCGCGGCCAGCGCCCGCGCCGTCGAGGCCGCCTTCAACCCGGCCCGCCGCCGGGCCGCCAGCCAGGCGCGGAAATCGGCGATGGCGAGCCGGTCCAGATCGGCCAGCGCCGGCACATGGCCGAGGTGCGGCGTCAGAAAGGCGAGGAAAGCGTCGACGTCGCGGCCATAGGCCTCAAGCGTTTTTTCGGCCAGGCGCCGCTCGCTGGCGAGCCAGCGGTGCCAGGCCGCGAGCGCAGCGCCGAGGTCGGGCGCCGCCGCCGATACCGCCCTCAGCTCGACAGCTTGAGCCATCCCCGGATCAGTCGCTCCAGCAAGGCGGCGAGGAAGTTCAAGAGCTCGGCCCCCTGACCGGGATGGAACTTCTCCCGGTCGCGGGAGCCCAGCGCCAATAGGCCCTCCGGTGTGCGTCGGCCGGCGCGGAGCCGAGCCAAGGCCTGGCTTCTGACCAGACCGGCGGCGGGGCCGAAGACCTCGGGATCGGCCGGCACGTCGTTGGCAAGCAAGACCTCTCGGCCCTGGCCGATGCGAGAATCGACGCCGTGCGGCTCCAGGACGTAGACGCCCGCCGTCTTGGCCCGCCCCACTGGCGCCTCCGCGGTCGTCTCGACGCAGATGGTAACGACGTCTACGTCGAGTGTCTGGGCGAGCTCGGTGGTCACCAGATGGATCAGGTGCTCGAAGCTCCTGGCCTCGACCAGGGTCAAGACGGCGCTGTGGACTTGGGCCTGGATCGCCTGGTTGGCGCGGCTGGTGTCGACCAGGGCTTCTTGCTGGGCCCTCAGATGGCGCAGCTCGTCGCGCGATTTCAGCACCATGTACTGCTGCAGATCGCGAACCTGGTCGCTGCCGTTGATGGCCGGCGGCGTCAGCGTCTCGACCAGCTCTGGGTTGTCGCACAGAAACTCGGGATGGGCCCGGAGATAGGCCTTGATCTCGTCGCTGCCGAGCGCGATCCGGCCGGACGATCCGCCCGCGTCGCGCGGCGAGCGCTCGCCGCTCATGCCGTGCCCCCCTCGCTGAGGATCGACTGGCCGGTCTTCTGCCAATCGGCGAGGAAGCTCTCCAAGCCCCGGTCCGTCAGCACGTGCTTGGCCAGTTGGCGCATCACCGCCGGCGGAATGGTGCAGATGTCGGCCCCCAGCTTGGCCGCGGTCAGGACGTGAAGCGGGCTGCGGACCGAGGCGACCAGAACCTCGGTGTCGAGGTCGTCGTAGTTGTCGTAGACCTCCAGGATCTCGGCGATCAGCGCCATTCCGTCATGGCCGATGTCGTCCAGTCGGCCGACGAAGGGCGAGACGAAGGTGGCCCCCGCCTTGGCCGCCAGCAGCGCTTGGTTGGCGGAGAAGCAGAGCGTGACGTTGACCTTGGTGCCGGCCTGGGTCAGCGTGCGACAGGCCTTCAGGCCGTCCCAGGTCAGCGGCACCTTGATCGCGATGTTGTTGGCGAGCGCGGCCAGCCTGCGGCCCTCTTCGGCCATCGCCTCGGCATCGGTCGCGGTCACCTCGGCGCTGACCGGGCCGTCGACGAGCTCGCAGATCTCGAGCAGCACCTCGAAGAAGTCACGTCCCGTCTTGGCGACGAGCGAGGGGTTGGTGGTGGCGCCGTCGACCAGGCCGGTTGCCGCCAATTCGCGAATCTCTGCCACGTCGGCGGTATCGACAAAGAACTTCATCAGCCGTCAAGCCATTGAAAACAAGGGTAAAACAAAGTGACCAGGTCCTCGCTTGTTCGCATCATCGCATCTTGGCAGAGTGTAGCCGATGCCCGCCCGACACGCCAGTTGCGCGCCCGCGACACGCTCCCGCGTGCACGTGCTGTTGCCGTTGCCGCTGGCCGGCGCCTACGACTATGGCGCGCCCGATTTCCTGGCTCTCGGGGTCGGCGACTTCGTGGTCGTGCCGTTGGGTCGCCGGCTGGTAGCCGGCGTCGTCTGGGGCCTGGGGCCGGCGGACCCGGCGAACCGGGTTCCCGACGGCAAGTTGAAGGACGTGCTGGAGCGCCTGCCGGTTAGCGCCATGCCGGCGGTCACCCGGCGCTTCGTCGAATGGGTCGCCGGCTACTACTGCACGCTGCCGGGCGCGGTGCTGCGGATGGCGATGAGCGTGCCGTCGGCCCTGGAGGCGCCCCGGCTGCGGCTCGCCTATCGCCTCGCCGGGCCGCTTCCGGCGCGGATGACGCCGGCCCGGCGGCGCGTCGTCGCGCTGTTGGAGGCGGGGCCACCCAGGACGGCGCCGGACATCGCCGAGGCGGCGGGCGTCGGCAGCGGCGTGGTGCGCGGCCTCTATCAGGCCGGCACGCTGGAGGAAGTGGCGCTGCCCGAGGATTCGGCCCTGCCCGAGCCGGACTGGCGGCGGCCCGGCCCGCCGCTCACCGACGAGCAACAGGACGCCGCTTCGGCGCTGGTGGAACGGGTCGGGGCCGGCGGCTATTCGGTCTCGCTGCTGGACGGTGTTACCGGCGCCGGCAAGACGGAGGTTTATTTCGAGGCCATTGCCCAGGCGCTCGGCCAGGGCCGGCAGGTCTTGGTCCTGGTGCCGGAGATCGCCCTGACGGCGCAATGGCTCGCCCGCTTCGAGGCCCGCTTCGAGGCCCGGCCGGTGGAATGGCATTCGGACCTCCGCGCCAGCCAGCGCCGCCGGCACTGGCGGGCTATTGCCGAGGGCCGGGCGCGGGTCGTGGTCGGCGCCCGCTCGGCGCTCTTCCTGCCCTTTGCCGAGCTCGGCCTGATCGTCGTCGACGAGGAACACGACGGCGCCTTCAAGCAGGAGGACGGCGTCGCCTACCACGCCCGCGACATGGCCGTGGTCCGGGCCTCGCTGGGCGAATTCCCGATCGTCCTGGTCTCGGCGACGCCGAGCCTGGAGAGCACCGTCAACGCCGACAGCGGCCGCTACCAGCGCCTGCATCTATCGCGTCGGCCGGGCGGCGCCCGGCTGCCCGAGCTGAGCGCGATCGACATGCGCGGCCTGGGCTTGCGCGCCGACGAATGGTTGTCGCCGGCGCTGCAAGAGGCGGTTGGTGCGACGCTGGCGGCGGGCGAACAGGCGCTTCTGTTCCTGAACCGCCGCGGTTATGCGCCGCTGACGCTCTGCCGTGCCTGCGGCCACCGGCTGCAATGCCCCAACTGCGCCACTTGGCTGGTGGAGCACCGCTTCCAGGACCGGCTGCAATGCCATCACTGCGGCTTTGCCCAGCGCTTGCCCGAGAGCTGCCCGAAATGCGAGGCCGAGGGCCGTTTCGCCGCCTGCGGCCCCGGCGTCGAGCGATTGTTGGAGGAGACGGGTCGGCTCTTCCCCGAGGCCCGGGCCGAGATCGTCGCCAGCGACACGGTGCGCGGGCCGGTGGCCGCTGCCGAGCTGATCCGCCGCATCGCCGAGCACGAGATCGACCTCATCGTCGGCACCCAGATCATCGCCAAGGGCCACAACTTCCCGATGCTGACCTGCGTCGGCGTGGTCGACGCCGATTTGGGCTTGGCCGGCGGCGACTTGCGCGCGGCCGAACGCACGCACCAGCTCTTGAGCCAGATATCGGGCCGTGCCGGCAGGGCGCTCCGACCCGGCCGCGCCTACCTACAGACCTTCATGCCCGAGCATCCGGTAATCAAGGCGCTGATCGCCGGCGACCGCGAGGCCTTCATGGCCCGCGAGGCGGCGGCCAGGCGCCGTCAAGGCATGCCGCCTTTCGGCCGCCTGGTGGCGCTGGTCGTCTCCGGCCCGGATGAGCGCCAGGTTGCCGAGGTCGCCCAGGCTTTGGCGCGGGCAGCACCTCGAGGGCCCGGTATCGAGATCTTGGGCCCGGCACCGGCGCCGCTCAGCCTCCTGCGCGGCCGCTTTCGCTTTCGCCTCCTGCTCAAGACGCGACGCGAGGTTCGGGCGCCGGAGCTGGCACGGCACTGGCTCGGCGAAGTGACGCCGCCGAACGCCGTCCGGGTTCATGTCGACGTCGACCCCTACAGCTTTCTCTGAGGGGTGCTGCGCCTGCTCGACCGCTTTCCTGTTTCGCGATTTCCGATGATAGTGAGCGCCGGCTTCGTTTTGGGGAGGGAGGACCAGATGAGCGAGCGCAGCAACCGGCCGGCAGTGGATGCCGAAGAGATCCTCGAGGGCATTCTCGCCTGGGTCCAGATCGAGAGCCCGACCCACGACACGGTCGCCGTCAACCGGGTCGTCGATCTGGTCGAAACCGAGATGCGGCTGCACGGTGCCGAGATCGAGCGCGTGCCCGGCCGCGACGGCTATGGCGACGTTTTGAAGGCGAAGACGCCTTGGGGCGGCGAGGGCCCCGGTATCTTGTTCCTAGCCCATCTCGATACCGTGCATCCGATCGGCACGATCGAGGACGTCAACCCGATCCGCCGCGAGGGCGACAGGGTCTACGGCCCCGGCATCTACGACATGAAGGCGGGCGCCTATCTCGGCTACTACGCCTATCGGCACCTGATCCGCGAGGGCCGCGAGACGCCGTTGCCGGTCACCTTCCTCTACATCCCGGAAGAGGAGATCGGCAGCCCCACCAGCCGCGAGATCATCGAGCGCGAGGCGGCCAACGCGAAATACGTCCTTGTCGCCGAGCCGGCCCGCGACGGCGGCAAGGTGGTGACCGCGCGCAAGGGCGTCGCCCGCTTCGACTTGGTGCTGAAGGGCCGGCCGGCCCATTCCGGCTCGCGCCATCAGGACGGCCGTAGCGCCGTCCGCGAGATGGCGCACCAGGTGTTGGCGATCGAGGCGATGACCGATTACGACCGCGACGTCACCACCAACGTCGGCTTCGTCCAGGGCGGCACGGCGGTCAACGTGGTACCCTTCGAATGCCGGGCCGAGATCGATATGCGGGTGCCGGACGCGGCGACGGCGGAAGAGATGTGCGCACGGATGCTGGGTTTGCAGGCAATCGACCCCGATATCGAGCTCACCATCACCGGCGGCCTGAACCGGCCGCCCTACACCAAGACGGATGCCGTCGGCGGCCTCTTCGAGCATGCCAAGGCGCTGGCGGAAGAGGTCGGTTTCGAGCTGAAAGACACCTATACCGGAGGCGGCAGCGACGGCAATTTCACCGGTGCCATGGGGTTGGCGACGCTGGACGGCCTCGGCGCCGACGGGGCGGGTGCCCATACCCATGACGAATACATCCTGTTCTCGTCGCTGGAGGAACGGGCGGCGCTGATGATCCGTCTTTTCGAGACCCTGGAATGAGCGCGCTGCCGTCCTGCCGGCGAGTTGGCGCGGGCGCGGATCGGTTCAATCGCCCGTGTAGCCGACGACGCCGCGAAGGTCGGCGCCCTCCAGGTTGGCGCCGCGCAGGTCGGCATTGGTGAGGTCGGCGTCGATCAGCACCACGTTCCGCAGGTCGGCGTTCTGCAGGTTGGTGCCGCGCAGCGTCGCTTCCTTCAGAATTGCGCCGGTCAGCTTGGCGCTTTCGAGATCGGCGTGATCGAGCCCGGTGCGGTGCAGGCTCGCTGGCCAGTCGAGATTTCCCTTGCCGGCGATCGCCATCGGCGTGAAGTCGGCGCCGGCGAGGTTGGCGCCCTCCATGTTGGCGTGATCGAGCTTGATCCCGCGCATGTCGCAACTCACCAGGTTGGCGCCGGTCAGCAGCGCGCTGGACAGGTCCGACATCGACAGCCGGCCGTTGGAGATGTCCACCTGGGCCATGCTCGCCCGTTCCAGCTTGGCCGCCGAGAGATCGGCGCCTCTGAGGTCCACGTCGCTCAACACCACCTCGGAAAGATCGGCCTGCTCGCCCTCCCGACCCAGGCTCTGGACCCAGGTGAAGTGGTCGCGGATGGTCTGTTGTACCGATTTCTCCAGATGGTCGATTGATCGCGGCATGGTCGCGTTGCCGACATTGGCGCCCTCGAAGGCATCCGCCGCGAATAGCGATGCGGTCAGGTCGGCGCCCTGGAAGTCGGCCGAATTGAGGTTGGCGCCGTTCAGGTTGGCGCCGTTGAGCGAGCAATTGGCCAGCACCGCGCCTCCCAGATCGGCGCCCGAGAAGTCGACGCCGCGCAGGTCCGAATTGGTGAAGTCGGTGCCGTTCAGGCGGGCGTTCTTGAAGTTGGCGTTGGAAAGGTCGGTGCTGGTGATGAAGATGCCCGACAGCTTGGCCGAGGTGAAATTGCTGCCCGAGAGGTTGGCTCCCTCGATCTCGGTGCTGCCGCTGCTCTTTTGCACGAAATTGCCCTTGCCGTCGGAGCGCAAGAGCTGGCCGTCGCGGACGTCGGCGCTTTCGAGCGTCGCTTCCTCGAGGTTGGCGCAACGCAAATTAACCCCACGCAAGTCCGACTTCGACAAGTCGGTGCCGCTGAGATCGGCGCCTTGCAGGTCGGCGGCAAAGAAGTCGACGCCGATCAGGCGCGATTTGCGAAAGCTGGAATGACGGAAGCTGGAGCCGCTCATAACCGCCCAGGAGAGGTCGCGCTTGGCGAAGTTCAATTTCGAGCCGTTGCAGTGGCGGATCATAAGGCGTTGACCGCCGACGATGCCGCGTAAGCACTTGCTATGACGCGAGGATTCCTGATCGACGAATTTCTGATCGATTCGCTCGTTCATATGGCGCCCCTTGCCTGAGCCGTGGTCGACGTGCTGCCACGCTCGTCCGTCGCCTTGCCGAGCTTCCTCGATCGAGTACTGCCAGGCACCTCGTGCCGCCCCCGTATCCTATAGGGCGGCCGCGGCACCGGCGAATTCGCCACGGCAACGCCCACAGCATGCCGGCGAAGGCTGACCAAACGGTTAATGGCGCGCTACCCGACGTTGCGCCGGCCGAGCGCCCCTTGCCCGCGGCCGGGCGTCGGGTAAGCTAGGCGCCCTGGCGCGCCGAGGCGCGGGGCAGAACGGGAGAGCGAGATGGCTGCAGTGCTGGACGGTATCCGGGTCTTGGATTTCGGGCGTTATATCGCGGGCCCCTACTGCGCGACCCTGCTGGGCGATCTCGGCGCCGAGGTCATTCGGATCGAGAAGGTCCGCGGCAGCGAGGACCGCTACCTCCTGCCCGTCGCCGAGACCGGCGAGGGCGCGATGTTCCTGCTGATGAACCGCAACAAGCTCGGCATGACCTTGAACCCGATGAAGGAAGAGGGGCGGGAGATCGTGCGCCAGCTGGTCGCCACCGCCGATGTCGTGGTCGCCAACCTGCCTTACGAGTCGCTGCAAGCGATGGGCCTCGACCACGACAGCCTGAAGGCGGTGAAGGAGGACATCATCCTGACCACGGTCTCCGCCTTCGGCTCCGAGGGGCCTTATGCCAAGCGGGTCGGCTTCGACGGCATCGCCCAGGTGATGTGCGGCTCGGTCTATCTCGGCGGCTATCCGGGCCAGCCGGTCAAGTCCGAAGCCCCTTGGGTCGATTTCGGCACCGCGTCCTTGTCGGCCTTCGCGACCCTGGCGGCGCTGATCGAACGCGGCAAGACCGGCCGCGGACAGATGGTCGAGGGGGCGTTGCTCAGGACCGCCCTCACTTTCCACAACTCCATGCTGGTCGAGCAGGCCTTGGTGCAGAAGGACCGTCAGGCGATCGGCAACCGGGGCTACAACGGCGGCCCGTCAGACATCTTCCAGACCCAAGACGGCTGGATTATCGTCCAGACCATCGGGGCGCCGCTCTTCAAGCGCTGGTGCGACCTGATGGGCGAGGATCATTGGCTGTCCGATCCCCGCTTCAAGGACGACGACGCTCGGGGCGACAATGGCGAGGTGATATCCGAGCGCATGGGCCAATGGACGGCCGAGCGGACCACCGCCGAGGCCCTGGCGGCGCTGGAGGAGGCGCGCATCCCGGCCGGTCCGCTCTATACGCCGCAGCAGGCCTTGGAGGACCCGCACATTCAGGCCACCGGCTTCCTGCAGCCGGTCGAGTTTCCCGGCACCAGCGCCCCGGCGCCGTTGGCGCAGACGCCGGTGAAGCTGTCCGAGACGCCGGGCGAGATCCGCCGGCGGGCCCCGGTGCTGGGCGAGCACACGGACCAGATCCTGCACGAGCTCGGCTATACGGATGGCGACATCGCCGCGCTACGCGAGTCCCGCGTGGTCTGAGCCCGTTCGATCGGGCATCGGAGCGCTGAGCCAACCTGGGGGCATACCGGGCATGAAGGTCAGACGCATAACCGAGTCGGATGCCGAGGTCGCCGGCGAGTGCGTGCGCCGCCTGCTCGGCGAATTGGCCCCGGATCGGGCCGACACGTTCCAACCGGACGACTTTGCCGAGCGGACGCGACGGCTCGTCGGCGAGGGAGATCGCACCTGGGGTTTCCTCGCCCTCGACGGCGAGGACCGCGCCGTCGGCGCCTTGATGCTGGGCGAGTGCGCCGCGGTCTACGCCGGCGGCGTCTTCGGCGTCATCACCGAGCTTTACGTGGTACCGGAGCATCGCTCCGAAGGGGTGGCGCCGCCGCTGATCGAGGCCGCCCAAGAGTTCGGCAAGACGCGCGGCTGGACCCACGTCGAGGTGACGGCACCGCCGCTGCCGAAGTGGCGGCGCACCGTCGACTTCTATCTCCGCGAGGGCTTCACCGAGATCGGTGTGCGCCTGAAACGGGGTCTTTGAGGCGGCTTCCCGACCGCGGGCGCATCGCCAAAGCGGGGACGCGGGCCGTCGCTCGCGTTACTTGACCACGCCCTTCAGAATGTCGAGCACGACGCCGGTCGCGCTCTCGATCAAAAGGATGTTGTCGTCGACGATGGCGTGTTCGGTGCCTTTGGGTGGGACGCCGAGCTTGGCGGCGAGACCCGGCGGGATACGCCGTTTGGCGAGCCCTGGCGGCAGCTTGCTCTTCTTCGCCAGGCCCGGCGGCAGTTGGCTGCGTTTGGCGAGGCCGGGCGGCAGCTGCTTGCTCTTGCCTTTGTGCTTGCCCTTGCCTTTTCCCTTACCCTTGTGGCCCTTGCCCGCGGTCTTACCGTAGTAGTCCTCGATAATCTTCTTCTGGATCTTGCTGAAGACGACGTCGATGACCTCGGAGGTGGTGGTCTGCGCCTGGCTGACCTGAAGCTGCCGGCTCTCTTGCGCCGCGCCGACGGGGCTGGTTATCAAGGCCAAACCCAGTAGAACTGCCGCGATTTCGATCTGTTGCATGCGTCCCTCGCTGATTTTTCGGCAAGCTATGCCAAATCGGGACGCTCGAAAGTGAGCGTCGTCACAGGCCATGGCTCAACCGCCGGCGCAGTCGACGCATTGCGGTGCCGTCGGGTCGAGCTCAAGGCGCTTGGCGCCGATCTCCTCGCCGCAGGTCAGGCAATAGCCGTATTCGCCGTCGGCAACGCGCCCGAGTGCCGCCTCGATGCGGCGCAGCTCGATGTTGCGCCGCCGCTCCGTCTCCAAGGCCATTGCTTGGTCCTGCAATGCGTCCATGCGGCTCAGGCGGCCGACCCGTGTCTGGTCCAGCTCCACGGGCTGCCGGCTCTCCTCGGCCGTGGCGGCCAGCGCTTCCAGCTCGTCGCGGCGGGCGAGGAGCCGTTTTTCGGCGGCTTGGAGCTGTTTCTTGGTCGGTTTCCTCATCCGCGCTCCCCGCGCGAGGGCAGCCAGACCGTGGCGCTGCCGCGGATCGACAGCTCGCCGTTCTGGTTGCGGCCTTCGTGGGCGATGTCGACCGCGTTGCGGCCTTCGGTCTGGGTCTTGCCCGTGACCCGGCCGGTAATGAAGAGTGTATCACCTTCCGGGTTGTGGCGGCGGATTTCGGTCTTGGAATGGCGCAAGTGGCCCCCATCGCCGATCCAGTTGGTCAGGTGGTGGGTCATCCACGAGCAGCGCTCGGGTCCGTAGTCGTAGGCACCGGGGGCGCCGACCTCGGTCGCGAACTCGTGCTCCCAATGGACTCGTTCCGGGCAGTCGGGGATGCCGAACCGATTGGCGATCCCGAGGCCCCGGTGCTTGGCGACCTGCTGCCAAGCGAGCTTGTTGGCCCGGATATAGAGGCCGCCCCAGCCTTGCGCATAGGCGATGAAGCCGGTCACCGTCATCGGCCCCTTGACCATGGTCGGCAGTTCGTCGCCGACAGCGACGTCCTCGAAGTAGCGGGGCTCGGGCCCTCGCACCTCCTCATCGGCGTAGTGGCGGTAGATCTCCTCCAGTTCCGCCTCGCTGTAGCGGTGCGCCGGCTCGGCCTTGGTCTCGGTATACTTGGTGCCTTCCTCGCGGGCGAAGTCGCGGTCGGTGCGGAAGCACCAACTCTCGGCCTCGGCCAAGAGCTCGTCCCGCTGATTGTAGAAGTCGACATGGTAGATCTGTTGCACGGCGCGGCCGGCGAAGCGGGTTTGACGCTCGATCAGGTCCTGGAGCCAGGCCTCGGTTCGGATCTCGTCGTTGCGCCGGATCTCCTTGTGCCAGGTGATGTCGGCGCCGGCCCACATCGCGTGCACGCCGGGCAGGCCGCCGACATAGCCCGACAGGACCCGGCTGCCGGCGAAGAGGAACGAGGGTGGTGCGACGATGGTGCCGAAACGGCTGCCGGCAGCATAGTCCGGGTCGCACCAGAGCGGGTTGTCGTCGCCGATGCCGTGCGCGTAGTGGCGGATGGCGTCCCGCGTCGCCTCGTGGCACCAGGGCTCCAGCGTGTTCTCGATGCGCACGCCGATGCGGTTCCTGAGTGCCGCCAGCGCCTCGTCCGTGATCTTGGGAAAGCGGCGCTCGTAGGCTTCACTCATACCGTCTCTCCTTGGGCGGTCTCTTGCTGGCGCAGGAGGCTGCGGTTGACCTTGCCGGCCGGCGTCTTCGGCAGCGCGGCGGTGAATTCCACGAGGCGCGGATATTCGTGCCGGCTGAGCCTGGCCTTGGTGAACGCCTGCAGCTCCTCGGCGAAGGCGTCGTCGCCCGGGCGGTGGCTGACGATGAAGGCCTTGACCGCCTGGCCGCGCAGTGCGTCCGCGACGCCGATCGCCGCCGCTTCGTCGACCTCCGGGTGTTTCAACAGCACGTCCTCGATCTCGACCGCGCTCATGGTCCAGCCGGCGGAGATGATGACGTCATCGGCGCGGCCGTCGTGATAGAAATAGCCGTCGGCGTCCGTGTGGCCACGGTCGCGGGTCGGAATCCAGCCGCCTTTCGGCCGGCGCAGCATGATCTCGCCTACCTGGTCCGGTGGGCAGGCGTTGCCGGCGGGGTCCTGGATCTCGACCTCGAGGCCCGGCATCGGCTTGCCCAGCGCACCGGGACGGACCTCGATGTCGGGGGCGCCCGGATAGTTGCCGAGGATGACGCCGACCTCGGTGGTGCCGTACATCGAGCAGACTGGTGTGCCGAAAGTAGCCTCTGCGAATTCGGCGGTGTCGCTGTCGATCGGCTCGCCGGTAAACGACAGTTTCTCGGTTTCGTAGCGATAATTGCCGGCCTTGCCGGAATTCTTCATCATTCGGTAGTGCGTTGCCGCCGCCGCTAGGTTGGTGATGCCATAGTCCTGCAACACCTGCAGCAGGCGCCCAGCCTCGAAGCGCCCCGCCCAGGCGGTGATCGAGACGCCGAGTGCCAGCGGCGCGATGGTTCCGTGCCAAAGGCCGTGCCCCCAGGCCGGCGAGGAAGGGCAACAGAAGAGGTCGCCGGGGCGAACCCCGGTGCCGTAGAGGGCGGCCAGCATCACCGTCACCACCGCCTTGTGGCGGTGCTTGACCGCTTCCGGCAGCTCGCGCGTGGTGCCGGAGGTGTACTGGTACATCGCCATGTCGTCGGCACTGGTGTCGCTCTCGTAGCGGGCCTCGTGGCCGGCCAGCTCCGCCATCAGCGCCTCGTCGGCGATCACCACCTGCAGGCCCTCGCGGCCCTGGGCTCGCTCGGCGAGCTCGGCCGTCGTCAACAGCAGCCGCGGAGTGCAGTCGTCGATGCGTAGCGCTAGGCCGTCGGGGCCGAAGAGAGTGAAGAGCGGTACCGCCACGGCGCCGGCTTTCATGGCGCCGAAGAGGGCGAAATAGAACGGCAGCGAGGGCTCCAGCATCAGGGCCACGCGCTCTCCCTTGGCGATACCGCGCGCGGTGAGGTAATTGGCGAAGCGGCCGGCCCAGTCCGCGACCTCGTCGAAGCTGAAGTTCTCGTCGCGGCCGTCGCCATGGGCGATGCGGATCGTCAGGTCGCGACCGCGATGGCGATCCAGACACTCCTCGGCGATATTGAGGCGATCCCGGTCGCCGTCGAAAAGCGCCCAGAGCGCCTCTCTCGTGCAGTGGGCCTGTGCCTCGGCGTAGGTCGTATAGTCGGTCAGCGGCGGCATACGCTCGAATTTCCAGGGTGAGAACGCGCTGCCAAGGTAGCATGCTTCCAGGCGGTCCCGTCCAGACCCCGAGCCTGGCCATTGACAGCACGTCCCGCCTCGTCCGCAATGGCGGTATGCACGCCAAGGGAGACCGCATCGAGCAGCCCGTCGGCCCGGATCCGGTCGCCCGTGCGCGCGAGCTGGCGGCCGAGCTTACCGCCGCCTCGGATGAGATCGAGCGCACCAGGCGCATACCGGAGCCGTTGCTGACCCGGCTTCACGAGGCCCGTCTCTTCCGCATGCTGCTGCCGACAAGCGTCGGTGGCGACCAGGTCCACCCCGGCACCTACCTCTTGGCGCTGGAGGAGGTCGCCCGCCACGATGCCTCGGTCGCCTGGAACCTCTTCGTCGCCAACAGCTCGGCCCTGATCGCGCCCTTCCTGGCGCCCGAGCCGGCGGCGACGATCTTCACCGACCCCAGGGCGGTCGTCGCCTGGGGGCCGCCCAACGCGACCACGGCCGACGCGGGCGACGGCGGCTATCGCGTCAGCGGCCGCTGGGACTTCGCGAGCGGCTGCCGTCAGGCAACCTGGATGGGCGCGCACTGCCGGGTGGTGGAAGCGGGCGGCGAGCTGCGCCTGAACGAGGCCGGCGTGCCGATCATCCGCACGCTTCTGTTTCCGGTCGAGCAAGCGGAATTGCTGGACACCTGGGACACCATCGGCCTTCGCGGCACGGCCTCCGATTCCTATGCCGTCAGCGACCTCTTCGTGCCCGAGGACTTCTCCAGCACCCGGGAGGAGCCGGCACTCAGGCGCGAGCGGGGGCCGCTTTATGCTTTCACCATGCAGGGGCTCTATGCGGTCGGCGTCGCCGCCGTCGGTCTGGGGATCGGCCGGGCGATGCTGGCGGCCTTTGCCGACCTCGCCGAGGCCAAGGCCCCGCGCGGCCTCGACCGGCTGGCCGACACCGCCCTCGTGCAGGCGGGCGTCGCCCGGGCCGAGGCGAAGCTCGGTGCCGGTCGCGCTTACCTGACCGAGACCCTGGGCGAGATCTACGCCACCGCTGACGATGTCGCACCGATCTCGGTACCGGAGCGGGCCCGGGTGCGGCTTGCCACCGCCAATGCCATCCACGGCGCCATCGAGGTCGCGGACTGGGTCTACAAGGCCGCCGGCGTGGACGCGATCTTTCCCGGCAGCGCCTTCGAGCGCCGCTTTCGCGACATGCACACGCTCTCGCAGCAGATCCAGTCCCGGGACGCCCATTTCGAGGCGGTCGGCAAGGTGTTGCTGGACGTTCCGCCGGCGGTGTTCTACTAAGACCTGCCCCGACGCCGTCAGCGGACGATTTCGTGATATTTGTCGAGCCTTCGTGACCCCGCGCGGCCTGGCGGGCGCGCCGGCCGGGGCCCATATTTCTGGTGTCCACGACAAGGGCCGTCCGAACAGGAGGGAAAGATATGCTTCGTCTGAGCCGCGCCGCCGCCGTCCTCGCCGTGCCGTTGCTGGCAGCGCTTCTCTGGGCCGCGGCGCCGACGCCCGCCAGCGCCGCGCAAGACCCCGTCTACACCGGCACCTTCTCCAACCTCGCCGTCAGCGGCTACGACCCGGTCGCCTATTTCAAGGCCGGCAAGCCGGTCAAGGGCAAGGCCAGCTTCACGCATCGTTGGCAGGGTGCCGACTGGCGCTTCGCCAATGCCGACAACCTGGCCGCCTTCCGCGCCAAGCCCGAGGCCTATGCGCCGCAATATGGCGGCTACTGCGCCTGGGCGGTCTCGCAGGGCTACACCGCGTCCTCCGACCCCGCGGCCTGGCGCATCGTCGACGGCAAGCTCTACCTCAACTATTCCCAGTCGGTGCAGGCGACCTGGGCCCAGGACGTGCCCGGCAACATCGCCAAGGCCGACGGCAACTGGCCCGGCGTGCTGACGCAATAGGCAGCCTCGAACAGGCCGAACGCCCGGGGCTGCCCTAGTCGGACAGCGCCGGGCGGATGTCGTGGCCGTTCAGCGCATAGAGGTCGAGGATTTTGTCGAACGAGATGCCGTCACGCTGCGCCACGGCGAGCGGGTGCTCGGTCGGCTCCAGCTCGATCGAGGGCCGTCGGCTGCCGTCGTGCGGGTGGATCCGGCATTTCAGGTTGAGCGTGTCCGGATAGCCCTTCAGGGCGTTCGAGAACCAGCCGAACCAGGGCCCGAGCCGGCCTTGCTCGCCGCCGTCGAAGCTCTCGACGTAGGCGTCGAAATTCGCCTCCGACAGGGTCGACCAGACCCCGTACCCGAAGCTGCCGTCGGCACCTTGGACCGGCAGCATCAGGACGCAGCGGACGAAATAGTGCGTGCCGTCGAGGACGCAGAAGTCCTCCGACAGGAAATCGCCGGACTTGTCGAGAGCGGCGTTCGCAGCCGGCTTCGCACCGCCCGGCCAGTGGTCCGGACGGTCACAGGCCAGGTCGAAAAGGCCGCGATGCGCCTCGCCGCAGCCGGGGCAGGTCCACGTATCCTCATGCAACCGCCGCCACCTGGGATCTGTGGCGAGGTCGCCGTTCGCCGGACGTTGTCCCGTCAACCGATCCTCCCCGCCATCGCCATACTTGCCCGTTCCCGCGGCCGGCGCGCCGGTGCGGGCGACAACGCAGCTTAACGGCCCGGACGCCGGTTCGCGAAGCCGTCGTTGCGCGGCGCTCGGGCACGGCTTTCTCCGGCTTGGCCCGGCGCCTTGCCGGCTTGCACGGCGCAGTCGTCTATGCTACGTAGCCGGCGCGCCTCGGGCGAGGGCCGGAGGCGCTCCTTCTTGTTTGCCTTCGTCAAGAATTTCAAAGACTTAGGCGTCATCCGACGGCAGGGGAGGCACCTCGCCAGTGGCAGCGGAAACAACCGTGGTCTCCGACATCGCGGGTCGTTACGCGTCAGCGCTCTTCGAGCTCGCGGCGGAGCAGAACG
>JASLMY010000043.1 GCA_030746295.1 Alphaproteobacteria bacterium | reverse complement strand
ACGAGCTGCACGAGGCGATCAAGCTCTATCTCACGCGGGTCAGCAACGAGGCTTTGGACGAGGCGGAGGGACGGCGCTATGTCGAGGTCCTGACCTTCACCACCAACCTCGAGCACATCGGCGACATCATCGACAAGAACTTGATGGACCTGGCGAAGAAGAAGATCCGCAAGGCGTACAACTTCTCCGCGGCCGGGCTGGAAGAGATTACCGAGTTCCACGGCCAAGTAGTGGAGAATATGCGCCTCGCCTTCAGCGTCTTCATGGCGGGCGACGTCGAGATGGCGCGCCGCCTGCTGGCCGCCAAGGTGGCGATGCGCTCGGCCGAGCAACGCTCCGCCGAGCGCCATTTGGCGCGGGTCAGCGCCGGCCGGCCCGAGAGCATCGAGACCATGTCTTTACACGAGGACATCATCCGCGACTTGCGGCGGATCAACAATCACCTGACCTCGGTCGCCTATCCGATCTTGGAAGTGGCGGGCGAGTTGCGCGAAAGCCGCCTGCGCCGACAGCCCTCTGCCATGCCCGGCCCGGCGCGGACCCCGGGCAGCACCGGCCAAGCGCAGGGCTGAGGACGTCTCTGCCGGTTTCAGGTCGCGAGGCCGCCGGTGGTGAACGTGCTGTCGGCGAAATGGGCGTGGCTGTCGGCGAATTCCAACGGGATCGCCCCGGTCGCCTTGGTGCTGCCGCTGGCGACTTCGGCGATCAGGAACTCCTTGCCCATCGGCAGGTCGATCCGGGCCCGATGCTCGGCCCCCGAGACCCGGTTGCGCAACGGCTCGACCGAGGTCTCGACGAGGTCCGGGACGACGAAGCGGGCGCTGCGGCGCCCCATGTCGATCTCCAGCTCGATCGTGGCGAAGACCGGCTCGTGCTGGTTCGGGCACATGTCGCGGTAGATCTTCAGCATCGAGCTGCCGGGCTCCGAGCCCTCGCCCTGCATGACGGCCGCGATCGCGGCGCGCTGGTCGGCGTCGGCGCGGGCGTCGATGATGGTTTGCATGGTGCCGTTGCCCTCGTGAATGGGCCCTGGCCAGTCGTAGGTATTGGCGGCGATCAGGCCGTCGAGACGGGTCTCGCCGAAATGCCCCTTGTCGATCCTGATCGCCCAGACCGCCTTGCAGGTGCCGTCGGTCGGCAGCGCCATGAACTGGCAGGGGCAGCCATAATCGCAGTTGCAGTTGATGAAATGCGGACCCTCGACGCGCCAATCGACCGTTGCCATGGTTCAGGCTCCTTCGTAATTAATCGGCGTCGAATGGGTGCCCTCGGCGTGATCTCGCCAATAGGCCTCTTTCAGCCGAACCGTCATCGGACCGGGGCTGTCGTTGGCGTAGATGGTGTCGTCGACGCGGGTCGCCGGCATGACGCCGCCGGCGGTGCTGGTGAGGAAGACCTCGTCGGCGGCATAGAGGTCGGCGGCGGTAAGGCGGCCTTCGCTGACCGGGATCTCGAGCTCGCGGCAGAGATCGAGCACGGCGAGCCGGGTGATGCCCTCGAGGACACCGCGGTCGGGTGTGACGATCTCGCCGCCGGTGACGGCGAAGACGTTGAAGCCCGGGCCCTCGGTCACGTAGCCTTCCGAGTCCAGCAACATGCAGACGTCGGCGCCCCTGTCCTCGGCCTCGAAGAGGCCCTGGGTCAGATCGCCCCACTGGTAGTTCTTGATCGTCGGGTCGACCGAGGCGCGGTCGATTCTGGGTGGCTCGGCGATGATGACGTGGGCACCGCGTTCCTGGATCTCCGGCGACAGGATGTCGATCCAGGGCAGTGCATAGGCGTAGAAGCGGTTCTCGACCAGGCTCGGTTTCCGGGGGGCGCCCGGCATCGGCACGCCGCGAGTCGTCACCATAGCGACGTAGGCCCGGCGGCGCCCGGTCAGGCGGACGCACTGGCTCAGGATCTCGGTCATCTCGGCGCGGTCGTGCGGGATCGACATCCTGAGGCCCGCCATCGAGTTGTAGAAACGGTTCAAGTGGTCCTCGAGGCGATAGAAGGCGCCCTCCCAGACATGGACGACGTCGTAGGTGACGTCCGACTTGGTGAAGCCCCAGTCCAGCAGCGACAGCTTCGCCGCCCCGATCGGCACGTACTCGCCCTCGACAAAGGCGGCCCCGTCAGGCCAGCCGGCGGCCTTGGATATCGCGGCGCCGAGGCCGCTTTGATAGGCTTGGGTCATCTCGGTTCTCCTCGAAGTCAGCGTTTCATCTTCTCGGCCCCTGGATCGTAGGGCGGGCGCAGGTGCGGCGTCGCGGCGAAGCGGCTGCCGGCGATGTCGATCTCGTAAGCGCCGGCGGTGACGAACTCGGCCGTGGCACCGGCTGCGTTCTCGACATAGGCGAAGGCGACGGCACGACCGAGGGTGTGGCCGTAGTCGGCCGAGGTGACGTAGCCGACGAGCGTGCCGTCGCGATAAACGGGCTCGTCGTGCAGCGGCAGGGCTTCCGGGTCGTCGAGGGTGAAGACCACGAGACGTCGCTTCAGGCCCGCCTCGCGTTGGACGAGCAGCGCCTCGCGGCCGATGAAGTCCGTGCCCTTGTCGAAGGCTACGGCGAAGCCGAGGCCGGCCTCCAAGGGCGTGTCGTCCGGCGTCAGGTCGTGGCCCCAGGCCCGATAGCCCTTCTCGGCGCGAAGCGACTCGAGGGCGAAGTAGCCGGCGTCCTTGAGCCCCAGATCGGCCCCGGCCTGGAACAGGGCCTCGTAGACGCCGAGGGCCGTCTCGACCGGCACGTAGAGTTCCCAACCCAACTCGCCGACATAGGAGAGCCGCGTCGCCCGCACCAGCGCCTGGCCGACGTCGATCTCGCGGCTGGTGGCGAAGGGGAAGCCCTCGTTCGAGAAGTCGGCCGTCGAGACCCGCTCCAATAGCTGCCGCGCCTTCGGGCCCATGACGCTCAGCACCGTCTGGGTCGCGGTGACGTCGGTCAGGACCGCGTGCGCTTCGGGCGTCAGATGGCGACGGATCCAATCGGCGTCGCGCGTCGCCTGGGCCGAGCCGGTGACCAGGAAGTAGCAGTCCGCGTCGAGGCGAGTGACGGTAAGGTCGCTCTCGATGCCGCCTCGCCGGTTCAGCATCTGGGTGTAGACGATCCGGCCAGGGTCGACGTCCATCTCGTTGGCGCAGAGGCGCTGCAACTCGGCCGCCGCATCCGCGCCCTGCAACAGGTACTTGGCGAACGAGGTCTGGTCGAAGACGACCACGTCCGCGCGGGCGGCGCGGTGCTCGTCGCCACTGGCCTCGAACCAGTTCTGGCGGCCGTAGGAGTATTCCATCACCGGTGCCACGCCTTCGGGTGCGAACCAGTTGGCCCGTTCCCAGCCGAAGCGCGAGCCGAAGCAAGCCCGCTTGGCCAGAAGCCGGTCATAGAGCGGCGAGCGCCTGAGCGGCCGAGCGCTCTCGACCTCGAAATGCGGCCAGTGCATGGCGTAATGCATGCCCAGCGTCTCGACCGTGCGCTCGCGCAGGAAGGTTCGATTGCCGTGGAAGCCGGCGAAACGGCGGATGTCGACCTCCCAGAGGTCCATCGGCGCCTCGCCCTCGACGATCCATTCCGCCAACGCCTTGCCCGCACCGCCGGCAGACGCGATGCCGGCCGAGTTGAAGCCGGCGGCGACGAAATAGCCGGCCAGCCCCGGCGCCTCGCCCATGACGAAGTTACCGTCGATGGTGAAGCTCTCGGGCCCATTCATGAACTGGCTCACCTCGGCCTTCTCCAACAGCGGGCAGCGGCGCAGCGCGCCTTCCATCAGGGGCTGAAACTGCTCCCAGTCCTCGGGCAGCATTTGGAACGCGAAGTTGTCGGGAATGCCGTCCATGCCCCAGGGCTTGGCGGCGGCCTCGAAGCCACCCATCAGCAGGCCGCGGACCTCTTCCTTGAAGTAGACCCGGTTGTCGTGATCGCGCATCACCGGCAGGTCCGGGTCGAGGCCGAGGGGGCGGGTGACGATATACATGTGCTCGGCGGCGTGGAGCGGGATAGTGACGCCCGAAGGGGCGGCGAAGTCGCGGGCCCAGGCGCCGCCGCAGTTGACCACGACCTCGCATCGGATCGTGCCGTGGTCGGTGACGACGTTCCGCACCCGGCCACGCTCGATGCCGACCTCGATCGCCTTGACGCCTTCGACGATGCGGGCACCGGCATCGCGGGCGCCGCGGGCCAGCGCCTGGGTCAGATCGGCCGGGTTGGCCTTGCCGTCGTTTGGCATCCAGACCGCGCCGGCGATGTCGTCGGTGCGCATGTGCGGCCAGCGCCGACCGGCTTCCTCGGGCGACAGTATCTCGGCCGCGACGCCGAAGGCCGTCGCCATCGCCACCGAGCGGCGGTGCTCGATCATCCGGTCCTCGGTGGTGGCGACGTTGACGCTGCCGCACTGCTTCCAGCCGGTGGCGAGCCCGGTCTCGGCCTCCAGCCCGGCATAGAGCTCGGCGCTGTAGCCGATCAGCTTGGTCAGGTTGGCGCTGGGGCGGAGCTGGCCGACGAGGCCGGCGGCATGCCAGGTGGTGCCGGCCGAAAGCTGGCTCTGCTCCACCAGCACGACGTCTTGCCAGCCATGCTTGGCCAGGTGGTAGGCGACGGAGCAGCCGACGATACCGCCGCCGACGACGACGGCCCGGGCCTGAGTGGGGAAACTATCATTCATATCTTGTGCCTGCTCATCGGTACCGCCAGGCCTGGGTGCGCGACAGCACGCCGCGGGTGAGGAAGGCGTGCAGCAGGCGGACGGTGGCGTTGGTGTAGAAGATCATCATCCCCATGGCGGCGGCCGGCGCGATGTCGCCGGCATCGTCCATGTTGAGGACCGCGACCGAGGCCAGATTGGTCTCGGGGCTGTAGAGGAAGACCACGGCCGAAACCGTGGTCATGGCGTTGACGAAGAGGTAGATCGAGATGTCGAGGATCGCCGGCAGGCAGACCGGCACTGTGACCCGCCTGAACATTTTGTAGAAGGGCTGCTTCAGCGAGGCCGAGACGGCCTCGAACTCGGCGTCCATTTGCTTCAGCGCCGTCGCCGCGGTGAGGTGGGCCACGGTGTAGAAATGCGTGATCGTGCAGATCACCAGGATCGCCATGGTGCCGTAAATGCCATTCAACGGGTTGTTGGGCGCGTTGAAGAAGAAGATGTAGGCAAGGCCCAGCACCAGCCCCGGCACCGCCATCGGCATCATGGCGAGGAACTGGAAGGCGCCACGTCCGGTGCGAAAACCGCGTCCCTTCTCGACCATGTAGGCGCCGACGAAGACGATGATAGTGCCGAAGCCGGCAGTGTAGAGCGCCATCCGGATCGAGTTGGAGAAGGAATCCCAGCCGCCGCCGTCCATGACGTCGAAGTCGTAGTTGTTGAGGCCGAAGCTGAGGTCGTAGGGGTAGAACTTGACGATCGCGGCGTACTGGCAGACGCCCAGGATGCCGAGGATGAAGACGCCGACGAGGCAGCAGAAGAGCGTCATCAGGGTATCAAAGCGCGGCGCGGGCTTGGCCTGCAGGGGTACCGCGCGGGCCGACAGCAGGGCCACTTGGCGGCGCTGGATCAGCCGGTCGACGGTGAAGGCCACGACCGCCGGGACCAGAAGCACGACGCTCACCACCGCGCCCATCTGGAAGTTCTGCTGCCCGATGACTTGCTTGTAGATGTCGACGGCGAGGACGTTGAACTGACCGCCGATCACCTTGGGCGCGCCGAAGTCGGTGATCACCAGGGTGAAGACGACGAAGCCGGCGCTGATCAGGCCGTAGCGGGCGCCGGGCAGCGTGACGGTGAAGAAGATGCGAAGCTTGCTGGCCCTGAGCGCCAAGGCCGCCTCGTAAAGCCGCGCATCGGAGATCGAGAGCGCGGTGATGATGATCAACAGCGCATGCGGGAAGGTGAAGAAGACTTCGGCGATGACGATGCCCAAGGGCCCGTAGATCGGCACCCCGAAGAGCAGTTCCTTCAAAAAGCCCTGGTTGCCGAAGAGGTAAATCAGCGCAATTCCCGGCAACAGCGAGGGCACCAGGATCGGCACCAGGGCAACAGTCTTGAAACCACCCTTGAAGGGCATGCAGCTGCGTGTCAGGGCATAGGCGAAGACGAAGGCGAGGCTGACCGTGATCAGCGTCGAGACAATGGCGATCTGGAGGCTGTTGAAGATCGAGTAAGACAGCGCCGGGGTCGAGAAATACTCGATGTAGTTGGCGATGCCGATGAAGTTGCCGTCGTGGTCCTCCAGGCTCTTCGACAGCATGACGTAGAGCGGCAGGGCCAAGGCGACCACGAGATAGAGGCCGATCACGACCATGAAGGCGCGCATCATCCAATCGTCACGGCTGAGCTTGGCCTTGATCGGAGCCAGGGCGGCTTGGGCCGGGGCGAGGCTAGTCACGGATCAGACCTCCGGGGTAAATCCGGATACGCTCCCTCGGCAGCGATACCCGCACCTCCTCGCCCTCGGTGATGCCTTGGCCGCGGACCAAGTTGATCGAGAGGTCCGCTTGAAGCTCACGCCCCTGCAAGGTCTCGGCGCCGATCTCGACGCGATAGAACGAGCCCAGGAACTCCATCGCCTGGACGTGGGCCCTGAAGGTGTTCTCCGCGACGTCGTCGAGAGTTTGAATGACGATGTCCTCGGGCCGGATCGCGACCGTCGCAGCCTTGTCGGCGCCGAGCCCGTCGGTATCGCAGGCGAATTGCTGGTCGCCGAGGCGGACGAGGTCCGGGCCAGCGACGGTGCCCGGCACGAAGTTCATGGTGCCGATGAAATCGGCGACGAAGGCGGTGGCGGGCTGGCGGTAGATCTCGAGCGGGGTGCCGACCTGCTCGATCACGCCCTGGTTCATGACCACGATTCGGTCGGCCATCGTCAGGGCCTCTTCCTGGTCGTGCGTGACCATCACCGTGGTGACGCCGAGCTTGTGTTGCAGCTCCTTGACCTCGTGGCGCAGATGCACCCGCACCCGGGCATCGAGCGCGGATAGCGGCTCGTCCAAGAGCAAGAGGCCGGGCGAGGTTGCGAGTGCCCGCGCGAGCGCGACCCGCTGCTGCTGGCCACCCGAAAGCTGCGCCGGGTACTTGTCGCCCTGGTCCGGCAGGCCCACCAAATCCAAGAGCTCAGCCACCCGTGCCCCGACCTCGGCCTTGGAGAGGCGCCGGCTTTCGAGCCCGTAGCCCACGTTCTTGGCGACGGTCAGGTTGGGGAAAAGGGCGTAGGACTGGAAGACGATGCCGAAGTCGCGTTCCGAGGGCGGCAGGGCGGAGATGTCCTGGCCGGCTTGCTCGATGCGGCCGCTGGTCTGGATGTCGAGCCCGGCGATGGCGCGCAGCAGCGTGGTCTTGCCGCAGCCCGACGGCCCCAGGAAGCAGACGAACTCCCCCTCATGGATGTCGAGCGAGATGTCGTCCAGCGCCGTGAACGAGCCGAACCGCTTGCTCAGCTGCTCGATGCGAAGATAGGCGCCGCGGGTTGGGCTGTCTCCTGCTGATGTCTTGCTCATGGTCGGGCTCCACCTCGGCAAAGGTGCAGGCGGTGGAACGACAAATAGGCCGACCGCCGTCGGATGCGGATCGGCATCCGACGGCGACCTCGCCTTGTTTCGGCTCTAGGCCACGTGTCTCTACTACTTCTTCGGCTCCGACTTGGCGTCGTAACGCTTTTGCCATTCCTTGAGGATGCGCTGCCGATTCGCCGCTGCCCAAGCGAAGTCGTTCTTGATCATCTTCTCGTTGATCTTGGGCGGGAAATTCTTAACCGGCTTGGCCACGCCGGGCATGGCGACCACTGCATATTCCCGGTTGTAGATCTCGTTGGCCTTGCGGGTCACCGACCAATCGGCGAGGGCCCGCGCCGCGGCGAGATTCTTGGTGTTCCGGACGATGCCGAAGGATTCAAGATCCCAGCCAACACCCTCGCTCGGCGCGATGACTTCGAGCGGGGCGCCCTTGTTCTTCGACTTGGCGCCGCGATAGGCGAAGGAGACGCCGATCGGGATCTCACCGCGGGCCGCCAGCTTGCACGGCTTGGAGCCCGAGTGGGTGTAGCGGGCGATGTTATTGTGCAGGGCGTCCATGAAACCCCAGGCATCCTTCTCGCCCCACATTTGCAGCCAACTGGAGACGTCGAGGAAGCCGGTGCCGGACGAGTTCGGGTTCGGCATGATCACGTGGCCCTGGTAGACGCTTTTGGTCAGGTCCTTCCACGACGTCGGCATCGGCAGGTTGTGCTTCTTCGCTTCCACCGTGTTGTAGCAGACGGACGCAATCCAGGCCCGCTGGCCGACCCAGAGCGGCGGCGAGTTCTTCGGGTCGACATAAGCCTGGTCCAGCCCCTTCAGGCCCTTGGGCGCGTAAGGCTGGAAGTAGCCTTCGTTGGCCAGCAGCACCAAGCTGGTGGCGGCTACCCCCCAGACGATATCAGCCTTCGGATTCGCCTTCTCGGCCAACAGTTTGGCGGTGATGATGCCGGTCGAATCGCGGACCCAATTGATCTGAATGTCCGGGTAGTCCTTCTCGAACGCCTGCTTGAACATCTTCAATTCGTCCGCCTCGACGGCGGTGTAGACGAGAAGCTGCGTCTTGGCCGTCGCGCCGCCGCTGATGCCGAATGCCGCCAAGCCCGCGGCCAGGCCGATGCCCAATCGTCGCCATCCTGTTGTTGCGATTTTGCGTTTCATCGAATTTGTTGCCTCCCTGTTTCAGACCGACATCCTGAGATTGTCTCCGCTGCCTGCCGGCAGCGCCGGGCGTCGAGCCGATTGCTAATCTAAGCGCCCGGATCGCTCGCGAGTCAATCGGAAGAGACTGGGGCGGGAGGTATGCGAGATCAGAGCTTCCGCCGACTCGGATCGCTCGGCAATTGGTGCTAGGGAAGGCACGGCTCGCGACCTCGACGAAGGGGGGCTCCGGCCTTCCGCGACATGCGGAGGAGGACGAGATGGGACGGTACCTGACGGCTGCGCTGTTGCTGCTTTCGGTCCTGCTGGGGACCGAGGCGATGGCCGAGAGCGGCAAATGGCGAGCCCTTACCCTGAAGGCGCCGGGCACGATCGCCGCCGTTCTGCGTGTCGGCGGCGACGTCTATCTCGAGCTCGAAAATACCGGCACGTCAGGGCTGCGCTTTCGCAAGCTCCGTCTCGTCGCTGGCAGGCCGGTGCTGGAAGACGGTGCCGACAGCCCCGTCGGGGCGATCGAGCGGCGACCCGATATGCTGCCCGACGGCGTCGTCAGCCGCGGGGACCGAGGCATCGTCGAGGCCTGGCTGGCCAGCCCGACGCGGCGCTACGGCCACGGCGTCATCGGTGATCGGGTAGAAGCGGGCGGCCTGCGCGCCGTCGACGGCAACGGCGCCCTGCTGCGGCTCGACCTGCCGCCCGATTCGGTGTTCGAGGACCGGCTCGCCCGTCTCGCCGACCTGAACGGCGATGGCGTCGACGAGATCCTGGTGGTTCGCTCGTATCTCGATGCCGGCGCCGCGATCGCGGTCGTCGGCCTGGCCGGCGGCCGGCTCGGCATCGTCGCCGAGGGCAAGCCGGTCGGGCTGCCCAACCGCTGGCTAAATCCGGCCGGGGTCGGCGACTTCGACGGCGATGGCAGGACCGAGTTCGCGATCGTGGTGACGCCGCACATCGGCGGCACCTTGGTGATCTACGAGCTGACCGAAACCGGGCTCAAGATCGAAGGCAAGGCCTTCGGCTATTCCAACCACGAGATGGGCTCGCGCGAATTGGGTCTGTCGGCGGTGGTGGACGCAAACGGTGACGGTGTGCTCGACCTGGTGCTGCCGACCGCCGCCCGGCGTGGCCTTGAAATTCTAACCTTTCTTGGGCGCCGTTTCGCCGAGTTGGCGACGGTTCAACATGAGAGCGCGATCACGACCGCGATTGAGGCCGGCGACCTCGACGGCGACGGCCTCGTCGAGCTCGTCTACGGCCTCGAGGACAACACGCTGGTCATCCTCGGGCGCTGAAACGGAGTTCGCGAGAGCGCACTTTTTTCACACTAGAAGTTGATCTCAAAAGCGATGTGTCGCATATCCATGTTACGTGTAGTATGCACAGCCGAGTCACACTGCATGAGGCACCGAGAACGGTAGTCTGCTGCGCCGGAACACACTCCATTTCAGCTAACCCCAGCCTGAGGCAACAATGCCCCGGGCGGCTCTGGCGACGCTCTATTCCGATGCCTCCGCGGTCGAATCAACGAAGAGACGACAAGTAAGACGGACTGAATTGTCATGAGCGCTATCACTACCGCGGAAGAGCTTCGGCCCGAGGGTGTTTCTCGCGAGCTGGTCGAGTCGGTGGTCGTACGTTTTGCCGGTGATTCCGGCGACGGCGTGCAGTTGACCGGCAGCCAATTCACCCAAACGACGGCGCTGGCCGGTAACGACCTGGCGACGTTCCCGGATTTTCCGGCCGAGATCCGTGCACCGGTCGGAACCACCTACGGTGTCTCGGCCTACCAGATCAATTTCGGCGCCCGCAAGATCATGACCTCGGGCGATGCGCCGGACGTCTTGGTGGCGCTGAACCCGGCGGCGTTGCAGGTCAACATCAAGGACCTGAAGCAGGGCGGTCTCGTCATCTTGGATACCGGCACCCTCAGCGACCGCAATCTGCGCAAGGCCGGTTTCGAGGCCAACCCGCTTGAGGACGGCACGCTGGAGGACTATCGGCTTCTCGAGATCGACGTCTCGCGGCTGACGCTGGAAGCGGTGAAGGAGTTCGGACTCAGCCAGAAGGACGGTCTTCGCTGCAAGAATCTCTGGACCCTGGGGCTGATCTATTGGCTTTACGATCGTCGTCGGAAGCCAACGGTCGATTGGCTGAACGAGAAGTTCGAAAAGCGCCCGGAGATCGCCGCCTCCAACATCGCCGCGCTCAACGCCGGCCACGCCTATGGCGAGACGGCCGAGCTTTCGGGCAGCATCGGCGGCTTCTCTGTGATGCCGGCCGAAATCGCGCCGGGCGTCTATCGCACCGTCACCGGCAGCGAGGCGCTGGCTTGGGGGCTGGTCGCGGGCAGCCAACTGGCCGATTTGAAGATGGTCTTCGCTTCCTACCCGATCACGCCGGCCTCGCCCATCTTGCACATCCTGGCGAGCTTGAAGCAGTTCGGCATCGTCACCTATCAGGCGGAAGACGAGATCGCCGCGGTCTGCGCCGCAATCGGTGCGTCCTATGCCGGCTCGATCGGCGTCACTTCGAGCTCCGGCCCGGGCGTGGCACTGAAGACCGAGGCGATCGGCCTTGCGATCAGCACCGAGCTGCCGCTCGTGGTCGTGAACTCGCAGCGGGCCGGGCCCTCCACCGGCATGCCGACCAAGACCGAGCAGTCGGATCTCTACCAGGCGATCTACGGGCGCAATGCCGATGCGCCGGTCGTGGTGCTTGCTGCGTCCTCGCCTTCGGACTGCTTTGATTGCGGTATCGAAGCGGTGCGGCTCGCGACCAAGTACATGACGCCGGTGATCCTGCTGACCGACGGCTACGTCGCCAACGCGGCTGAGCCCTGGTTGATCCCCGACTTCGACGGCTACGAGTCGTTCCCGGTCCATTTCCGCCAGGACCCCGAGGGCTTCCGTCCCTCGCTGCGCGATCCGAAGACCTTGGGTCGGGTTTGGGCAGTGCCGGGCACGCCGGGTCTGGAGCATCGGACCGGTGGCATCGAGAAGTCGATCGAGACTGGCCACATCAGCTACGATCCTGAGAACCATCAGCGGATGACCGACATGCGGGCCCGCAAGATTGCCGGCATTGCCGACGACATCCCGCTCCAGGGCGCCGATCAGGGGCAGGAGTCGGGCGAGATCGCGGTCGTCGGATGGAGCTCGACCTACGGTCCGATCAGCCGCGCCGTCGACAACCTGCGTGCCGACGGTGTCGATGTCAGCCATATCCATCTGCGCCACCTGTGCCCCCTGCCGAAGAACCTGGGCGAGCTATTGGCCGGCTATCGCCACGTCCTGGTGCCGGAGATGAATGCCGGCCAGTTGATCACGGTGTTGCGGGCGGAGTACCTGATACCGGCCAAGGGCCTGAACAAGGTGACCGGGCAGCCCTTCAAGATCGCCGAAGTGACGGCGGCGATCCGCGCCTTGACGGAGAGCTGAGATGAACGCGCCGACGGTAATCGAGAACCTCAAGCCCAAGGACTTCGCTTCCGACCAGGAGGTGCGCTGGTGCCCGGGTTGCGGCGACTACGCCATTATCAAGGGCGTGCAGCGGACCCTGGCCGAGATCGGGGCGCGGCCAGAGAACACGGTCTTCGTCTCCGGCATCGGCTGTTCTTCGCGCTTTCCCTACTACATGGAGACCTACGGCTTTCATACTATCCATGGCCGGGCGCCAGCGATCGCGACGGGCGTCAAGCTCGCCAATCCCGAGCTCGACGTCTGGGTCGTCACCGGCGATGGCGACGGGCTTTCGATCGGCGGCAACCACATGCTGCATGCGCTGAGGCGCAACGTCGACCTGCAGATCCTGCTCTTCAACAACGAAATCTATGGCCTGACCAAGGGTCAGTATTCGCCGACCTCGAGGCGTGGGACGCGCTCGCCGTCGACGCCAATGGGCTCGGTCGACCTGCCGTTGTCGCCGGCGCAAATGGCGATCGGGGCCGGTGGTCGCTTCGTCGCCCGCGGCGTCGATACCCAGCAAAAAGAGCTCTTGGAAACCTTGAAGCTGGCGCATGCCCACAACGGCACCTCGTTCATCGAGATCTTCCAGAACTGCATCGTCTACAACGACGGCGTCTTCGACAGCTTCGCCGAGAAGAGTGTCGCCGCCGACCGTCAGATCCACGTCAACCACGGCCAGCCGCTGCGCTTCGGCAAGGACGGCAACCGGGGCCTGCGGCTGAACGCCGAGAAGCTCGCTCTCGAGGCCGTCACCGTCGGCGAGGACGGCGTGGCCGAGGACGATATTCTGGTGCACGACGAATCGAGCCGTCCCCTGGCCCTGATGCTGGCGGCGATGGAGCCACCGGAGATGCCGATGGCCATGGGCGTGCTCTACTCTGCCGAGGAACAGACCTACGAGGATGCCGCCATGGCGCAGGTCGAGGCGGCGATCGCCAAGTCGCCCGAGGCCGATGTCAACGCCCTGCTGCGGAGCGGCGCCACCTGGACGGTCTGAACGCCGAATGGCGTCGTCGCGGGGGCTGCGAGGCGCGGTTTTGGGGCGACCCATTTACCCTCGGAAGCTAGCGCATTACGATTGGTCGAGCGTCTATGGGGGCCTCGGGGGGGCAGAGAGAGAGTCGTATGCCGATCACAGTTGCGATCGTGGGGTCCGGGCCGAGCGGCTTTTACACGGCGGAAGCGTTGATCAAGTCGGGCGTCGACTGCGAGGTCGACATCGTCGAGCGCCTGCCGGCACCGCACGGCCTCATCCGTTACGGCGTCGCCCCCGACCATCAGACCACGAAGAACGTCTCCCGCAGCTTCGACAAGACCGCGGCGGCGGCGCAGGTCCGTTACTTCGGTAATGTCGAGGTCGGCCGCGACGTTTCGCTCGACCAGCTCAAGGGGATGTACGACGCGGTGGTGCTGGCCGTCGGCTCGCCCTTCGACCGCAAGCTCGGCCTGCCGGGTGAGGACAAGGCTGGCGTCTTCGGCGCCGCCGAGTTCGTCGGCTGGTACAACGGTCACCCCGATTTCCGGAACCTGAACCCGAAGCTCGACACCGAGGCGGCGGCGGTCGTCGGGGTCGGCAACGTCGCCGTCGATATCGCCCGCGTGCTGGTCAAGACGCGGGCCGAGCTCGCCAGCTCAGACATCGCGGCCTATGCCGACGACGCGATTCAGGCCGCGCCGATTAACGACGTCTACATGTTCGGCCGGCGCAGCCCGGCGGAAGCCAAGTTCACCAATGTCGAGCTGCGAGAGATGGGCCGGTTGGATAATGCTCATCCCGTGGTCGACCCGGCACAATTGCCGGACGCGATCGCCGAGGCCGAAAGCGACCGCGACCGCCGCCTGAAGGAGCGCAACCTGGCGACCTTGCGCGAGTTCACCGAGCTCGACCCCGCAGGGAAGGACAAGCGCGTGCACTTCGCCTTCTGCGCCTCGCCAGTCGAGGTGCTGGGCGGCGAGCGGGTCGAGGGCCTGCGGCTGGAGCGGACCCGGGTGGTGGACGGCCGTGCCGTCGGCACAGGCGAGTTCTTCGAGGTCGCCTGCGGATTGGTCCTGACCGCGATCGGCTATCAGGGCCAACCGCTGGACGGCATGCCGTTCGACGAGCGGGGCGGCATCGCCGTCAACGACGCGGGTCGCGTCGGCGACGGCGTCTATGCGGTCGGCTGGATCAGGCGGGGGCCGACCGGGGTCATCGGCACCAACAAGCCGGACGGCCGCGCCGCCGCCGAGCAGATCGTCCAGGACTGCGGCGCCGGGGAGAAACCGGGCCGGCAAGCGCTGGAGCCGTTTCTCGCCGAGGCCGGGGTTCGGGTCGTTTCCTACGACGAATGGCGGCGCATAGACGCGGCCGAGGTCGCCGGTGCCGAGGCGCCGTCGCCGAGGCGCAAGTTCGTCACCATCGAGGAGATGTTGGCGGTGCTCGACCCGGCTTGAGCGGGTCGGCCGCACCGATGTGTCGCCGGCTTGACAGCCGCTTCGAGCTGGTCACCATGGCCCCAACCAACTGTTGCCGAGAAAGTAAGGCCGGCACAACCAAGCCGTTGGGGAGGCGGCGACGATGGTTCAGTATGCTCGTCCGTCCGAGCTGGCGGAGGCTCTCGAAACCCTGGCCTCGGGCCGCTGGACGATCCTGGCCGGCGCCACCGACCATTTCCCGGCGCGGGTCGACCGGCCGCTCGCCGAAGACATTCTCGACGTTACCGGCATCGAGGACCTGATCGGCATCGAGAAGGCCGACGATCATTGGTGGATCGGCGCCGCGACGACCTGGAGCCAGATCGTCGATGCTAAGCTGCCGCCGCTCTTCGACGGCCTGAAACGGGCCGGCCGCGAGGTCGGCGGCCGACAGATCCAGAACCGGGCGACGCTGGTCGGCAACCTCTGCAACGCTTCGCCCGCTGCCGACGGAGTGCCGATACTGCTGGCGCTGGACGCCGAGGTCGAGGTCGCCTCTCGGTTGGGCGGCAAGCTTATCCCCGTGGCGGACTTCGTCGTCGGCAACCGCGAGACCCTGCTCGGACCGGGCGAGATGGTCACCGGCGTCCAGATTCCGCGGCCGCCGGGGACGACGCGGAGCGATTTCTTGAAGCTCGGTGCGCGCCGCTACCTGGTGATCTCCATCGTCTCGGTGGCCGGCCGGCTCGACTGCGATGCCGACGGCGTCGTCACGCGCGCGAGGATCGCGGTCGGCGCCTGCTCAACGGTGCCGCAGAGGCTGGCCGGCCTCGAGGCTGAGCTTGCCGGTCGGCCGATGGGGCGGGAGTTAGCGGCGCAAGTGACGCTGGAGCATCTGGCGGCGCTCAGCCCGATCGACGACTGCCGCGCCGGCGCCGGCTACCGACGAGACGCGGCCGTGACGATGACGCGCCGCCTTCTGGAACGGCTGGGGACGGTGTCGTGAGCGCCCCGGCCAGAACCGAGGCGCCGGGCCTGCCGATCCGGTTCATGCTCAACGGTGCCTGGCAGGATGCGGTGGTCGACCCCGTCGCCCGCCTTTCGGACGTGCTGCGCGACGAGTTCGGTCTGACCGGCGTCAAGGTCGGCTGCAATGCCGGCGACTGCGGCGCCTGCACGGTGCTCTTCGACGGCGTTCAAGCCTGCGCCTGCCTGATCCCGGCGGCCCAGGCTGACGACAAGTTGGTGGTCACTGTCGAGGGCCTGACCAGTCACGGCCATCTGACCAGGGTGCAGCAAGCCTTCGAGCGCCATGGCGCTGCCCAGTGTGGCATCTGCACGCCCGGCATGATGCTGGCGGCGACCGAGATTCTGGGGAGCCGGCTCAAGCCGATGCGGGAAGAGGTCGAGGACGCGCTGGGCGGTGTGCTTTGCCGCTGCACCGGTTATGCCAAGATCATCGACGCGGTGATGGACGCGGCCGAGGTCGGCCTGCCCGAGCCGCCACCGGCGGGCGATGCGGTCGGCGCCCGCGTCGTCCGCGTCGACGGCCGGCCGCGGACGCTGGGGGAAGCCCGCTACGGCGCCGACGTCATCCCGGAAAACGCGCTTTGGCTGAGAGCGGTGCGCTCGCCGCACGCGCACGCCAAATTCCGTCTCGGCGATCTGGAGGCCTTCGTCGCCGCCCATCCGGGCCTGGTTCGGGTCTTGAGCGCCGAGGACGTGCCGGGCAGCAATCGCCTGGGCGCCTTCCCGGAGATAAGGGACCAGCCCGTCCTGGCCGAGGGGCTGGTCCGCTATCGAGGCGAGGCGGTGCTGGCGCTGGTCGGTGAGCGGGCGACGATAGAAGCGATCGCCGACGAGGCGTTGCCCATCGACTACGAGCCGCTGGAGCCGATCGAGAGCATCGAGGCGGCCGCCGCCGGCGGTGGCCCCGTGCACGAGGTCAAGCCGGACAACCTGCTGATCGAGGCCCGGCTCGAAGAGGGCGACGTCGACGCTGCATTGGCGGGCGCTGCGCATCTCGTCGAGGGGCGGTTCGAGACCGCCTTCGTCGAGCACGCCTATATCGAGCCCGAGGCCGGCTACGCCGTCCGCGTCGGCGAGCGCATCGAGATCCACGCGACGACGCAGTCGCCCTATTTCGACCGCGGCGAGATCGCAATTGTCATGGGCCTGCCGCCTGAGGACGTGCGCATCGTGCCGACCGCCTGCGGCGGTGGCTTCGGCGGCAAGATCGACCTCTCCGTGCAGCCTTTGGTCGCAATCGCCGCTTGGGCGACCGGGCAGCCGGTGGCCTGCGTCTACAGTCGGCCTGAATCCATGGCCGCCAGCACCAAGCGGCATCCCTCCAAGCTGCACCTGCGCTTAGGCTCGGATAGCGAGGGGCAGCGGCTGGCGCTGGACTTCCAGGGCGACTTCAACACCGGCGCCTATTCGTCCTGGGGGCCGGCGGTAGCGGGCCGGGTGCCGGTCCATGCCGGCGGGCCCTACCGCTTTGCCGATCTTCGCGCGCATGCCCGCGCCTATTACACAAACGCGCCGCCGGCCGGCGCCTTTCGCGGTTTCGGGGTGCCGCAGTCGGCGATTGCCCAAGAGGCCCTGATTGACGAACTGGCGGCGCGGCTCGACGTCGATCCGCTGGAATTCCGTCTCTGCCACGCGCTCCGCCGGGGCGATGTGCTGGCGACCGGGCAACGGCTCGAGGCGAGCGTCGGCATCGGCGACTGCCTGGAGGCGCTGAGGCCGCACTGGCGGTCAGCGCAAGATGCGGTCGCGGCGCAGAACCGCGAGGGCGGCATCGTGCGCTACGGTACCGGCATTGCCGCCGCCTGGTACGGCGTCGGCAACACCGGCGCCTCCAATCCCTCCACGATGCGCATCGGCCTGAAGCCGGACGGGCGGCTGACGCTCTATAGCGGTGCCGTCGACATCGGCCAGGGGGCGGACACGGTCCTGACCCAGATCGCCGCCGATACGCTGGGCGTCGAGATGGGCCGGATCGATTTGGTCTCCGGCGATACAGACAAAACCGCTGACGCCGGCAAGACCTCGGCTTCGCGCCAGACCTACATCTCCGGCCGGGCGGTGCAACTGGCTTGCGAGGAGCTGGCGGCACAGCTTCGCCGCCTCGCCAACGTCGGCGAGGCGGAGCCGATCGCCTTCGGCAAAGGCGAGGTCGTGCTGGGCGAGGGGGCCTCCTCGCATGCCGTGGTGCTGGATCGCTTGCCGCAGACGGCGGCCGGCGAGGTGCTGCTCGGCGAAGGCTGCTTCGATCCGCCGATCACGCTTCTGGACGAAGCGAGCCAAGGCATCCCCTACGCCACCTACGCCTTCTCGGCCCAGGTGGCGCTGGTCGCGGTCGATATGGAGCTCGGCACCACCCGGGTCGCGCGCATCGCCGCCGCGGTCGACGTCGGCCGGGCCATCAACCCCACGCTCGTCGAGGGCCAAGTCGAGGGCGGCATCGCCCAGGGCCTGGGCATGGCCCTGATGGAGGAATACCTGCCGGGCGTGACCGAGAACCTGCACGACTATCTGATCCCGACCGTCGGCGACATGCCCGAGATCGAGGTCATGCTGATCGAGGATCCGGAGCCAACGGGCCCCTTCGGCGCCAAGGGCGTCGGCGAGCCGAGCCTCTTGCCGACCGCACCGGCGATCCTGGCCGGCATCCGCCAAGCGACGGGCGCCGTCATCGACACCGCCCCCGCCACCCCCGACCGCGTCCGCCGCGCCATCCTGGCGGCCCAGGACGGTCGTTGAGAGAAACGGTGAGGACGACACTGCCGTAGGGCAGTGGAATTCTCGGTCAGGATTCGAGATCGTTCACTTTGTCTCGCCCGGCCTGCCGCTCATCTCGATATAGGGTATCGACCTCGCAACGCGGAAGCCGATGTCAACCGTCCGGAAGGAAACCTCGCCTCTTGCCCGGCGCCCCAACATGATAAGGGCATGAGTGTCGGCCCAAGAGCCGCCTCGGTTCGGCCGAATCCAACAAGGCCCCACTGTTGTGGGGGACCCGTCGCTTGGCGTGTGTCTCAGCTTTCTGTTCCAGCAATCCGAGACCCATTCAGCGACATTGCCCGAAACGTCGTAGAGGCCAAAGTCATTCGCCCGGAATCTCCCGACCGGCGCGGTGAAATACCATTGGTCGCGGCCTTGCTTCAGACCTATTCCATTTGCCGAGGCACCATAGTTGGCCTCGTCATGGCTATGCCTGTTGCCCCACCAATAGTTGGTCTCTGTGCCCGCACGCGCCGCGTATTCCCATTCAGTATCGCTCAACAACCGGTAAGCGTGGCCGGTCTTGTTCGACAGCCAACGAACGTAGGCCACTGCGTCTTCAAAACTGACGCAGACGACCGGATGGTCCGGCGTCTGGGGAAACCCGGGTTTCCGCCAGTCTAGCGTTGGGTCGTCGAAGAGTCCGTAGTCTTTGAAATCGGCGCAGGGGCCATCGGGTTCGTGTCCGGTGGCCTTGGCGAAGGCAGAAAACTCTCTACGTGTGACCTCGTATCTGCCGACCGCGAGGCGGTAATCGATGCTCACCCATACGTAGGGCAGCCCATCCTGTGTGAGACCACCGAGCAAGCCGTCCTTGGCAAAGGTGCCGGTTGGAACGACCACCATCTCCGGACACTTCGTGCAATCTTGAAACACTCTGCCGACGGGATACAACTTGCTCTGCCGACTGTTTGCCGCGCCGGCTCGGCCGCCATCCGAGGTGCCATGCCACGGTGCGGCTGGGCGTAAAAGGCTTTGGAGCACGAATCCCTGGCGGCCATCGGCCAACCGGACCCGATACCACGGCTCGTCCAGAACCTTTCCGGTCACTGTAACTTCGGCTTCGGGCGTGAGCGCGCCGATCTTGGATCGGCTCGTGCCCGGTTTCTCGCGGACGTTGGCGATCATACCGCCGGCTACCACAAAGACGTTGTCCATTGCGTCCACGGCTATCCCTTCAATTTCGACAGCCGGCGGCGACTTCAGAGCGGTGACCATCTTCTTAGCGACTCTATCGCGACTAGGCACGGCGATCGCCTCACCCTGCTCCGCCGCCAGATTGAGCCACTTGAATGCCTTCTCGTAGTCCTGCTTCGTGCCCCGGCCAGCCTCGTACATGCGGCCGAGATTGTATTGAGCCATGGCATGGCCTTTTTCGGCTGCCCTCTTGAGCCATTTGACGGCCTCGGCATCGTCCGTCGGTACGCCCAGGCCCTTTGCATATGCGTGGGCGAGAAGGGACTGGGCTTCCGTGTAGTTCAATTCCGCCGCTCTGCGGAACCACATCGTCGCATTGGCGAAGTCGCGTGGCACTCCAAGGCCCCTGCTATGCTTGCTGCCGAGGGCAAAAGCGGCCTGGGCATAGCCCTGCTTGGCGGCCTTATGAAACAGCTCCAGGGCCTTGGCGTAGTCCTGTTCCACGCCCAGGCCCTGATCGTACGCCAGACCGAGCATGAATTGGCCTTCCGCATTGCCCAGCTCCGCAGCGTTGCGAAACCATCTCACGCCCTCAGCATGGTCCACCGGGACATCGATGCCGTTGAAGTGGGCGGTGCCCAATAACGTTTGGGCTACGGGATCGCCTTGCTCGGCCGGACGGCGCAACCACTTCGCGTCCGACGTGTCATCGCCGCGCGAGCGCGTTCCGGCATCTTTGTCGACGCTCTGAGCCGCCGCCGGTAGCGCCAGCATGATGGTCAGGACAGCGGCGAGCAGACAGCGCATTTCTCCTCCTCCCTCGAAGTGATATTAGCACAGCAAGCAGCAGTATCGCCCCGAACGTGTGAGTCGACCGCGAGGACTGGTCGGAACGATACCCGTGTGCCGCCCGCATCGATGGCGCTCGCTCGCCCTACCCGGCTGGGCGCGTACGGGAGGCGTAGAGGGCGGCGCCGGCGATCAGCAGGGCGCCGAACACCAGATAGCGCGAGGGCTGCTCACCGAGCAGCAAGATGCCGCAGAGGGCGGCGAAGACGAGGCGCGTGAAGTCGACCGGTGCGACGCGGGTCGGCCGGCCGTGCCGGAAGCTGAGACACTGCAGCAGGTGCGCCAGCAGCGTGAAGACCGCCGCGACGGCGAGTGCGGGCAGCGTCGCCTCGGGCGGCAGCCGCAGCTCGGGCAGCGCCAGCACGCCGCTAACGGCGACGGTCATCACGATCGGCGTGACCACGAGCACGGCCAGAGACTGCCTCATCGCATGCAGCCGGCGCACGCTGGTCCAGGCGATTGCGAGACAGAAGGCGCCGACGAGGGCCAGCAAGGGTCCAGCCAGTCGGCCCGGCGCGTCAGTCAGCGCCGCCGGCGAGACGACCAGGACGACGCCTACCGAGCCGATCCCAACGGCTGCCCATTGTACGAGGCGGATCGGCTCGCCGTGCCAGATACGGGCCAGCAGCAGGACGAAGAAGGGCGCGGCGAAGCTCAGCGCCGTGACCTGCACGAGCGGCGCCAGGCCGAGGGCGACGGTAAAGCAAGTCACCGACCAGCCGATCGCGAAGAGGCGCAAGAGGTGTAGCGGCGAGCGAAATGCCGCCAGCATCTCGCCGCTTTGGAGCGCAAGCCAAGGCGTGACAACGACCAGCAGCATCAGGGTCCGCAGGAAGACGGTCAGGGCGCCGCCGAGCTCGGGCGCGACGGTGCGGGGCGCCGCCCACGCCAGGGCGGCCGAAGCGGCCGCCGCCAGCATCAACAGCGGGCCGACCCAGCTGTCGGACACCGCCGTCGAGGCTTCGCACGGGTTTGAGCTAGTCAACGGCTCGTCATCGATGCCACCCCGGGCCCGGCGTCACGCGACTCGCATCGAGCGTCTTGCCCCTCGACCGTTGCCGCCCCCGGATTCCGAGGCTTGGACAATTCGCATGCTCGACCACCGCCGCTCGCAGTACCCTAGTGACGTTTTCTACCATCAATCGGAGAGAATACCATGACCATGCACGATATGTTGGCGTCGGACGTTCTCCGTCATTTGTCCACCTTCAAGGCAAAGGACCTGAACTACGACGCGGCCATCTTGCTGCCGTTGCGCCGCCTGAACGAAGAGGGGTTCAGCGTTCGCATCACGCACGATCCGGACGAGTTCCTCGGCCTCGCCAGCCGCGCCCGCGACATGTTCGCCCTGCCCCACAACCCGCAGTTGGATACTGAGTTGTCGCCACTCAGCAAGCGTAACTTCTTCGGCCTCCTGGTCACCTGCAACCGCAAGGGCAAGGTCGCCGCCGCGCACGCGGCGCGCCTGAGGCGGCTCGGCAACAAGACCTTGGGCCACGCCATGGCGGATCTGTCGTTCCTCTACGATGTGCCGGACGAGGTTCGGTTGGAGGAAGAAAGCTGCGAGGTCTGGGCGCCCGAGGCGGAGCAGGTGACCGGCGACGTTGCCTGGAGCTGCTCGCTCGGCGTCCGCGAGGAATACCGTGGCCTGGGGCTACCCGAAAGCATCCCGCAGATCACGCGCGGCCTCGCCGTCGGCTTTTGGGACGTCAACTGGACCTGCAGCGGCAGCGAGCCACATTTGGTCCGGGGCGGCGCGGTTGCCAAATGGGGCAACGAGTACGTCGTCGACGGCGCCATGTGGCGACGGCCCGGTTCGCTTCGGGACGGCAAGCTGCATTGGCACCTGTTGTTGTGCTCCAGGCCCTATCTCGACGGCTGGGCGGTCAGGCAGTCAAACTTTTACCGTGCGCGCTACCACGGCACGCTTTCGGCCGCCTGAGGTGAAGACGGGCAGCGACAACCGAAGGTGTGCCAGGGTCCGGACACCGTGCGCCAATTGCACGGTGCTCCGGATCGTGGCCAAGGTGGGGTGCTCGCTCTGCATGGCGCGAAGATAGTGCTCCGCCGCATACCGCGCATAGCCGGGCGCCGCCTGGTCGCGGACCCGACGGCCACGCAAGTAGAGCGCTGAATTGGCGCCGTACATCAAGATACCCGGGCCGACGTCCGCGTAGACGGGCTCGCCGTCGCGGTCCTTCTCGACGCAAAGCACCCGATGCACGGGCGCGCTCTGGGCGCGGCGCCCCCGGGCGCGGCGAATTCGTTCCACCGTGCTGTCATAGAAGGCGGCGCGTTCGCCGCTGCGCCACGCCTTCAGCAGGGTGGTGATCTCGGGCACCTGGCATCGCTCGGGGTCCATGACCTCTTCGATCACCGATCCGGGTGCCAGATGGTCGGAGAGCTGATGGGTCCGGTCCAACCACAACAAGGCCTCGGCCACGTTGTCGAAATGCCTCACCCGGCCCGAGGTCGTCTCCAGTTTGATCGCTTGGCATCCGGATTGGATCGATAGCTGATCGTGCAGTCCACGAATGGCCGCCGGCGAGACCGCCTGATCGTCATAGACGGCATGCAGCCGGCCGGTCCCGAGGAAGAGCTGCACGAAGCCGGGACGGGCGAGAAGATAGGTGATGGCGCCCGCATCCGGCAGGCCCAGGATCTGTTTTGCGTGGCTGTCGTGATCGGGCGAGGCGATTACCAAGCGACCGCAATCGTCCAGCCAGACGGGCATCGCGCCGCCGTCGACATCGGGGCCGGGGTGAGGCGCCGCCAGTTGCGGGCGGGGCATCTCGGCCGCCTCGTCGAGGCGGCGAACCGTGCCACGCAACGCATAACCGACGCCGCGTATGGAGACGATCTCCAACCCCATGGACCGGAGGGCATGAATGTGCTGGTCCAACGGCAGGCGCTTGCTCGGGTCCCACTCCCTGCCCGTGGTGGCCCAGGCGAAGTCGCTGCGCGAAATGCACCGATCCGGCATCGTGCAGAGCATCTGCAACAATATCGCTTGGCGTTCCGTCAGGCGGGTGCTGTGACTGCCGTTCACGAGCACTAGCTCGTCACGCTGAAAGACGGCGGTGGCACCCCGATGCTCGATCTCGAATTGCATATCCAACACAGCCGGTTCGAACGAAGCCCGTGAACTCTCGTTGACGGCGCGTGACACTATACAAGATTTTACAAAATCCACCGACGCAAATGAGGCCGATGGGACTAGCCTACTCGCTCGACGCTCATGGCGGGATGGTGGCCGGAGACCGGCCGTCGACCCCACCTGAGATGGAAGGCCCCGGCCTGACCGCAAGCCTAGTGGCACCCCAGGCGTGGTTGGGCCGGGCCGGACCATACCGGGCTCTCCACCGGAGAGCGGTGGTGTGCGTCCGGAACCGATCTGCTAGCCGGCATTCGCAAACGTGAATGCCGGCTAGCAGTCGGCCCTTGCCGCGACCTTCCCTCCGTCCACCACCGAGCCGGCTCCGATCGAGGTTGGCCCCTGGGGCCCGCGCTGCCCCGGTCGGCTCAGGTCCGAGGTCGAGTCGAATATGCGGAAGCTAGGGATAACCCACTGTTAACCTTGAGGGGTTTTACTGTCGGCGATTGCGGAAGACGCGAACGGCGGTGGTTATGGCAGAACTCTCTCTCGATCGCTTCTCGGTGTTGCTCGCCGAGGACAATCCCTACCTCAGGACGCTGCTGCTGCAGGCCTTGAAGGCGATGGGCGTCGGCACGGTGCGCACCGTAAACGACGGCGGCGCCGCCATTGAGGTGCTGCAGTTGTTGAAGGACGATCCCGTCCGCGCCGGCATGATGAACGTCGACATCATCCTCTCGAATTGGCAGATGTCGCCGGTCGACGGCCTGATGCTGCTGCGCTGGGTTCGGCGCCATAAGGAATCGCCCTGCCGGTTCATTCCCTTCGTCATGGTCACCGGCTTCGCCGACAAGGAATACGTCGCCCAGGCCCGCGAACTGGGCGTCACCGAGATGCTGGCGAAGCCGTTCTCCGTGCAAAGCGTGGCCGAGCGCGTGCTGCAGGTGATCGAGCGGCCGAGGCAATTCGTCCACACCCCCAACTATTTCGGGCCCGACCGCCGGCGCCAGCAACTGGCATCGCCGCCGGATGGCGAGCGCAGGATCTTGACAGAGGATGAGATCGATGTCGTCTACGACTACGGCACCTAGTGGTTAGACGCTAACGCAAGATTCCCAGGAAAGCCAATCCGTGCTATGTTGCTGGCATGAGATCGGATGTCGT
>JASLMY010000436.1 GCA_030746295.1 Alphaproteobacteria bacterium | reverse complement strand
CCGCGGGTAGGCGGTGAGCTGCACCTGTCTGTTGACGGCCATTGGTAGAGACTATCCGAGCTGTCCCATGGGCGACTATCCTGTGGGAGCCATGATCGCCGGTCAAATGAGCGAGGGGTCACGATGCATCAACTGGGCCGCGAGCGTACCGCTCTCATCGTCGTCGATATGCAGAACGGCTTCTGCTCGCCGGAAGGCTCGCTGACGCAAATGGGCAAGGACACGACAATGTGCGTCGCCGCGGTGGCACCCTGCCGGCGCCTCGTCGAGGCGGCACACGGGGCGGGCGTGCCGGTGATTTACACCCGCATCGTTTATCGCGCCGACTACGCCGACCGGGGCCTCATGCCGCACGAGATCCGCCCGGCCTTGAAGGACCTGAAGGCCTGCGTCGACGGCACTTGGGATGCCGAACTGGTGCCGGAATTCGTGCCCGAGGCGCGGGACCACGTCTTCGACAAGAACCGGCCCAGCGCCTTCTACAACTGCGGCATGGAGAG
>JASLMY010000435.1 GCA_030746295.1 Alphaproteobacteria bacterium | reverse complement strand
CAAGGCCGGCCTGCAACCCTTTCTCGACCAGTTGGGCTTCAACGTCGTCGCCTTCGGCTGTACGTCCTGCATCGGCAATTCGGGGCCGCTGGCCGAGCCGGTGGCCGAAGCGGTCGAAACGGGCGATCTCGTCGCCACCGCCGTGCTGTCGGGCAATCGCAACTTCGAGGGCCGGATCAATCCGCTGGTCCGAGCCAACTACCTGGCCTCGCCGCCGCTGGTGGTCGCTTATGCGATCGCCGGCAGCATCAACCTCGACCTGACGACCGAGCCGTTGGGCACCGGCTCCGACGGCGAGCCCGTCTACCTGCGCGACATCTGGCCCAGCCTAAAGGAAGTCGCCGACGCGGTCGCCGGCTCGCTCTCGGCCGAGATGTTCCAACGCCGCTACGCCGACGTCTTCGAGGGTTCCGACGAGTGGCGCGCCATCAAGGCCGAGGAGAGCCTGACCTACGATTGGGACGCGGTTTCGACCTACGTCAAGCATCCGCCGTTCTTCGAG
>JASLMY010000434.1 GCA_030746295.1 Alphaproteobacteria bacterium | reverse complement strand
AGTCGATCGCGTCGGTGAGGTTGGCGTCGACCCGGACCAAGACTTGCCCCCGCCGGTGCGCGTCGAGCAGCAGGCCGTATTCCGGCACCCGGCCCATGATCGCCGCACAGATCGGCGTCGGCCCGGATTCGCGGTTGGTCCTCGCCCCCAGCATCGAGTTCGCATAGACCGCGACGCTGCTTTCGCCGTAGGCCACGACCTCGCCGTAGTTCGGCACGTTGGCGTCGAGATAGGGGACGCAGCTATAGGCCGGAACGGCACCGAGGCGGATCAGGGCCTCGAGGATCTCGATCTGCAGCTTCGCGTAGGCCTCGGGCGCGCCGCCGGCGGTCGGCTTCTGCACGTCGATCCCGGGCGGTTGCAGGGTCAGATTGACGTCTTCCCGGGACTTGGCGCCGCCACTGACCAGCTCTTCCAGGAACAGGAGCCCGCCCTGGATCTCGAGCGCCGGGTCGCAGGCGAGCGAGTCCAGCGTGCAGATCGCGTGCGCGCGCCGGATCGGCACGAA
>JASLMY010000433.1 GCA_030746295.1 Alphaproteobacteria bacterium | reverse complement strand
CTGCAACACCGGCACGCCGCGGGCATGAAAAGCCTCGATCAGGTGGTGTGGCACCACCGAGGAGCCCGTCGACATCGAGCGCAGGCTGGAGATGTCTCGGTCTTCCCACTCGGGCCGGTCGATGACCGCCTGGATGGTCGCCGGCACCAGCACGGCGAGCGTCGCGGCGTACTGCTCGATCGCGGCCAGGGTCGCTGCCGGCTCGAAACGTGGCTGCAGCACGACCGTGGCGCCGGCGTGGAGGGCCGGCAGGGTCTGGTTGTTGAGGCCGCCGACATGGAAGAGCGGCAGCGCCGTCAAGACCACATCCTCGGCCGAGAGGTCGTGCAGGTGGGTGCTGTTGACGGCATTCCAGAAGAGCGCCTCCTGGCTCAACACCGCGCCCTTGGGCCGGCCCGTGGTGCCTGAGGTGTAGACGATCAAATGCGGCGTCTCGTAGCCGATGTCGGGGTTCGAATCTTCGCCGACGGTCGCCTCGAAGGCGTCGATATGGGTCCAGCCGGGGGCCTCGAAGTCGACC
>JASLMY010000432.1 GCA_030746295.1 Alphaproteobacteria bacterium | reverse complement strand
GTCAGCTCGTGGCCGCTCTCTCGAAAGGCCTTCTCGGCGATCGCCTGGCCCAACTGGATGTACTCGGCGCGCTCGCGATCGCGGACAAAGCGGCGCACGGCCGAGCGAGCCTTGCCGGTGACGACGAAGGATTCCCAATTCGGGTCCGGCATCGAGGTCGCGGAGCGCAAGATCTCCACTTGGTCGCCGTTGTCGAGCCGGCTGCGGAGCGGCATCACCCGCCCGTTGATCTTGGCGCCGACGCAGCTGTCACCGACCTCGGTGTGCACCGCGTAGGCGAAGTCGACCGGCGTCGCGCCCCTGGGCAGTGCGATGACGTCACCACGCGGCGAGAAGCAGAAGACCTGGTCCTGGAACATCGCCAGCTTGGTGTGCTCGAGGAACTCCTCCGGGCTGTTGGCGTGCTCGAGGATCTCTAAGAGCTCCTGCAGCCAACGATACTGCGCCCCATCGCTGCCGGCGTTCTGCTTGTAGGCCCAATGCGCGGCGACGCCGAACTCGGCGAACTCGTGCATCTCCGGGGTTCTGA
>JASLMY010000431.1 GCA_030746295.1 Alphaproteobacteria bacterium | reverse complement strand
ATCGAGCTGTAGCCGCCGGACCAGTCGGGCGGCATCATGCAGGTCTCCATGTCGAACTCGGCCCAGCGCGCCCGTTTGCCGCGGATCAGGGTCTCGTTCTGTTCGCAGGCCGACCCCGGGTAGGGCGTCAGCGAATAGGCGTCGGCCGAGGCGTAAGCATTCAGGAGCAAGGGCCGCATGCGCGGCGAGTTGTTCGGCATCGAGCCGTGCAGCGTGCGGACATGATGCACTGTGATGGTGCCGGCCTTGCCCTTCATCCAGGCGACCTTTTCCATCGGTAGCTTCGCCGTCTCGTCGTCCGCCAGCGCCCCCACCCATTCGTCCTTGTTGTTGTAGTGGCTGTAGATCGGGCCCTGGTGGCTGCCGGGGATGGCGCCGAGCGGCCCCATTTCGTCATCGACGTCGACCAGGCAGAGGCCGATCGCCAGCACCGAGCCGTTGCTGTGGGGATAGAAGGGGAAGTCCTGGTGCCACTTCACCTCCTCGCCACCGCCGGCCCATTTGAAGTTCAGCTTCGAGTGATGGAAGACCACGTCCGGG
>JASLMY010000430.1 GCA_030746295.1 Alphaproteobacteria bacterium | reverse complement strand
GTTGGCGCCGGCGGCCGATGTCATGGCCGAGGCCTTGGCCGAGGTCGAGGTCGGCAAGCCCCGGACGCCCTTGGTCGCGAACGTCACGGCGGTGGCCGTCACCGATCCCGAGGAGATCCGCTCGCTCTTGGTCGAGCAGGTCACCGCCCGGGTGCGCTGGCGCGAGGTCGTCGTCTTCATGCGTTCCGCGGAAGTCGACACCCAGGTCGAGCTCGGTGCCGGCAAGGTATTGAGCGGGCTCGCGAGGCGCATCGACCGCGACCTCGCCCGCATCGCCGTCGGCGCGCCCGAGGACGTCGACGCCTTCGTCGAATCGCTCTGAGGCGGTGGCCGGCGGGCTACGGTTTTCGAGGAGAAGCAGCATGTTCGATCTCACAGGGAAACACGCCCTCGTCACTGGTGCGTCGGGCCGCATCGGTGCCGGTATCGCCCGGGCGCTACATGCCTCGGGCGCCAAGGTCGCGCTCTCGGGCCGGCGCGTCGAGGCGCTCGAGGAACTGGCGGCAGCGCTGGGCGAGGGGGCGGTCGTCGTGCCGTCCGA
>JASLMY010000042.1 GCA_030746295.1 Alphaproteobacteria bacterium | reverse complement strand
GGCGCCACGGTCCGGGCCCGTGCTCCCGTGCGCCAGCACCTGGTCGACTTCCTGCGCCTCGAGCTCGGCCTCACGGGCTCGCACCTCGGCTGCGAGCACGGCGTCTGCGGCGCCTGCACGGTGCGTCTCGACGGCGAGGTGGTGCGCGGTTGCTTGACACTCGCGGTGCAGGCGGACGGCGCGAGCGTCGAGACCATCGAGGGCCTCTCCGAAAGCGGCGAGATCGCCGACCTGCAGGACGCCTTCGTTCGGCTCAACGCGCTGCAGTGCGGTTATTGCACGCCCGGCATGTTGCTGACCGCGGCCGAGCTGCTGAACCAAGAGAAGCAGATGAGCCGCCAGGAGATCCGCGTCTTTCTCTCCGGCAACTACTGCCGCTGCACCGGCTATCAGGCCATCGTCGAGGCCATCGAGGCGACGCTGCAACAGCGGCTCGGGGCCTCGGGCGATGGCGAGTGAGGCGCTGCCCGGTCCGATCGGACAATCGCTGCCGCGCGCCGGCGCCAAGCGCCTGGTCCGCGGCCGCGGCCGCTACACCGACGACATGGCCCTGCCCGGAATGCTGCATGCAGCCTTCCACCGCAGCCCGCACGCCCATGCGCGCATTGTCGCCGTCGACACGGCGGCGGCGAGTGCGGCACCGGGCGTCTTCCGCGTCGTCACCGGGGCGGAACTGGCGACCGTCTGCCGGCCCTGGACCACGACGCACGACCTCTACCCCTCGCTCAAGTCGCCCCCGCAGCACGCGATGGCGGTGGAGAAGGCCTGCTGGCAGGGCGAACCGGTGGCCGCCGTGCTGGCGGCCAGTCGAGCGCAAGCCGAAGACGCCGCCGAGCAAATCGAGATCGACTGGCAGCCACTCGTTGCCGTCGCCGAGCCGGAAGCGGCGCTCGGAACCGCGGCGCCGTTGATCCACGAAAACCTGAAGTCGAACCTGAGCTTCGAGACCACGGTGGAGATCGGTGAGCTCGAGACCGCATTCGACGACGCCGAAGCGATCGTCGAGGAGAGCTTCGTCTTCGGCCGCCATACGGGCGTGCCGCTGGAAATGCGGGCCATCATCGCCGATTGGGAGGCCGGCGAAGGCCAGCTCACGGTCTACCAATCGCACCAGGTGCCGCACCAGCAACAGGACATCTACGCCCGCCAGCTCGGCATTGCCGAGCACCGGGTCCGCGTCGTCGCCCCCGACGTCGGCGGCGCCTTCGGCATCAAGCTGCAGCTCTATGGCGACGAGATCGCGGCTTGTGCCCTCAGCCTCCTGGTCGGGCGGCCGGTCAAGTACCAGGCCGACCGGACCGAGGCCTTTCAATCCGACATCCACGCCCGCGACCACCGTGTCCGGGCCCGGATGGCGCTCGACGCCTCGGGTCGAATATTGGCCGTGGAGGTCGACGACCTGTTTCCGATCGGTCCTTATTCGCAGTATCCGCGCTGCACCTTGAACGAGGGCATGCACGTCATCCGCGCCACCGGCGCCCCCTATCGCTATGCCCATCACCGGGGCCGGCTTCGGATCGTCTTCCAGAATAAGAACATGGTCGGCCACTACCGTGCCGTCGGCCAGCCGGTGGCGACCGCCGTCACCGAGCGTTTGGTAGACTTGGGCGCGGCCGAGATCGGCCTCGATCCGGTCGAGATGCGCCGCCTGAACCACGTCTCCACGGCAGATGGCCCGACCCGCTCGGCCACCGGCATCGACTTCCAAGAGGCCGGCTTCGACAACTGCCTGGAGGCCCTGCTGGCGGGCGTGAAGCTCGACGCGCTCAGGCAGGAACAGGCCCGGCTTCGCCGCCAGGGCATCTGGCGCGGCCTGGGCCTCGCCAGCTTCGTCGAGCTGTCGGCACCGGGGCCCGAGGGCTATGGCAAGGCCGGCATCCGGGTCAGCACCCAGGACGGCGCCATCGTCAAGCTGGAGCCGTCGGGCCGGCTCCGCTGCACGCCCTCGATCACCGAGCAGGGCCAAGGCACAGATGCGGCGGTGGTCCAGATCGTCGCCGCCGCGATGGGCGTCGACGTCGACGACGTCCAGGTGACGAGCGGCGATAGCGCCCAAAGCCCCTATGGCGGCGGCGCCTTTGCCTCGCGCGGGATCACCATCGGCGGTGAGGCCGCCTGGCGGGCGTCCCGCGCGCTTCGCGACAACGTCCTCGCGCTCGCCGGCGCGATTTTGCAAAGCGAGCCCGCTGACCTCGACATTCGAGGCGGCATGATCGCGGACGCGAGCGGCGAGCGGATGTCGCTCGCCGAGGTCGCCGAGATCGCCACCTTCCGCCAGCACTTGCTGCCCCAGGGCCTACAGCCGGAGCTGACCGTGGTGCGCCACTATCTGCCCCAGACGGGCGCCGGCAATGTCGGTATCGGCGTGCAGGCGGCTCATTTGGAAGTCGACCCGATGACCGGCTTCGTTACGCTGCTGGGCCATTGGGTAGCGCACGAATGCGCGACGCTCATCAATCCGATGCTGGCCGAGGCCCAGATCCGGGGCGGCGTCGTGCAGGGCCTGGGTGCTGCGCTCTACGAGGAATGCCGCTATGACGGCGAGGGTCAGTTGCTGAACGCCTCGCTTGCCGACTACCTGGTGCCGATGGCGGCCGAGATACCGGAGATCGAGATCCTGTCGGTCCCGGGCCGGCCGGTCCCCGACACCGAGCTCGGCGCCAAGGGAATTGGCGAGCTGGGCACCGCCGGCGCCTCGGCCGCGGTGCTGAACGCGATCAACGATGCGATTCTGCCTTCCGGTGGCCGCATCGCGCGGATTCCTGCGACGCCCGAGCGGGTTCTCGCCGCCATCGACCGACAACCCGCCACTTGAGCGTAATCAAGGCCGGGGCGCCCGCGAGACGCTCTAATAACCGTCTCGTCCCCTGGAAATGCCGCCGCCGGCATCGGCGGCCGGGTGCTGGGCGAGTTTGACGGACCGGCCCCGGGGGACCCCGCATGCAAGGGAGGGGCGGATGGGTTTCCCAATATCGGAGCGTGCCGAGACCTTGCGCCAAGGCGTCATCGCCTTCATGGAGCGCCACGTCTATCCCGCCGAGGCCGAGGTCGAGGCCGAGCAGGAGGACCCGGAGGTCCGCTGGCAGGCCTCACCCGCGATAGAACGGCTAAAGGGCCTGGCCAAGGCGGAAGGGCTCTGGAACATGTTCCTGCCCGACGACGACTACGGCGCCGGCCTCAGCAACCTCGACTACGCCCCAATCTGCGAGGTCATGGGTCGCTCCTTCGTCGGCCCTGAGGTCTTCAACTGCGAGGCACCCGACACCGGCAACATGGAGGTGCTGCACCGCTACGGCACCGAGGCGCAGAAACAGCGCTGGCTGGAGCCACTGCTGGCCGGCGAGATCCGCTCCGCCTTTGCCATGACCGAGCCCGACGTCGCCTCCTCGGACGCCACCAACATCCAGGCCAGGATCGAGCGCGACGGCGACGACTATGTCGTCAACGGGCGCAAGTGGTGGACCTCGGGCGCGGCCCATCCGCGTTGCGAGATCCTGATCGTGATGGGACTGACGAATCCCGACGCCGCCCGCCATCAGCGCCAGTCGATGATCTTGGTGCCGCGAGGGACGCCGGGCGTGACCGTGGTCCGCAACCTCTCCGTCTTCGGCTACGACCATGCCCCGCACGGCCATTGCGAAGTCGCCTTCGAGGACGTCCGCGTCCCGGCCGAGAACATCTTGCTCGGCGAGGGCCGCGGCTTCGAGATCGCACAAGGGCGCCTCGGGCCGGGCCGAATTCACCACTGCATGCGCTCCATCGGGGCCGCCGAGCGGGCGTTGGAGGTGATGTGCCGGCGCGCCGCCGACCGCGTCGCCTTCGGCAAGCCGCTTTGGGAGCACGGCATGACCGCCCGCGCCATCGCTGAGTCGCGCATGGAGATCGATCAGTCGCGGCTCCTGACCCTGCAGGCAGCGCAAAAGATGGACGAGCACGGCAACAAAGCGGCGCGCAAGGAAATCGCGATGATCAAGGTGGCGGCGCTCAACATGGCCTGCCGCGTCGTCGACCGGGCGATCCAGGTCAACGGCGGCCGGGGCGTCAGCCAGGATACCTTCCTCGCCCACGCTTATGCCTGGCAGCGCTGCCTGCGGATCGGCGACGGCCCGGACGAGGTCCATCTGGCCGCGATCGCCAAGCAGGAGATACGCGAGCAGGCTTGAGGCGATGGCTGACCCCCTCGAAGGCTTGCTGGAGGCAGCGCTTCGCCGCCATTTCGGCAGCGGCTGGGGGATCGCCGAGCTGGAAAGGGTGAGCTACGGCGCCTCGCAAGAGACCTGGTCCTTCGCCGCCGTCAAGGGTGCCGAGCAGCGCCCCCTGATCCTGCGCCGGCCGCCGCCGATAGATCCCGAGGTCGGCGAGCTGGCCCGGCTGATGTCGCCCGGCCGCGAGCACGAGGTGGCCGCACTCCGCGTCTTGCACCAAGCCGGCCTGGCGGTGCCCGAGGTCTTTTTCAAGCTGGCACCGGAGGACGGCCTCGGCCCCGGCTTCGTGATGGCCCGGCTGCCCGGCCTCGCCAACACGCTGCAGATCCTGAAAGACCCCGATAGCGGCCCTGACCATACGGAGCTAGCAGCCGCCATCGGCGACTTTCGCGGCCAGATGGATGCCGTCCCGATCGAGGAACTGGGCGCGCTCCGGCGCCAGGACGCCGCTACTATGATCGCCGATCAGAAGGAAATCCTGGACGGCCTCGACATCGTCCACCCGGGCGTCGAGTACTGGTTCTCGTGGCTCGCCGAGCATATGCCGGCACCCTCGCCCCTCAAGCTGGCCCACGGCGACTACCGGCTCGCCAACTTCATGGTCGACCGCGAGGGCCTGACGGGCGTCTTCGACTGGGAGCTGGTGCACCTCGGAGAGTCCGGCCAGGACCTGGGCTGGGTCACGATCCGCTCCTGGCGTTTCAACAATCCCGAGCTGCCGGTGGCCGGGCTTGCCCACCGCGAGGTCCTCTACGACGCCTACCATGCCGCCGGCGGCCGCGACTTCGATGCCGACGAGATCCGCTTCTGGGAGGTCCTCGCCAACGTCAAATGGGCCGTGGTCTGCCTCTACCAGGGTGCCCTCTTCGTCCGCGGCATCGTGCCCGGGCTCGAATTCGGCGCCATCGGCCGGCGCGTCACCGAGCCGCTCTACGATCTGGCGCGCTGGTTGGAGACGGGGAAGGACTGAACCATGCCGAGCTATCCACCGACCACGGACGAGATCCTGGACCGCGTGGCGCGCTATTTGCGCGAGGAGGTGCTGCCGGCGAGCGAAGGCTTCGCCCAATTCCGTGTCCGCGTCGCCGCCGCCGAGCTGGACCTGGTCCGCCGCGAAAGCGAGAGCCGCGGGGCACGCGAGGCAGCCGAGCGGAATCGCTTGCAAGCGCTGCTCGACTCGGGCGAGGACTCGCTCCCGACCCTCAATCGGCGCCTCAGGGACGAGTTGAGAAGCGGCGCAATGAGCTGGCGCGATGCCGCCCTAACGGCGCATATTCGGGAAACCATCCACGCCGACCTCAGCGTCGACAACCCGCGCTGGTTCCGCGACGACGACGAAGCATAAGGAGGCGAAACCTTGGATTCCGTCTATTTCAAGGAAGAACACAATCTCTTGCGCGACCAGATCCGCCGCTTCGTCGAGCGCGAGATCAAGCCCCACGGCGATGCCTGGGAAGAGGCCGGCATGGTGCCGCGCGAAGTGCTGCGCCAGATGGGCGAGCTCGGCTTCTTCGGCCTCCGCTTTCCCGAGGAGTTGGGCGGCAGCGGCATGGATATCTTCGCCATGATCATCCTCGGCGAAGAGCTCGGCCGTTCGACCTACGGCGGCGTCAGCGTCACTGTCATGGTGCATACCGCCATGGCCTCGCCGCACTTGGTCTATGCCGGCAACGAGGCGCAGATCGCCAAATACCTGCCTGGAATCCTCAGCGGCGAGACCATCACCGCGATCGCCGTCACCGAGCCCGACGCCGGCTCCGACGTCGCCGGCATTCGCACCCGGGCGGTGCCGGACGGCGACGGCTGGGTCCTGAATGGCTCGAAGATGTTCATCTCCAACGGCTACCACGGCAACCTCTACTTCGTCGCCGCCAAGACCGATCCGCAAGCCAAGGGCAGCCGCGGTATCTCCATGTTCCTGGTCGAGCGCGATACGCCCGGCTTCCGGATCGGCCGCAAGCTCGAAAAGCAGGGCGACCTCTGCTCCGACACGGCGGAGCTGATCTTCGAGGACTGTCGCCTGCCCGCCGACGCCCTCCTCGGCGAGGAGAACAAGGGCTTCTACGCGGTGATGCGGAACTTCCAGAACGAGCGGCTCTCGATCGGCGCCATGTCCACCTCCGAGGCCGCCACCGCACTAGAGATGACCATCGAGCACGTGCGCACCCGCAAGGCCTTCGGCGGGCCGCTGATCGACAAGCAGGGCATCCGCCAGCGCCTGGCGATGGCCGACTGCAAGCTAACGGCGGCGCGACAGCTCCTCTACCACGCCGCCTGGCTCGATTCCGTCGGCAAGGACTGCATTTCCGAGATCTCCATGGTCAAGGCCCACTGCGCCGAGGTCACCAACCAAGTGATGTATGACTGTCAGCAGTTCCACGGCGGTATGGGCTATATCCGCGAGACCGCGATCGAGCGTATGGTCCGCGACGCCCGCCTGCACGCCATCGGCGGCGGCGCCACCGAGGTGATGCTGGAGGAGGTCGCCAAGCGCTGGCCCTGAATCGGCGCTTGATTTTCGGCAGTTAAGCAGCTACCTCCTCGGCCCATGGTGAAGACGAGCCAAACGAACACGCTTCGACGCCGCGCCCCCTGACGGGCGGGGCGACTGGCTTCCTTTACCTATCCAAGAACGGAACCACCAGACCCGCTGCCGAGCCATCGGTCGCACGGGATTCCGTCTTCCTCCGGCCTCGGCAGCGCCAGCAGAGGAGACAGGGAAGATGACGAAACTTGGCGAACTATCCGTCGAGCCATTGATGAAAATCACCAATCGGCCGGCCACGGTCTTTACCGAAGGCGCCGGCTCCTGGCTGACCGACAGTGCGGGCAAGCGCTATCTCGACTTTGTGCAGGGCTGGGCCGTCAACTGCCTGGGCCACAGCCCGGAAGTCTTGGTCCGCGCCATCTCGGCGCAGGCAGGCAAGCTGATCAACTGTAGCCCGGCCTACTTCAACGAGCCCATGCTCCGGCTCGCCGCCGAGCTCAGCCAGGCCAGCGGCCTCGACCGGGTCTTCTTCGCCAACAACGGCGCCGAGGCGAACGAGGGTGCCATCAAGCTGGCGCGGAAATGGGGCGCCATCCATCGCGACGGCGCGCACGAGATCATCACTATGGAGCACGGCTTCCACGGCCGCACGCTCGCGACCATGTCGGCCTCGGGCAAGACCGAATGGGAGGCCCTCTTCGAGCCCAAGGTCGCCGGTTTTCCGAAGGCACCCCTGGGCGACCTGACCGCGGTCGAGGCCTTGATCTCCAATCGGACGGCGGCGGTGATGCTGGAGCCGATCCAGGGCGAGGCCGGGGTCATTTCCGCCGGCGACGACTTCCTACGGGACCTGCGCGCGCTGACGGACCAGCACGGCATCCTGCTGATCTTGGACGAGATCCAGACCGGCATGGGCCGGACGGGGCATCTTTTCGCCTTCGAGCATGCCGGCATCCGACCCGACATCATGAGCCTCGGCAAGGGCATGGGCGGCGGCGTGCCACTGGCGGCACTTCTCGCCCGGGAGGAAGTCTGCTGCTTCCAGCCGGGCGACCAGGGCGGCACCTTCAACGGCAACCCGCTGATGATGGCGGCAGGCCTGGCCGTCCTGACCGAGCTGATGCAGCCCGGCTTCCTCGCCCAGGTGCGCGAGATAAGCGCCTACCTGACGCAGGGCTTGGAAGGGCTCGCCGCCCGCCACGGCTTCGGCAAGGTTCGGGGCAAGGGCCTGTTGCTGGCCTTGGACCTCGGCCGCGAGATCGGACCGGCGATCGTGGAAGCTACATTAGCGGCCGGCTTGCTGCTGAACGCGCCGCGCCCCGACAGCCTGCGCTTCATGCCGGCCCTGACCCTGCCGCGGGAAGAGGTCGACCAGATGTTGGAAATCCTCGACTCTGTTTGTCGAGAATTGGTCTGAGGAGGCCGAGGATCCGCTCTTGCTATAGTGTTGGCCGACTTCAGCGAGGGAGAAAGCAGAATGGTGACGCACAAGGGCGGCTGTCATTGCGGCCGGGTCCGGTTCGAGGTCAAGGCCCCGGCGGAGCTCAACCTTTCGGAATGCAACTGCTCGGTCTGCGCCAAGTCGGGCTATCTCGGCATGACCGTGCCGAAGGAGCGATTTCGCTTGCTTCAAGGCGAGGACAGCCTGACGACCTACACCTTCAATACCGGCGTCGCCCGTCACCTCTTCTGCAGCCACTGCGGCATCAAGTCCTTCTACGTGCCGCGCTCGCACCCCGACGGCATCAACGTCAACGCCCGCTGCCTCGACCCGGGCACCATCGCCCAGACTACGGTCCGGCCCTTCAACGGCCAGGAATGGGAGCAGCAGTTTCCGAAGGGCAGAGCCGAGAGCTTTCCGAACTGACGTCTCGGCCCTGTCGCCACGCCCACGTTTGACCGGCCGTGCCGATCGACGCACCATGTTTCGGGCCGGCGGCGGGCCGGCGCAGCGGGAAGCGGATGCATGAAGTGGGGCACCTTCAGCCTGAGCCAGATTCCCGATCAGTCGAAGCGGGTGGCGGCATTCGATGCCGACATGCGCCAATACGTCCTGGCGGAAGAACTCGGCTACGACAGCGTCTGGATCGCCGAGCACCTGTTCTCGACCTACGGCACCGTCACCTCGACACAAGTGCTGGCGGCGGCGATCGCCCGGCAGACGAGCCGCGTTGCCATCGGCACGGCGATCGTCGTCATCCCCTTCAATCACCCGCTCCGGACCGCCTCCGACTTCGCGCTGATCGACGTCCTCTCGCACGGGCGCCTGAAATTCGGCGTCGGCCGCGCCTATCAGCCGCACGAGTTCGCCGGCCTCGACCTGCCCATGGCCGAGAGTCGGGCCATGTTCGCCGAGGGCATGGAGATGGTGCTGAAGGCATGGACCGAAGAGAAGATCACCCATTTCGGCCGCTATTGGCGTGTGCCGGTCGAGACCGAGGTACTGCCGAAGCCGGTGCAGGCGCCGCATCCGCCCGTCTATCAGGCGGCGATTTCACCGGAGAGCTTCGAAGTCGCGGCCGCCGAGGGCTGGCACATGCAGCTCGCCACGCCCTTCACCTACCGCATCTATCGCGAGCGCTGGATGGAAGCGCTGGAGGAGCAACTGGCGCGCTACGAGACGCTCTGCCAAGAGCACGGCCGCGATCCCAAGGCGGCGGAGCGGATGATGCTGGTGCCCTTCTTCGTCGATGAGACGACGGAGGCGGCGGTCGAGCGCTACGCGCCGCACGTCGAGTGGTTCTATAACAAGGTGGCGAGCCACCAAGTGGCGCTGAAGGGCCAGCCGGAAACCGTGCCCGGCTACGAGCTCGGCATGCGCGAGGGCAAACGGACCCGCGAGATGGGCCTCTTGGCCTTCGAGAAGCTGCACGAATTCGGCGCCGTGGTGGTCGGCGACCCGGACCGTTGCGTCGACCGCTTGCGCGAGATGAAGGAGCGCTTCGGCCTGACCGAGCTAGTGCTCTGGTTCAACGTCGGCGGCATCGACGCGGGCGCCGCCGAGGCCTCGATGCGTCTCGCGATGTCCGAGGTGATCCCCAAGGTCTAATTCCACCCGTTTCCGAGTAACGAGGAGAACAGCGATGAAGTTCGGCATCTGCGTGATGGCCAACATCGACGAGATCGGCTTCTTCACCCACGCCGAGAACCTGGGCTACGACTCGGTCTGGGTCACCGACAGCCAGATGCTGTTCTCGGACTGCTATGCGGTCATGGCGCTGGCGGCAAAACAGACGACGAAGCTTCGCCTCGGCCCCGGCACCGCGATTACCGGCACGCGGATTCCACCAGTGCAGGTCGCCGCCATGGCGACACTGAACCGGATCGCGCCCGGCCGCGTCCATCTCGGCATCGCCACCGGCAACACCGCGACCCGGACCATGGGTCAGAAGCCGATGCGGATCAAAGACTACGAGGCCTATCTCAAGGTCCTGAGCGCGCTTCTGCGCGGCGAGGTCGTGGACTACGAATTCGAGGGCGTGACACGGCCGATCAAGATGCTGATGCACGAGTACAAGTACATGAACCTGGAGCCCAAGATCCCGCTCTACGTCTCGGGCTTCGGGCCCCGGGCCATGGGCCTCGCCGGCGAATACGGCGACGGCCTCGTCTTCGCCATTCCGCCGCGCGGCATCGCAGTCGCCGAAGCGATGGCCCATGTCCGCCAGGGTGCCGCGCGGGCGAACCGCGCGATCGACGGCTTTCTGAACTGCGCCCTCACCAATATCGTCTTGCTGGAGCCGGGCGAGGAGGTGGCTTCGGAGCGGATCGTCCGAATGATCGGCGCCAACGTCATGGCCAGCGTCTATTACTTCTACGACCATGTGCACGAGCGCGGCCTGGAGCCGCCGGACTTCCTGAAGCGGCTCTGGAAGCCCTATTGCGCGCTCGTCGAGGACGTACCGCCCGAGCACCGCCACTTCCGCACCCACGAATACCACTACACTTACCTGCACCCGGGCGAGGCCGAGCTGATCGACGAGCAGTTGATCCGCGATACCTGCCTCGTCGGTACCGCCGACGAGCTGATCGAGCAGATCCGCACTCTCGAGGCCGAGGGCCTGCAGGAGCTGATGTTCGCCAGCGGCGTCGATGAGAAATGGCACTTCGCGCAGGAATTCTCCCGCCAGGTGATGGCCCGCCTCTAGAACAGACCGCAGCCTGCGTTGAACACGTCCAACGCAAGCCCTAAGTTTTGACGCAAGGGGGCCTGTGTTGTGGCGGAGGACCGGGATGGCCAAGCTCGACCGGCGTAAGTTCTTAGGCCTAGGAGTTGCGGCGACCGCCGGGCTCTATGCCGGCGAGGGCGCCGCCGCATCGCCGGGCGCCGGCATCCGCCGCTACCCGACGCTGGGGCGCACGGGCCTTAAGGTCTCGGAGATATCCTTCGGCTCCTCCAGTTCGGCCGACCCCGCCCTCGTCCGCCATGCCCTGGACCGCGGCGTCAATTTCTTCGACAGCGCCGAGAGCTATCGCTGGGGCTCGGCGGAAGAGGCCATCGGCGTGGCGCTGGCGGGCCAGCGCGACAAGGTGATCTTGAGCTCCAAGACCAAGGCCTGGGCGAGCGACACGGTACCTGAGATGATGGCCGCACTGGAGGGCAGCCTCAGGCGGCTTCGCACCGACTACGTCGACATCTACTTCAACCACGCCGTCAACGACGTCGCGCGGATGCAGAACCAGGAATGGCGGGAGTTCACCGAGCTCGCCAAGCGGCAGGGCAAGATCCGTTTTCGCGGCATGTCGGGGCACGGCAGCCAACTCGCCCGCTGCCTCGACTATGCCATCGACCAGGACCTCGTCGACGTCGTCCTCTCGGCCTACAGCTTCGCCCAGGACCCCGACTTCGCCGACCGGCTGCGCCATCTCTTCCACTTCGTCGCCATCCAGCCGGAGCTGCCGCGCGTCCTCGACAAGGCCAAGGCCAAGAACATCGGCGTCATCGCCATGAAGACCCTGATGGGCGCACGCCTCAACGACATCCGCGCCTACGAGCGCGACGGCCGGAGCTTCGCCCAGGCCGCCTTTCGTTGGGTCCTGGAGAGCCCCCGCGTCGACGCCCTGCTGATCTCGATGACCGGCAAGGCGGAGATCGACGAATACGTCACGACGCCGGCCCGCCACGGCAGCCGCGAGCACGATCTGCCGCTCTTGGCCCGCTATGCCTACCTGCAAGACGCCCGCTACTGCCGGCCCGGCTGCGGCGCCTGCGAGGGCGCCTGCCCCGAGGGGGTCGAGATCGCCGAGGTGCTCAGGACCCGGATGTACGACGTCGACTATGGCGACCGTCGCCTCGCCCGGGCCGACTATGCCGCCCTCGAGCCGGGTGCCACGGCATGCCTCGACTGTTCCCATCAGGCTTGCCGGGGTGCTTGCCCCTACGGCTTGGCGATCCCTGAATTCACCGCCGACGCGGCGCGGCGCCTAGGCTGAGGCATATCCCGCCGGTGGTCGTCTTCTTCGCCCATTACCTGATCGTGCTGGCGGCCTGGACGCTGGTCATCAAGTTCGCTTTCCCGGCCGCCTATGCGCTTTGGGATGGCGCGGCTCTCGCCAGCTACATCTATTGGGACTTCTGGTGGGTAGCGCACCTCTGGCTCGCTTGGGCGCTTCTCCGCCGGCCGGCCTACACCTACTGGCTGGCCGTCGCCGTCTCGGTGGTCGAAATCGCCATCATCGTCACCAAGTTCTGGCTCTTCCTCGATGCACCCGAATGGACGATCTGGAGCACCAACTGGTTCATCAACAAGATCTTCGTGCTGGCCTGCTTTGCCGCCTTGCTGCCCTACCTCGTCCTCGGCCCCGGCCGACGGCTGAACCGGAGGGCAGTCGCCGCCGGGGACTAGGCTAGAGCAGGGCCAAGGCCTCGTCGCTTCGCATCGCCCAGCCGAACTTCATGGCGAAGTTCTTCAGCGTCGCGGCGTGGAGCTCGGGCTCGAAGGAGGAAACCGCGTCCGCGACCAGCGTCGTCCGATAGCCGTAGTGAAAGGCCTCGCGCGCCGTCTCCTCGACGCAGATCTGCGTCACCGTGCCGGTGACGACGAGCGAACGGACTTCGAGGACGCGCAGCATGTTGTCGAGCGGGGTGCCGTGAAAGGCGCCGTAGCCGTGCTTTTCGACGATCAGGTCGTCGGTCTCGGGATAGATCTCGTCGATGACGTCCGAGCAGTCGAGCTCGCGGTTCATGTCGCCATAGCCACGCATGTGGCCCTTCCAGCAGCACTTGGTCGGCGGGGCGCAGACCTCCGACCAGTTCCAAAGCAGGCTCGGATAGGGTGTGCTGAGGAACTTGGTGTAGACGATCGGCCGCTCTAGTTCGCGGAAGCGCCGGATCAGCGCCTGATGCGCGGGGATCGTCGCGCGCGCGTCCGGCACCTCCAGCGGCGCGCCCTCGCGGACGAAATCGTTCTGCATGTCGACGACGACGAGCGCCGGCGCTTCCAGCCGCTCCGCCTCCGAGATCATCCCGCGTCTCCCGGTTGCCGATCCTCGTCCACTATTGGCATGAGCGCGTCTGGATCTCAACGGCTGGGCGGTTCCCCAGTGTGTCGGAGAGGCGCTAGAATGGCCTTATCTGACGAGGGCTCACGGATATTTGGGGGAGTGAGCGTCGTGCGGCCCAGGCGGCCGCCAACCCTGGGAGCAGGCCCATGACCAAAAGCGACCGCGAATTTTCCGACCAGTTGGGCGTCTTCGACGCCGGTGGGGCGGTGCCACACAAATCGCGAGAGGGCCTCGGCACGGTACGCGAGCCGGCCCGGGACATCCCCGTTTTTGCCACCACCGACGTGCTCCTGGTCGGCGGCGGCCCGGCCGGGACCGCGGCGGCCGTGGGTGCTGCCCGCACCGGTGCCAGCGTGGTCCTGGCCGAGCGCTACAACCACCTGGGTGGGCTCGCCACCGGCGGTCTCGTCATTTGGATCGACCGCATGACCGATTGGAGCGGCAACCACGTGATCAAGGGCGTGGCCGAGGAATTGCTGGACCGCCTGCCCAAGGACGCGATCCTGGGCCCGCCCAAGGAGCACTGGGGCAGCCGTGACGAGAGCGTCGTCAAGCAGTGGGACAAGCGCTACAGCGCCTTCCGCGGCGTCGTCACCTGGGCGCCGATGATCGATCCGGAATGGCTGAAACTCGAGACCCTGAACATGGTTTTGGAGTCGGGCGTCGACCTCTTGCTGCACACCTGGATGGCAGCACCCATCGTCGAGGACGGCGTCCTCAAGGGTGCCATCTTCGAATCGAAGGAGGGTCGCAGGGCGGTCCTCGCCAAAACCGTGGTCGACACCACCGGCGACGGCGACATGTACGCCCAGAGCGGGGCCGATTACGAGGGCGACATCGAGGGCGACCACATCCACCACTGCGCCAACACGGCCTTCCTCTGGGCCGGTGTCGATATCCCCCGCTGGTTCCGCTTCCAGGACGAGGAGCCCGAGGGTTTCCGCGAGTTCATGGCCAAGGGACGTGAGGAGACGGGCAACTTCATCCTGCCGATGCCGGCCTGGCGCGACGACGTGGTGGTCTTCATGGGGCCCCGCTTCTCCGGCTTCTCGGTCACCGACGTCGACGATCTGACCGCGGTCGAGATCGTCTCGCGCGAGGCCCTGGTCAAGCTCCTCGACTACTACCGCAAGGCCGCACCCGGCTTCGAGAACGCCTGGGTCATGCTGACCGCCCCGCAGCTCGGCGCCCGCCACAGCCGGCGCCTCAAGGGCGTCACCATGATGACGGGCGAAGCCTGGAAGACCGGCGTCGTGCATAGCGACGAGGTCGGCATCAGCCCGCCGTTGGGACCGAACTTCCCCAACGTCTCGGTGCCCTATGGCTCCCTGCTGCCGACCGAGGTCGACAACCTGCTGGTCGCCGGACGGCACATGGCGACCGATTCCCAGACCCACACCTTCATGCGCGAAGTGCCGCAGTGCTGGCTGACCGGCCACGCCGCCGGCATCGCCGCGGCGCTGTCCGTGGGCGCCGACGTCGCCCCACGCGACCTCGAAGTCCGCGGCCTGCAGTCCGAGCTCCGCAAGCAGGGGGCGCACCTCCGGCCCGAGGAGGAGCTGGAAAGCGTCGCCGCCGAGTGAGAGACGGGGCAGGCCCATGAGTGACGTCTATAAGCCGCCGGCCGTGGTCGGGGCGGCGTCCCAGACCAGCATCGGTGCCGTCTTCCGCTCCCGTGCCGAGGCGGCGGCGGCGCGAACCGCGGTCGTCGACGGCGCGCGCCGGCTCACCTACGGCGAGCTCAACGCCCGCATCAACCGGCTGGCGAACGGCCTCGCCGCCATGGGCGTCGGCCACGGCGACCGGGTCGCGATGCTGGCACAAAACCGCCTCGAATATGTCGAGGTCGAGCTGGCGGCGGCGAAGCTCGGCGCCATCACGGCGGCGCAAAACTGGCGCCTGGCCGACCGCGAGCTCAGCCACTGCCTCAACCTGATCACGCCGAATGTGGTGATCTGCCAGGCCGACTATGTGGCCGCGCTCGACCGCCTGGAGATCGGCTCGGCCGAGCGCGTCGTCCTCGGCGAGGACTACGAACGCCTGATCGCCGATAGTGACGAGACCGAGCCCAGGGTCGCGATCGACCCCGAAGATGGAGTCGTGATCCTCTATACCAGCGGCACCACCGGCCTGCCCAAGGGTGCCGTGATCAGCCACCGGGCGATGCTGGCCCGCGCCTCCGTCTTCGCCGCCGAGCTGTCGTTTCCCTCCGACGACACCTTCGTCGCCTGGGCGCCCTTCTACCACATGGCCTCGACCGATCAGGCGCTCGCCACCCTGATGCGGGGCGGCAAGGTCCACGTCATCGACGGCTACCAGCCCGACGCCCTGATCGAGATCATCGAGGCGGAGGCGATGCACTGGATGATCCTGATGCCGGGCATGGTCAAGCCCTTCATCCGTGAGCTGAAGGAACGCGGCGTGAAGCCCAAGGGCCTGAACATGATCGGCGCCATGGCCGACTTGGTGCCGCGCCAGCAGATCGCCGAGATCACCGAGCTTCTGGACGCGCCCTTCCTCAACACCTTCGGTGCCACCGAGACCGGGCTGCCGCCGGCCAACGGCTCCACCCTGCCGGTTGGCGTGGCACCTGAGAACATGGCCAAGCGGCAGAGCAGCTTTTGCGAGATCCGCTTGGTCGACGCCGAAGACAACGATGTCGCCGATGGCGAGCCCGGCGAAATCGCAATCCGCGGACCGACGCTCTTTTCCGGCTATTGGAACGCCGACGAGACCAACGCGCAGGACTTTCGCGGCGGCTGGTTCCACATGGGCGACGTCTTCCGCCGCCTGCCCGACGGCAGCCTCGATTTCGTCGACCGGGTCAAATACCTGATCAAGTCCGGCGGCGAGAACGTCTACCCGGCCGAGATCGAGAGCGTGATCATGGCCGAGCCCCGGGTCGCGGACGCCGTCGTCGTCCGCAAGCCGGACGCGCGCTGGGGCGAGGTGCCGGTGGCCTTCGTGGCCAGGCGCGACGACAGCCTGACGGAGGCCGAGATCCTGAGCCTCTGCCGGGCCGGCCTCGCCGGCTACAAGCAGCCCAAGGAAGTCCGCTTCATCGCCTTCGACGACCTGCCCCGCTCGACCAGCGGCAAGATCCAACGGCACGATCTGGAGCAGAAGCTGGCCGAGACCTGATCGACGGAAATGGAATGCCGGTTGAGGAGCACGACATGAGCGCCGACTTTGTCCGCAGTGCCTGTCCGCACGATTGCCCGAGCGCTTGCGCGCTCGAGGTCGAGCGACTCGGTCCCCAGCGCATCGGCCGCGTCCGGGGCGCCCGGGACTTGCCGTTCACCGCCGGCGTGGTGTGCGAAAAGGTCGCCCGCTACGCCGAACGCGTGCACCATCCCGACCGCCTGTCCCAACCGCTGCACCGGGTGGGCGCCCGGGGCGAAGGTCAATTCGAGGCGATTTCCTGGAACGACGCCCTGGACGAGGTCGCCGAGGCCTTCACCCGCGCCGCCCAGACTCACGGACCCGAAACGGTCTGGCCCTATCACTCGGGCGGGACCCTGGGCCTCATCCAGCGCTACGGCCAACAGCGCCTGACCCATGCGATGGGCTATTCGCGCCAGAAGACCACCATTTGCATCACGCCATCGGAATCGGGTTGGCGCGCCGGTGTCGGCGAGGTGCGCGGGGTTGATCCGTGCGAGGCGGCCGATGCGGACCTGATCGTGGTCTGGGGCGGCAATCCGGTCGCCACCAACGTCAACCTGATGTCCCACATCCAGCGTGCGCGCAAGCAGCGCGGCGCCAAGCTCGCCGTGATCGACGTTTACGCAACGCCGACGGTCGAGAGCGCCGATCGGGCCATCATCCTGCGCCCGGGCACCGACGGCGCGCTGGCCCTCGCCATGATGAACGTGATCCTGGCCGAAGGACTTGCCGACCAGGACTTCCTCGCGCGCCTGACCGATTTCGACGATACCGTCGCCCGGCACATCGCCACCCGGACTCCGGACTGGGCCGCCGCCATCACCGGCGTGCCAGCGGAGGAAATCGTCGACTTTGCGCGGGCCTACGGGCACGCGGACCGCGCCTTCCTGCGCCTCGGCCTGGGCTTCACCCGTGCCCGCAACGGTGCCGCCGCAATGCATGCGGTGACCTGCCTGCCGGCCTTGACCGGCGCCTGGAAGCAGAAGGGCGGCGGTGCCTTCTTTGCCCACCTTGAAGGGTGGGGCCTCGATCTGACGCTAGCCCATGGACTCGACCGCATCGACCCCGCGACGCGCATCCTGGACCAGTCGCGCATCGGCGCCGTGCTCGCGGGCGAGACGGACGCCCTAGCCGGCGGCCCGCAGGTAACGGCGATGTTGATGCAGAACGCCAACTCCGCCGACGTGGCGCCCGACAGCCGCAAGGTGCGAGCCGGGCTGACCCGACCCGATCTCTTTCTCTGCGTGCACGAGCAGTTCATGACCTCGACGGCCCGCTGCGCCGATATCGTGCTGCCGGCCACCACTTTCCTGGAACACGACGACCTCTACATGGGCTGGGGACACACCGCGCTCACCATCGGGCGCAAGGTGATCGAGCCTCACGCCGAGGCACGCAGCAACCACGAGGTGATCTGCGGCCTCGCCAAGCGCCTAGGGGGCGACCATCCGGGCTTCGCCATGAGCGCCTGGGAGCTGGTGGACGCGACGCTGCGCACTTCGGGCAAGGGCGGCGCGGACGAAGCCGCCGCCAAGGGCTGGATCGACTGCGCCGAAGCGTTCGAGCGCATGCACTTCCTGACCGGTTTTCCCAACCCGCAGGGGCGCTTCCGCTTCAAGCCCCGGTGGGACGAATTGGGCCCCTACCACGCCGGCATGCCGACACTGCCCGATCACTGGGAGGCGACCGACGCCCCAAGCGAGGCCCACCCGATGCGCCTCGTGGCACCGCCTGCGCGGCGCTTCCTCAACACCTCGTTCAGCGAGACGCCGGGCTCCCGCCTCAAGGAGGATCGGCCCACCGCAATGCTGCATCCCGACGATGCCGCGCGACTGGGAGTCGGTGAGGGCGATCCGGTGCGCCTCGGCAACGTGCGCGGCGAGCTGGTGCTGGAAGCCCGCATCGTCGACGGCACCCAGCCCGGGGTGGTGGTCGCGGAGGGCATCTGGCCCGGCCGCGACTTTGGCGACGGCCTGGGCATCAACCAGCTCACCGCCGATGTGCCAGTGGCGCCAGCGGGCGGGGTCGCCTTCCACGACACCGCGGTCTGGCTCGTCCGCGAGACGGCGGCAGCTCGGGATCCCGGTGCCATCGCCGCCGAGTAGCCGTGCCGCTCGGTCCTCGGGCAGGCCGCGTGCCATGCCAACGGGTTCGAGATGGTGACTGACGGCGAATGAAAACCTCGAGAGCCGGCGCCTACCCGTCCTTGGCGGCCCAGAAGTCGTTGGGATAGGGGTACCAGACGCTGCGGTAGCCGGGCGTCGTCACGTCTATTTCGACGTCGATCACGTGTGAGACGCCGGAGGCCAGGGCCTCTTCAAGGGCAGGTATCAACGCCTCGGGCGTATCCACCTTGGTCGCCCCGGCGCCCATGGCCTCGGCGATCTTCAGGAAATCGGGGCCCCACATCTCGCCCGTCCTCGCATCGGTGTAGTCGACGAAGGCCCTGCGGCCATAGAGCCGCTCCATCAGCTCGCGCTCGATCTGCAACGACTTGTTGTTCAGCAGAATGGCGATGACGGTGATGTCGAGCTCGTAGGCCGTCGCCAGAACGGAGTTGGCGAAAACGAAGGAGCCGTCGCCCAGCACGGCGATGGCGGGATGGTCGGGTCGCGCCAGGCGGGCGCCCAGTGCCGCCGGCAGGCTCCATCCCATCTTGTGAAAGAAGCCGCAGTGGTGGAAGTGCGGCGTCACGGTCTTGAAGAACGGCGGGGCAAAGGACAAGAGATGCCCGGTGTCGACGAAGACCGAGGCCTCGGGCGCCAATTTGCCTAGCGCCTCGCTGACGTTGTGGCAGACATAGGCGTAGGTAAGCGGCGACGTCGCCTCGGTTCGCGATGGCGCCACCTCTTGCTCCCAGTCCGCCCACCAACCGGCGATCTCAGCCCGCCAGGATTGCCAGCGCTCGGGCGCCAGCGACAACCCATCCAGCTTTTCTATCAGCGGAAGCAAGGCTAGCCGGGCATCCGAGACGATGCCGATCTCGGTCGGGTAGACGCGCGCGATCTCGCCAACGTCGATGTCGATGTGGACGAGCTTCGTGCCACCCGGAATATCGAAGAGGGTCCAGCCGCCGGTGTCGACGTCGCTGAAATGAGTGCCGATCGCGAGCAGCAGGTCACATTCCTGGGCGGCCTGGTTGGCGTGTCCGGTTCCGGCGCGTCCAACGGCACCGAGACAGAGGGGCTTGTCTTCCGGATAGGCGCCCTTGCCCATCGCGGTCGTGCCGACCGGCAGGCCGAAGCGCTCCACCAGGGTCTCGAGCGCCTCGTGCGCCTTGGCATGACGAATGCCGCCGCTGACGAAGACGAGCGGCCGCTCGGACGCGGCGATCAGCTTCGCCGCCGCCTCGATGGCGCTCGGGTCCGGCCCGGGTGGACGGACCTCCACCATCTGCCTGGCCTGGGACAGGTCGCCCGCCACCACGTCGGAATGCTGTATATCGAAGGGCAACTGCACCACGACCGGGCCCGGGCGACCGGTGACCGCGGTCTTGTACGCCCGCAAGACCGTGTCGACCGCGGTGTCGGGCCGGCTCACCATCACCGCCTTCTTGGTGTAGGCCTTGACCGTCTGAATCCATTCGTCGGGCGCGTAGCGGTAGAACTCCTCGATGCCGCCCTGCTCTAGCCAGTGCGTCGAGCCGGCACCGGCGAGCACCAGCATCCCTGAGGATTCGAAGAAGGCGGTCGCCAGGGCCGAGGCTATGTTCATGTTTCCAGGCCCGACCGAAGTGCATACCAGGGGGATGCCGGCACCGGCGCCCGAACGATAGTAGCCGTCGGCCATGTGGACGGCCTGGTCCTCGCCGCGACAGGCGACCCCCTTTATGCCGCTTTCGTATGCGATCGCGTCCAGGAGGGCCCAATTGCCGTGGCCGTTATAGACGAAGGCGATCTCGGTCCCGAGCGCCTCCAAGGCATTGATGATGGCGGTGGCGCATCTCGTCTTCTCCATCGTTCGGTCTCCCGTGCGCCTCTCAGAGCGTCCGACAGAGGCGGAGCGCGTCGTAGACGGCGGCGGCGATGTTGCGTGAGGCGACCGCGTCGCCGATACGGTAGAGCGCGAAGGCGCCGTCGGGGTTCTTGTCTTCCGGCTGCGGCCGGCCGGTTAGCAAGGCGTCGATGTCAGTGACGCCCCCGTTCGCCGCCATCGGTGCGAGCGCCTGGTAGAGCTCGTCCACCGGCACCGTGCCGTGCGCCACCACGACCTCGTCGGCCAACCGCTCGGTCTCGAAGCCGGTGACCTCGTTCCGGAAGACGGCCCGGAGCCGGTTGCCGCTTGTGGCGACCTCGACGAGGCGCTGGTCGAGCGCGGTCTCCAGGCCCAACTCGTAGAACCGGCGCTTCCAGATCACCCGCTCGGCGTAGTTCATCTCCGGCGTCAGCTGATCGTCGATGGCGGCAAAGGCGACCGTCCGGCCGGCCATGGCGTAGCGCTCGGCCGCAGTGGCGGCGGCGTGACGGCCGGTGCCGTCGTAGACTACGACCTCGCCGCCGGCAGGCACCTCGCCGGTCAGCGCCTGCCAGATATCGGTGGCATGCTCGCGACCCGGCAGCCAGTCGAGGTCGGCCAGGCCGCCGGTGGCGACGATGACCACTTCGGGCGCCAACGCCTCGATATCGGCCGGCTCCAAGTAGCTGTTGAGATGGACGGCCACCCCGAGGCGATCGAGCTCCGCCGCCCGCCAGTCGACGATGCCGACGAGATCGCGGCGCCAGCTCGCCCGGGCCGCCAGTTGGATCTGGCCGCCGAGGCGGCTCGTCGCCTCGTGGAGCGCGACCTCGTGTCCGCGTTCGCCCGCGACCCGCGCCGCCTCCAGCCCGGCCGGTCCGCCGCCGACAATCACGATTTTGCGTCTCGGCCGCGCCGCCGGCGGTATGTCGTGCGGCTCTCTCAGCTCGCGCCCCGTGGCGGCGTTGTGGATGCAAGTCGGGCGGTGCACGCTCATGCAGTGGGTGACGCCGACGCAGGGGCGGACGCGGTCCTCGTCGCCCCGGGCCAGCTTGGTGACGATGTGCGGGTCGGCGATATGGGCCCGGGTCATCGCCACCATGTCGAGCAGCCCCTCGCTAATCGCGTGCCGCGCGGTGGCGATGTCGGCGATGCGGGCGGCGTGGAAGACCGGCAGGCCGACCTCGCGGCGGAAGGCGGCCACCGGCGTCAGCCACGGCGCCATGCCCGAGGCCATCCCCGGCATGTTGTCGACCGCCAATGCCAGGGCCGTGTCCATGCGGCCATAGACCGCATTGAAGAAATCGATCAGGCCCGAGCCCTCGAAGACCCGGGCGATCTCGACGCAATCGTCGAAGCCGAGGCCATCCTCACTGCCCTCGTCGACGACGTAGCGGAAGCCGACCACGAACTCGTCGCCGACCCGGCGACGGATCTCCTCGTAGACCATGAGGCCGAAGCGGCAGCGGTTCTCGAGGCTGCCGCCGAAGCGGTCGCTGCGCCGATTGGTGGTGGGCGACAGGAACTGCCCGATCAGATGCCCGCCGGCCAGTGTTTCGATGCCGTCGAGGCCCCCCTCGCGGCAACGCCAGGCGGCATCGCCGAAGGCCTTGACCACGCGGGCGATGTCGTCTTCGTCCATCGCCTTTGGGAAGCTGCGGTGTAGGGTCTCGCGAACTGCCGACGGCCCGATCGTCGGCAACCAGTCGCCGGCATAGGATTCACCGCGCCGCCCGAGGTGGGTGATCTGGCACATCAGCGCCGCCCCCTGGGCGTGCATCCGCTCGGAGAAGGTCTGGAAGTGCGGGATGATCGCGTCGGAGGCGACGTTCAGCTGGCGGAAGACGTTGGGGCTGTCGGGGGCGACGTTGGAGGAGCCGCCGAACATGCTGAGGGCGATCCCGCCCTTAGCTTTTTCCTCGTGGTAAGCCTGATAGGCCGCCGTCGGCAGTCCGCCTTCTTCCAGGCCGCAGGCGTGACTCGTGCTCATGACCCGGTTGCGGAGCGTCAGCCCCTTCAGCCGAAAGGGCTCCAGCAGGGGGTCCGTCTTCGCCGCCGCCATCTCAGCCGTTCGGCAGCAGGATCTGGCGCACCGTCTCGCCGTCGGTCAGCCGGTCGAAGCCGACATTCAGCTCGTCATAGCCGACCGTCTGGTTGATCAGCCGGTCCACCGGCAGGCGGCCTTGCTTGTAGTGCTCGATGTAGCGCGGGATATCGCGCACCGGCACGCAGCTACCCATGTAGCTGCCCTGGATGCCCTTCTCGCCGCTGACGATCTCCGCCGGCAAGAACTCGAAGCTGGCATCCGCCGGCGCCAGGCCGGCGATGACCACGGTGCCGCCGGGGCGAAGCGCCTTGTAGCCGGTCTCCAACGCTTTGACCGAGCCGGCGAACTCGAAGGCGAAGTCGACGCCACCACCGGAGAGGTCCCGGATCTGCTCGACGTGGTCCGCCTCGGTTGCGTCCACGGTCTCATGCGCGCCCAGCTGGCGGGCGAGACCCAGCTTGCTGGGACTGATGTCGACGGCGATGACCTGGCCGGCGCCGCCCAGGATGGCCCCGAGCATGCCGTTCAGGCCGACGCCGCCGAGGCCGATCACCGCCACCTTGTCGCCGGCGCGAATGCGGGCCGTGTTCAACACCGAACCGACGCCGGTCATCACCGCGCAGCCGAAGAGCGCTGCCTCGTCGAGGGAGATGTCGGCATCCACCTTCACCACCGAGCCCCGGTCGACGACGGTGTATTGGGAGAAGCAGGAAAGGCCGGCGTGATGGTTCAAGGGCTTGCCGTCGGCATCCCGGAAGCGCTTGCCGCCGCCCATCAGCTCGCCCTTGGCGCGGGCGATCGCATTGGTCTCGCAGATCTGCGGCCGGCCTTCGAGGCAGCGCCGGCAGCGCCCGCAGCTGGCGCCGAACTGGAAGACGACCCGGTCGCCGGCGGCGATGTCGCGTATCCCGGCTCCGATCTCGACGACCTCGCCCGCACCCTCGTGACCCAGGGCTAGGGGCAGCGGCTGCGGCCGGGCGCCGTTGATCACCGAGAGATCGGAGTGGCAGAGGCCGCCGCCGCCGACCTTGACCAAGACCTCGCCCTCGCCGGGCGGGTCGAGCTCGACCTCCTCGATGCTGATCGGTTTGCTCTCGGCGTAGGGTTGCGGGGCACCGATCTGGCGCAACACGGCGGCCGTTACACGCATCAATTCCTCCTCCTTTGGTCGACGCTTCGCCGCCCGGCCTCAGCCCGAGCGGATGAATTTTTGGAACGAATGGCAGGTCATGGGCGCGAAGTGGTCGATCGCGCCGGCGGTATTGACCACCTCGCCGACGTAGAAATCGCCCTTGGAATCGGCCCAGATACCGTGCGGCACGATGAAGTTGCCGGGCAGCAGCGGATTGGGGCCGCCGACGGTCGCTTGGACGTTGCCGTCGAGATCGCAAATCGTGACGCGGGCGATCGGGTCGTGTCCAACTGGCGGGTAGTGCATCATTCGGTAGTGTGCGGTCTTCGCGGGCGGCATCGCCCAGCCCAGCTCGGCGATATAGAGGTTCTCCTGCTCGTCGATGAAAAGGTCGTCCGGCCGGTTGACCCAGGCCCAGATGTCCAGGAGCTCGCCCTCGCTGGAAAAGATCTGAATGCGGGAATTCTCCCGGTCGGCGACGAAGACGCGGCCCGAGCGGTCGACCGCGATGGCGTGCGGCAGGTTGAACTCACCGGGTCCGCTGCCGGGCTCGCCCCAGGAAGCCTTCAGCTCGCCCTCGGCCGAGAACCGGTGCACGCGGGCGTTGCCGTAGCCGTCGGAGACGAAGAGGTCGCCGTCCGGCCCGACGGCAGCGTTAGTGACCATGTTGAAGGGGCCGGCGGCACAGCAGACCGGGCTCTTGTCCAGCTTGAAACCGGTCTCGGCCGGATGCTCGGTGTCGCCCAGCGTCATCAGTAAATCGCCCTCGGGCGTCATCTTGCGCACGGTGTGGTCGAAGTTGTCGGCCAGGAACAGGTTGTCTTGCGCATCGATATAGATGCCGTGGGCGTTGGTGAAGATGCCCTCGCCCCAGGCGTTCAGGAACTGGCCTTCCTTGTCGAAGACGATGACCGGGTGCTCGCCCCGATTGAAGACGTAGACGCGGTCGGAAGAATCGACGGCGACGCCGGCGACCTCGACGAAGGACCAGCCTTCGGGCAGCCGCTCCCAGCCCTCCAGAACCTCGTATTCCATCTTGTGAGCGCCGATGGCCATGGCTCTTCCCTCCGTCCGCCTGCCGTCAGCCCCAACTTTGTCACGGCTGGCA
>JASLMY010000429.1 GCA_030746295.1 Alphaproteobacteria bacterium | reverse complement strand
GGTGCTGACCCGGCCGTGGGGGGTGTTCTGCCCAGCACCCCCCCCCCCGGCCGCGGCCACACCATCGGCCCGGCGGGTGGGTGGCCCGCGCCCCCCGGGGGGGCGCCCGGCCGCGACCGAGACGCCGGAGCCGGCGCTGGAGCCGCCGGGCGTGCGCGGCACCTCCAGGTCCCAGGGGTTCCAGGGCGTCCCCATATGCGTGTTGGTACCCCAGCCGCCCATCGCGAACTCGACCGTGTGGGTCTTGCCGATGACGATCATGCCGGCGGCGATGAGCCGGCGCGCCAGGGTCGCGGTGACCGGCGAGACCCGGTCGGCCCAGGCCTTGGAGCCGCCGGTGGTGATGCGGCCCTCCATATCTATGATGTCCTTGAGGGCAACGGGCACGCCATGAAAAGGGCCGACGGCATGACCCGACCGGATCGCCTGGTCCGCCGCGGCCGCCGCCATCCGCGCCTCCTCGGCGTAGACGGCGATGAAAGCGTGCAGCTTGTCGTCATAGGCCTCGATGCGGGCCAGCAGCCGCTCGATCAGCTCGGTCGAGGTCAGGCGGCCGGCTTG
>JASLMY010000428.1 GCA_030746295.1 Alphaproteobacteria bacterium | reverse complement strand
TATCCATCACCTGGGCGGCGAGTGCCGCTTCGGGTTCCGGGCCGCGCTGACGGAGTGGCCAGACAACGCCGCCGCGCAGGCTGGCGCGGCCAACGTCATCCAGGCGATGGCCGGCTACGAGGTGGACCAGGGCGACGCCCGCGCGGCGCGCCTGTGGGTCCGGGACCTGGTCCAGCCGGATCCCGGGCTGGAGGCCCGCATCGCGGCGCTCGGTCAGAGCCCGAAGACCGAGTACCTGTGGTTCGACTCGACCGCGCGCGACCCCGAGGGTGTCGAAGTGGCGACGATGCGGATGATGCTGCGTTTCATGAAGTTCTCTTCGAGCCTCTACGGGGAAGCCTCGCCCGCCTGACGCTTCGTAGCTCTAGAATGTCCATCATCGTGTGGGTCGTGAGGCTCGCGCGGCTGGGCGCAAAGGAAGGAAGTCTGCAATGAGCGTTCTACGTCGGTTGATGCCGGTCCTTGCGGCCCTGGTGAGCGTCTCGGATGCGGCTGCGCAGGGTACCGGCCACCGCGTGGTCTACGACGGCGACGAAGGCCCCGGAGCGGGCAGGCACATCGTCCTGATCGCCGGCGAC
>JASLMY010000427.1 GCA_030746295.1 Alphaproteobacteria bacterium | reverse complement strand
CGGTCGTAGATCGGCGACATGCCGGCATTGTTGATCAATACGTCGACCTTGCCGTAGGTGTCATAGACCGTGTCGACGAGCCGGTCGCACTGTTCCCAGTAGCCGACGTGGCAGGCGACCGGCAGGGCTCGCTTGCCCAGCGCCTCGACCTCGCGTGCCGTCTCTTCGCAGCTCTCGAGCTTGCGGCTGCTGATCGCGAGGTCGGCGCCCGCCGCGGCGAAGCCCAGCGCCATCGCACGGCCCAGGCCCCGGCTGCCGCCGGTGATGAGCACGACCTTGTCCGTCATGTCGATGATATGTGCCGCCACTGAGGTCCTCCCTATTCGCTCTCGCCTCAATGCCCGGCGAGGCGTCTTGTATCTTAACCCCCGGCGGTGACCGGTGGGATGGCCGATCGGCGGTGGTGCTCTCTTTGTCCGGTCGCGAGGCTGGACTAAGATCGGTGCGCTCGCCTTGTCTCATTTGAATGACGGCCTGAATGGAAATCCATCTTGGCATCGATGTCGGCGGCACCTTCACCGACATCGCCCTCAGCATACCGGCCACGAACCAGCTGCTCCTGCACAAGCTGCCATCGACGCCCGAG
>JASLMY010000426.1 GCA_030746295.1 Alphaproteobacteria bacterium | reverse complement strand
CCAGAACGGCGTCGAGATCGACCACACCAGCGACCATGTCGTCAGCAAGTCGATCTACTTCCACGACCCCGACGGCAACCAGCTCGAGGTCTTCGTCGACGCCGACCCCGCACTTTGGCGCGACGACCCGACCCTGGTCGCTACCGCCGAACCGCTCGCCCTCTGAAGGCCGCTCCGGCCCGCCGGCTCCGCGCACTCAACCGGCCGCGACCGGGCGCTTGGCCAGAAACACCAGCGGCAGCACCAGCATGGCGGCAATGGCGTAGGCGTAGTAGGCGTTGACGTAGCCGATCATGCTGGCCTGCCGGCCGACCTCGGCGCTCAGTGCCGCCAGGCCGTCGGGACTGCCGACGTCCCAGTTACCCATGACCGAGTCGTAGTTCAGGCGCTCGTTGAAGGGATTGAGTGCCTCGACGATCTCGGAATAGCTGGCACGACCGCTCCTGACCACCAGCGCCGCACTGATGGCGATGTGGACGCTGGAGCCGATGTTGCGCAGCAAGTGGAAGACCGACGCCGCCTCGGCGCTATGGCGCGGCGCCAGGGTGGCGAAGGTGACGACGGTGATCGGCGACCAGATGAGGCCGATGCCG
>JASLMY010000425.1 GCA_030746295.1 Alphaproteobacteria bacterium | reverse complement strand
GCGGCGTCTACCTGACGCCAGGCGTGCAAGCCGTCCTCGACGTCGGCGCGCTGCACGGCCGCGCCATCTCCATCGACGAGCACGGCAAGGTGCTGGCCTACAAGATGACGAGCCAATGCGCCTCGGGCTCCGGCCAATTCCTGGAGAACATCTCGCGCTATCTGGGCGTCGCGGTGGACGAAGTCGGTGAGCTGTCGCGAGAGGCCGACGCGCCGGAGAAGGTCTCCGGCATCTGCGCCGTCTTGGCCGAGACCGACGTCATCAACATGGTCAGCCGCGGGATCTCGACGCAGAACATCCTCAAGGGCATCCACCAGTCGATGGCGACCCGTCTCGCCAGGCTGTTGAAGGCGACCAAGCTCAAGGACGGCCGCGCGCTGATGACCGGCGGCCTCGCCAGCGATTCAGGCCTGTTGGCGGCGATGCAGGAGGAGATGGTGGCACAGAAGATCCAGGTCGAGGTCCTGACCCACCCCGACTCGATCTACGCCGGCGCCATAGGTGCGGCACTCTGGGGCGCCTTCCGCCACCAGAAGCTCGCCGACCTCGGCCAGCTGCAGATGGCGTCCTGACCTGTCACGTCGTCATTCCCAC
>JASLMY010000424.1 GCA_030746295.1 Alphaproteobacteria bacterium | reverse complement strand
CGGGCCTCTTCGCCATCGGACCCTGGGACAAGAAGCTGTTCCGGGTCGCGGGTGTGGCACTCAGCCTGAACGACGTCGAGCACCGGATCTTGAGGCCGATCTGGCGCGATCCGCGCATTCACTATGCCGTCAACTGCGCTGCCCTCGGCTGTCCGAACCTGCAGGGCGAGGCCTTCACCGGGGCCAACACCGAGCGCTTGCTGGAGGCGGCGGCACGGGCTTTCGTCAACCATCCGCGCGGCGTCATGGTCAAGGGCGAGCGTCTCGTCGTCTCCTCGGTCTACGTCTGGTTCCAAGAGGACTTCGAGGGCACCGACACGGGCGTGATCCGGCACCTGAAGCGCTATGCCGAGCCACCGCTCGAGGCGGCGCTCGACGGCGTCGAGCGGATCGAGGACCACGCCTACGACTGGCGCCTGAACGCGGTCCCCATTGCTTCCAACTAGCTCCGGGCGGAGCGGTAGAGGCGGGCCAGGGTCTCCGGCGAAACGCCTAGGTAATAGAGCGCGTGCAGCCAGAGCCAACCGGCGACGATCGCCGCCGGGTGGCGGCCGGCGAAGCGCCTGGACGAGCTGACGAGCGGCGCTTCCTCGATGCAGCA
>JASLMY010000423.1 GCA_030746295.1 Alphaproteobacteria bacterium | reverse complement strand
CAACGCCCGAGTACACCCTTGCTTGACGACGCGCTTCCTGTCCTGCTGTCGCTCGCCGCCGCGTTGCTCTTCGCCATCGGGGCGCAGTTCCAGAACATCGGCCTCGACTACATGGATTCCCGCGCCGGTGCCGCCGTCTCCATCTGCTCGTCGGCGGTCTTCTTCTGGCTCGCGGCACCCCTCTTCCTGAAGCTCGAGTACTGGCTGCACCCTGCGGTGCTGATCTTCGTCGCCATCGGCCTCTTCCGGCCTGCGCTCTCGGCCAACCTGGCGCTGGCGGGGATGCGATATCTGGGGCCGACGGTCTCGAGCACGCTCAGCTCAACCTCGCCGGTCTTCGGCACGCTGCTCGGCATCTTCTGGCTCGGCGAGGTGCTGACCTGGCCGATCGCCATCGGCACCGGCGGTATCGTCGGGGCGGTGATGCTGCTGGCGAAGCGCGGCGGGCGCCAGGCGCGGAGTTGGCCGCTCTGGGCGCTGGGCCTGCCGGTGGCGGCGGCGGCGATCCGAGCGCTCGGCCACGACCTTTCGAAGATCGGCATGGTCTACATCCCGAGCCCCTATTTCGCCGGCCTCGTCGGCTTCACCGTCTCGGGCCTGATCAC
>JASLMY010000422.1 GCA_030746295.1 Alphaproteobacteria bacterium | reverse complement strand
AGAGGTGTGGAAGACGGTCGGAATTGTTAATAATTGGCTGCCAGCATGAGGGCAGGCCAATCACCGGGGCAGGACCCACGGGCTATGGTATCGCCATGATCGAGAACAGCAGCGAAAGCGCCACCGTCGCCCAGCCGGCCTTCTTTGCCAGCACTTACGAAGAAGCGTTTCAGCTCGTTCTGGAGGCGCGCCACTATCTCGGTGAGCGCAGCCGTCCGGAGGTTACGGCGCTCGGCGTCGAGGCGACGCTTGCCTACAGCGTGGAAAGCATGCGCATGACGGCACGACTGACGCAGGTGATGGCGTGGCTGATGGCGATGCGGGCGGCGCACGAGGGCGAGCTCAGCCGCGACGAGCTCAGCGAGGAGCGCTGGCGCCTCGGCGGCCACGAGGTCTGCCTCGCCGACGCCACTCAGGGCACCGAGGCGTTGCCGGCGGGTTTCAGGGACCTGATCGAGCGGAGCGAGCGGTTGTTCGTCAGAATCTCTCGGCTGGATCGGCTTTCGGCCGGCGAGGCGGCCTGAGCGGGACGGGCTCAGCCGATCTTGAAGTCCTTGAACTTGTTGCGGAACTTCGCGACGCGACCGGTGTCCAAGACACGCTGAGGTCCGCCG
>JASLMY010000421.1 GCA_030746295.1 Alphaproteobacteria bacterium | reverse complement strand
CTTGGGCGTCCTGGTGGCCGATGAGGTCGACCTCAACCGCCGCACCGAGGTCGTCGTCGTGGTCCGCTCGCCGGGCGTCCTAGCCCTCACCTTCCGTGACCGGAAGCATCCCGAGGAAGGCTCGGTCACGGTGATCTTCTCCGAACCGCCGCTGACGCTCAGGCAATGGCGGGTGGTCGATTCTCAAGGCAAGGCGACAGACCTCTCGCTCCGCAATCCGCGGGTCAACGTCAAGGTCGACGCCAAGCTCTTCTATTTCCACGATACGATCCAGGAAGACGAAGACAAAGGGCAATGAGGCGAGGCGGCCGGGTCGGGATCACGGCCTGATCCGATTCCCGATCGGGGCCAATGCTGGGAAAGGGACCATGACGACATCTCCGCCGCCGCTGGTCGGCATCAGCTGCAATTTCCGCGTCGAGGATAACCACCGGAGCCATGGCGCCAGCGACAAATACGTCGTCGCAGCGATCGAAGGCGCCGGTGCGGTGCCGGTGCTGCTGCCGGCGCTCGGCGATCGCGTGGCGCCCGAGGACTTACTGGCGCATCTCGACGGCGTTCTGCTGACCGGTGGTGCTTCCAACGTCGAGCCACATCACTACGACGGCCCGCCACCCCGCGACGACAAACTTCGCGACCC
>JASLMY010000420.1 GCA_030746295.1 Alphaproteobacteria bacterium | reverse complement strand
GCGCGCCGTGCGCTCGAGCTTGTTGATGGCTCCACGCACGGCGCGCTCGCGAACCCATCAACAATGAGTTATGCAGCTTCAAAGCTATTTGGGACAGCACCTGCCGCCGTTGCCCGACCCGCTTGCCGCCGGGGGCCGGGGCCGGACCCAAGCCGGCCGACGGCGCGGCTCAGGCGTTGGCCACCGCCGCCGCCGCCGAGCTGCCGGCGATGCGGCCGAAGACGGCGCCCGACATGAGGCCGGTGCCGCCCGGGTAGTTGAAGTAGAAGAGCCCGCCGACGAGCTCGCCCGCCGCGTAGAGGCCCGGCATCGGCCGTTCCTCGGTGTCGAGCACCTGGCCCTCGGCGGTGATGCGGACGCCGCCGAAGGTGAAGGTGAGGCCGCAGGTGACGGCGAAGGCCTGGTAGGGGGGCGTGTCGAGCTTGTTGGCCCAGTTGGTCTTGGGCGGCTCGATGCCTGTGGTGCCGCGGCCGTCCTTGACGGCGGGGTTGAAGGCGGTCTCGGTGTCGACGGCGTCGTTGTATTCAACGACCATGGCGAGGAAGGCTTGCGGGTCGACGTCGTCCAGCTTCTCCGCCAACGCCTCCAGCGTGTCGGCCTGGACCTTGGTGACCTGGCGGATCCGATACTCGTCGCGGAAGAGGTGCGTCAC